>DATBQE010000158.1:0-11257 GCA_036561005.1 Burkholderiaceae bacterium | reverse complement strand
TCCTTGACTGAATTTTAAACCTTCAGCAAGGGATACGGTTTTCGGGGGCAAGCTCAGCTTCTTGATCGTTACGTCTTGCGCACGATAGGTCAGTGTTTTTCTCCTTTTTGCTGGTTTTTGGTCGTTCGGCGTGCAGCGACTCGCCGGTCAGTGTGAAGCGGTGGTTGCGCTGCATGATGCGGTCGAGAATGGCGTCGGCAATGGTGGCGTCACCAATCCATGCGTGCCAGTGATCAACCGGCAACTGGCTGGTAATGATCGTCTCTTTGCTGATGGCCCGAGATCGATAGACTCTCTCTGCGCGATACGCGATGCGCCTGGAACCGGCGGCCTAAGGGCTGGGTGGATGTCGATGCGTTCATTGAGCGCCAACTGCGTCGCGACTCGAGGGCTGGAGGATACGGCATCGGCCAGTTTGTATTGCTGCAGTGTGGCGTGGCGCCGGTCTATCACTCCCGGGGTTGATGCGGTATGCGCGGCCTGCGGCACAGATGCCGATGGCTCGGTTCTCCTGACTTCTCGCTTCATGAACCCGCTTTCGCAAGGCGAGTACTGATCACCGACGCAGAAGGATCATCGGCCAGCGAGGCAACGCGCGAGAATGGGATTGAACAGCCGACTATTGTGATCGTCGCATCTCTACCGCGGAACAATGGCATCCTCTCTCCTTGCGCATCCCTTGAAACAGGTTGCAAACTGCAACGCAAAATACGGCTCAGCGCGGCATCGATATTCTCAAAAGAATCTAACATCCGTCTCATGGCTTTATAACCTGTCAGTTCTGACAGGGAGCCGGCGCCCATGAGTTATTTGGATCCGCAAGGCACGATTGAGAAGGCGACGGACGGCGAATTCTGCACACGGTGGCATAGGCACAAAAGGGCGCACCAAACACAAATCCTAAAAATCGCCCCCGCCGTGAAAGGCGGATTGAGCAGTAAGCGCTGCCTGGAAAACACGGTTGTTGCCCAGGCAGCGTTCCGATTGCCGGCTTAGACGGCATCGAAAGAACTACTCTCCCGCGTCAATTGCTTCCCCCTTTCGCTGGTGCCGCCTGAGTCGGCACGATGGCCGGATAGGCATTGATAATCAGTTGCTCGAGTTGAGCGGGAAACCATGCGCCCGCCAATGGCGAGTTGGCCATCGCTCCGGTCGCGTTGCCGGCACTCGTGATGTAACTCGGCGAGCACATCGGGTCGGATTTCTTCCCGCTCGGGTTTGGGTTGGGTGTGGGCGCGCTTGTGCCATCGGACTCGCCGGGTGGCTTGATCCAGACGAACGCCTGCACCGGGCTGGCTGTACCGAATGGATAGGCTTGCGGCAGGCTGCCGATACCTGCTCCTTGTTGATTGCACCAATCGCCGCGGAATGGCCTCTGGTCGATTTTATTCGCATCAATGTAGCTGACGATAGTCGTCGGCGTTGAGTTGAGGGCTTGCGGACGAGCCGGGCCACCCCATCCGTTGCGCGAGGTGTCGATGAGGAAGCCGATGCTTTGCGGGAAACCTTGTTGAACCAGCAGCGCCTTCATGGTCGTTACATAGTGTGATTCATCGAATATCGGATTCCATTGATAGAAGGTGCCGGAATCGATCGGGTTGCCGCCTATCTGGAGCGTTGAATTGGGCAGGAACGGTTCCACGGTCGGGGTATAGTTGGCGGTATTCGAGATGAAGCCGTCGATGACCGTCATGTCGCCACCGGACACGCCCGATACAACCTGGGCGAAGTATTGCGCCGCAGGGGTTGAGTTGGAGGTCCAGCCCAGCCAGCCCGAGTGTGCCATATCCAGGTAGATATACACGTTGCCAATCGGGTGGAAGGCCTTGATGGCATATTGCACACCAAGCTCGTACTCCTTGGCTTGCGCCACTGCTTCGCATGCCGGGTAAGCGGACGTGTTGTTGGTCACCATGTTGGGCAGGGAATCAGGTTCGACCACTGTCACGATACGTAGCGACGCAAAGCGCGGATCGGCAAGCAGTTGCGCAATCGGCGTAATGTAGTTCGATTCGTATGTGGCCAGGCCCGGCAAGCCAAACAATGTTCCGTTCGACGCCAGTGCGGCGCAGTCGCGATCCGGTAGATCGTAGATGACCAGAGTGATTGTCATCGGCTGGTTATTTCCGGCCGCCGCAAGAGCCTGCTGCTGCGCGACTGCCTCGAGCAAATGCGCTTCCAGGCCGAGACGTCCACTGTTGGCACCGCCGCCGGTAATGGCGTCGATCGAATCTAGCCATACTGCGGTGGGGACGTTCTTGATGGTCTGCATCTTTGCAGCCAGTGTCGGGTCCGTCTCGGCGGCAATCGATGCATTGACGTTGGTCGCGTAGTCGGGATTGATGTAGTTGTTTGAGCCGTTGTACGGATTTTGTACGTGTCCCGGCGTCGGTGTCGGTGTCGGCGTTGGTGTCGGCGTTGGTGTCGGCGTCGGTGTCGGTGTCGGTGTCGGTGTCGGTGTCGGTGTCGGTGTTGGTGTCGGTGTTGGTGTTGGTGTCGGGGTCGAGCCATTGAAGTTGACGGCGAAGCTGTTGCTGGCAAATCCCGCGCCGTTTTGCCATGGTTCGGTGCCAGCTTCGACGTCGATCAAATACCAGCTGTTGGACAACAGCGAGCGTGAAACCGTGTCGTTGAAAAATGGTTTCAAATCGAAATTCACCTGAGTCACAGGACTTGTCGCTACGTACGAAATGACATTCCAAATCGAATTGAAGCCGGCGGAGCCGACCGGTGCAGTCCATACGTCCCAATTCATGCCGTTGATCGTCACGTTGCCGGTTTTCGAACCAGCAGGTGTCACGCTACCCGAGTGGTTGATCCAGATCATGATCTCGGTGCCGTCCGGCTGGCCGGCTATCACGGACTCCTTGGCAAACCAAATGTCGTAAGCGACGTCCCATTGCCCTGCCCCCGCTGTCGTGACGCTCCATTGGCTGGGCGCATTCTGAATGGCACTCAATTGCAGCGGCAAGCCGCTGTTGGTGGAGCAATTCCCCCAATGACAGCCTTTGTAGATTGACGGATAGGCAGTTGGCGCACCACCTGCCGGCACCGTGCCGGAAGAGGTCATTTGCCACGCGCCCGTTGCGGTGTTGATGCTCAAGCATTGTTGCCCAGCTGCTGCCGTGTTCCAGTAATTGGTTTGCACCGTGTATGCGCCATTTGCGACTGGAAACGTGGCGTTGGAACCTGCGCTCCCGCAGCTTATCGTCGGAGTCGGAGTCGGAGTCGGTGTCGGAGTCGGAGTCGGAGTCGGTGTCGGTGTCGGTGTCGGAGTCGGTGTCGGTGTCGGTGTCGGTGTCGGTGTCGGTGTCGGCGTTGGCGTTGGCGTTGGCGTTGGCGTTGGTGTTGGGGTCGGAGTGGGTGTGCAGGTGCTGATCACTGTCCAGGGCTTGCCTGTTCCGACCGGACCACTGTTGGTTGCGGGATTTTGCGCTTGCGTATACCAGTTGGCGCTATAGTTGATGCCGTTATAAGTGACCGTTGCACCTGCGTTATAGGCGATGCTGCTATTCCAGGCGGCGTAGCATCCCGCCGGCGTCGGCGTCGGTGTGGCGGCATCCGTCACGACAAAATCAGTCGGCGTTATGGAACCGCCAGCTCCGATAAATCCGAAACTGACTTGTCCGTTGACCGGTATGTCCTGATTGTAAGGCATCGACCCAATGACGTAATGCGTGCCGGTGTGGGAGAGGACGACGGCATTCCATATTTGGCTGATATTGAAACCAGCATCGAACGTGAGCGTCCATTGCTTGATTTCAACGTTGTTTTGAGCAATGGTGACCGCGCCCTGGAAGCCCGCGTCCCATTGGCTTGAGACGTTCATTGTCACTGTCGTTGCGTCAGCGAGAGTAGGTATCGCCAGGATCATCGCCGAGGCCATCGCGCCGGCCAGAGTTTTCAGTCGAAATTTCTGAGTCATGTTGTTGTCTCCTTGGGTTATGTAGTGAAATCAATTGCCTGATTCCTTCCCCCGGTACGACTTTCAACAACGATGGCGTCTGTTTTTATGCGCAATTCCGCTCGCCGGGCATCTGCATTGCAGATGCGAGCCAGATAACGTCATTGCTCCCTGCGCCTTGACAACTCTTTACATTTCTATCTGCCAACTGCTTGCATCTTCTGTCCCGCGCCGGCTGCGGTGATGCTGTATGTTGGCTTAACCTGCTATTGAAATCGTTTTCATATTCTGAATAACGCCAAACACGATGGCGGCATATTGGCGCATCATCTTCCACATTTTGTCGCTGAACACTGCCTGCAAATCGTGATTAATGCCGGGCCAATCATATCTTTCTCCAATATTCCTGAAATCGTTGCCAAGCAAGAACGGAAAATCGACTGCAGCCCAACCATGCAACCTCCAGATCACGGGGCCTGACAAGGCACTTCAAACGCACGTGTGATTGCACAAACGATGCCTGCTCCCATGCTGTTTAGCTGATAAGCCGTGAATTCACGGGTGACTTCGAGCGAAAATGTTTATCTACAGGAACTATGTAATCCAATCAATCAAAGGGAAAAGTTTGAGTTGATCAGTGAGCGGTGTGAAATCGTTTTCATATATGTTAATAGAAATGTAACCTTGGACGAAATAGGCTGTCAATGTTTTTCTTGGTTACAAGAATGGTGTCGCATCCGCACAAACATTGCCATTACGCATGGGTGGGGGAATCGCGGGGCGCGATCCATGTGGACACAGGGTCGCCCCACAACCGAGGCTGAGATTAAAGAAGGAAGCGGAGTCGGCCGCCGCCACGAAGGCAGCATGACGATGGGGACAGAAAGCCAGTTGCTGGGCCCTCCAACTTCAACACTCTGATGGTTTCACATGGCGTCCAGGCGTGACGCACGCCTGGAGCGCGCTTATGCCGATTTTGGGGGATAAATCGTCACGCCTTTCACCACGCGATTGACTGTCCCTGCGGAATTGGGATTGTCCGGCGTGATGCCAAGTTGAATCGATTGCATCAATGCCAGCGATTGTGCAAACACGATGAAAGGCAGGCAGATTGCCAGGTCGCTCGCCTCTTCCATTGTATCGATCAGGAGGTGATCGGGATGCTGCGCTGCCTCGTCCTTGATTGCGGTGAGCGCAATGATGCGGCCGGCGACGCCGTCGGCGCGCAACTCCCTGAGAATATCGAGATCGTAGCGGCGAGTATCGGCTTCGTTTGACAGCATGGCGATAATCAGGGATTGGCCATTGACGATGGTCTTGGGCCCGTGACGGAAGCCGAGCGAAGTGTCTGATGTGGCAATGATTCTGCCGTCGGTCAACTCCAGCATCTTGAGTGCAGCCTCGCGCGCGAGGCCTTTGAATACGCCGCTTCCGATGTAGATTACGCGCTCGAAGCGATGCGCGACGAGCGAACGCAACATGGGCCCCGCGTCGGCCAGCGCCTTGGCGGCGGCACCGGAAATAGTCGCGACCGTGCCGGCGTCGCCGGGCAAAACGCGAAATGCCATCGCCGCCGAGAGCAGCATCGAGGTGAAGCTCGACGTCATGGCAAAGCCCTGATCGTTGGTTTCTTCCGGCAATACGATCACGCTGGCGTTTTGCATCTTGGTGCAACGCGCGGCCAATTCTCCCTGGCGATTGCAGGTCACGATGAGGTGATGACAGTCTGCGACGTATCGTTGACAAATATCGATGGCGGCGACGCTTTCGGGACTGTTGCCGGAGCGGGCGAAGGACACCAGGAGGGTCGGCACGTCGTGATACAGGTATCCGTCCGGGCCGGCGACGAGATCGGTGGTCGATACGGCTTCCACCCTGCGGCCGAGTTGTTGCGACATGGCGGGCGCGAGGCACTCGCCAATGAATGCAGATGTGCCTGCCCCGGTCAGGATGATGCGTAGTCGCGGGTTGTCGAGCAGTGGCTTCGTGAAGCCGTCGATGGGATTGCGATTTTCCGCCATCAGCGCTTGCACCTTGCGCCAAACGTCCGGCTGCTGGACGATTTCCCGGCTGGTCCATGCCGCGCCTGCCGGCTCGGCGTCAGAGTCATTTAATCTAAAATATTGCATGTTTTTCTCGGTGTTTCGATTGAATTCTGAATTGATTGTCTTGCGAACTACGCGTACCACTTGCGCGGCGATCATTCCGGTTGCAGTGCCAGCATCAGGGCAGCGCCCAGTGCCAGGCCGATGCCGATAATCTTGTAAGGGCCCGGCGTGCCGTGGGACACAGCCAGCGCAATCACGGAAGTCAGCAGCGGCGCACCCGCATTGACAAGCGGCGAGACCACGATTGCCTTGCCGTATCTGAACGCATAGACCAGCGTCAGTGCACCGATTGCGTTGAGCATCTGCGTGGCGGCGGCAAGATAGGGCCCGCCCAAGCCGAGGTAGACTGGCTTGGAAAAATCAGTTAGCCAGAAGGCTGCCGGAATGAACATCAGTCCGGTCAACATCATGTAAAAGAAGATGCTCTCCGCGTCCATCGTCGCGTTGGCGAGTTTGATGAAATAGGCCTGGAATCCCCATGCCGCCATGATTCCGAGCGAACAAAAGAACCACACGCCATAGCTGTGCGCCACGCCGTCGGACGAGTAATCGAACATCGGCAGCGATAGCACGGCGAGCACGATGCCGGCCATGCCCAGCTTGCCTGTACGTTCCCCGAGAAACAGGAAGGAAAGCAGGATCGTGATGGCCGGAGACAGCGATATGATGGGAAATATCAGGTAGGTCGGCCCCAGAGTGACCGCCTTGAACAGGATCATTTGCCCACCGGCACCAAGCAAACCGATGGCGAGGCCAAGAATGACCGAGCGGCGGTCCCTCTTCAGCTTCCAGCCGGCTTTCTTCATGGCCCACAATGCGGGTGCAATCATGGTGAATGCCCATACGACGTAGGTCAGGGTATCGGGAAAGCCGTTGTCACTGGGAGCGCCGGTGAACGCTCCCCAGATGCCCCACATGACAGTGGTCAACAGGGTGTATATAAGCCAATTGGAAGCTTTCATGCACTAATACTCTTTTCTCTTGATCGATCCCCAGCCCGCCGCAAGACGCACGGACTGTCTCGGGATTCTATTTCACCATTTGATACTCATGCCTGCCGTATAGCTACGGCCATAAGCGACAAAGCCATACGCTGCGTCGGGACGACCCAGGTCGGACCGATAAACCGAGTTGGTCAGATTCTTCCCCTCAACATAAAACTTGAACTGCTTGTTGAGCTCATAGGAAGCCTGCGCGGTCATCCAGGCAAAGCTGTCGACATAGCTGGCCCATTGCGGCACTTCGGTCGTCGCGTTCGCCAGGTAGCGCGCGGTGTGGTCCCACGACAGATTGGCACTATACGGCCCGGATTCATATAATGCGCCCAATGCAACTGTCATCGGCGTGACGCCGGGAATGGTGCTGTTGCGAGTGAATTGGGCCGTGACGCCAAAGCCGTTGTCCCACAGATGCTGTAGTCCTACTTCGAGGCCGTTGACTGAACCCGTGGCGCCATTGATCGGCTGCTGAATTGCATACAAGTGCCCTGCCACGCCGATGTTGACGCCGTCCGTGGTCTGGGTAGTGATATCGTCGCGAATGCGTTTGCCGAACAGTGCCACTGTCAGCGCAGATTTCGGCTGGTAATACCATTCCAGCGAGACATCGGCCTGGGTCGCCTTGATCGGCTTCAGGTTGGCATTGCCCGAGTAATACAATTCATAAATGCGGTTGATGGTGCCGTCTGTCGAAGAAGGTGCCAACTGGTTCAACGCGGGGCGCGCAATTGTTTCTGCAGCACCCAGGCGCAATTGCAGCTTGGGCGCGATCCACCAACTGAAATTGACCGAAGGCAGCGGGACAACATAGGAACCATTTGCCGTAATCGGTTGCGGCGAACTGTAGGTAACTTGCGGTGCCGACGTGGCTACATCCGGTGTCGGGTCATAGATCGACAGAATATTGTCGACGGCAGTGGAAGCGGACGTCGCCGTACGCACGATACGCAGGCCGACGTTGCCGGACCATGTCTCGCCACCAAACACTGCTTCCACATATGCTGCCGTGGTTTGCTCGGTCACGGCATACGAATTGACGGCGTTGAATTGCGGCAGGGTGTCGGCAAAATTGTACAGCGTCCCTGCGGCAACGCCCGGTTGCGTGTTCGGCGTGCCATTCAACTTCTGCAGTGCGCCCAGATAGGCCGGAATGTTGAACGATGCAAAGGTCGTGGGGAACGTGCCGCCTGCGCCTTTCATGAAATTGGGCAAGCTCATCGGCGAGACAACGTTGGCGCCAAGCGAACCGAAGGTGATGCCGCTGCCGTACAGGTTGCCGTATTGATTCGAGCCGCCGGTCCAGTCGTTGCTGATGTCGTTGCGCGTCTTGATGCGATGCGTGGCGGACACGCCGAAGTCGATGCGCTCGAGCGCACCATCGTGGAAGCTGTAGCTGCCGTCGAGCGTGCCGCCTGTCACCGTATCGTGCACACTGTAGCCGCTCAAGCCGACGTAATGCGGGTTCCAGTAGTCGTTGCCGAGCTGTCCTGCCGCAAGCGCGGTGGCGTAATCGCGGCCATCGGGCAAGGTGACTGCAATGTTGGGCAGCGCGTTGTTGTTGTCCTTCCAGGTCAGCGTGTTGTTGCCGCCCAGCCCGGCCACCACGAAGGTGTCGGTACCGCCTTCAGGGCGCACAGCGCGTGATTGATAGAGGTCGCCCTTGACACGCAAATCGGCATTCGGCTTCCAGATCGCATTGAGACCGAACAGCGACGTGTTGACGACGCGGTCTTGCGAGACATTGGCGATCTCTGGTACGAAATTGCTGACGGTCATTCCGGTGACCAGGCCGTTCTTCACCGTGACGTTGGACCAATTGCCGGTCCAGTCGGGATAGTAGGCCTCGTTATAGCCGACCTGCGGATCGTTCAAGTGGGTGTATAACGCATCGGCAGTCAAGGTGAAAGTGGACGAGGGCCGCCACTCCAACGTGGCGGACAGGGCATCGCGCTTCTTGTCGTCCTTGATCGAACCGAAATCGATGCAGCAGTGGCCCACCACAGGCTGCCCGCTCCCGTCCTGCGGCCAGACGCCGGGGTTGTAGATATCGTAGGTGTTATAGCCCATGCTGTCGGTGCGCAGCTTGGTATCAGACAGCACGGCGCCGATCAGGAAACCCAGATGCTTGTCCTCGGTCGTGGTGCTGTACACCGCAGAGACCTTTTCGCCCTTGAGTTGCGACATGTCGTTGTAGCTACCTTCGACACGGATGGCGGAATGCTGGCCGGGATTGTCGAGCGGGCGCGCAGTCCTGAGATTGACGGTGCCGCCGATACTGCCCTCAATGGCAGACGCCTGCGCCGATTTGAGCACGTCGGCACCGGATATGACGTCGGCGGGCAAGACGTCGAACGCGAAGTCGCGGCCATCGTCGTCTGTGGCCAGGATGCGGTTGTTCAAGGTCACGATGTTGTAGGCGGAACCCAAACCACGCACACTGATGTGCAAGCCCTCGCCGCCGGTTTGGCGGTCGACAATCGACACGCCCGTGATATGGCTCAACGAATCGGCCACGTCATCATCGGGAAATTTTCCCAATTCAGTGGCCGAGATGGAATCGAGCACCACTTCAGCGTTTTTCTTGGTCTCGAGAGAACGCGCAAGACTGGCACGCGTACCCTGCACGGTGACCACTTCCACTTTCGACTGGTCGGCGACTGGGCCGACCTGATCTGCGGCATTCGCTGTCGGCGCCTGCTTGGCCGGCGCCGTTACCGTGTCTTGCGTGGTTTGAACCACATCGGCGGCGTGCGCCATGCTCAGGCTGCCAAGCGCGAGTTCTACCGAAACTGCCAACAATGTGCGAGCAAACATCCTTCCTCCTCGTTTTTGATTCTTCGATTTTCGGTGTATTGGTGAATTCAGGGCCATCTTAGGCAAAATCGAAAGACAACGCAAGTAATATCGGAAGAATTCGCAATTTATTTCTTATTTTCGAAAACCATCGAAAGATCGTTATAAACGATTATATGATTACCCGAGTAAAATGCCGATTTACCCGCAATTCGTATCGTGCGGCCACTAGCAGCAGGACATGCATCCGTCAATTAAGCCATGCCTGGATGGAGCGAATCCTGTGCTATCCTCGGCGTGGTGATGCATCTTTTTACACATACGCAATGCTATATAGAGCGAATTGCAGAATACACTCGCACAATTTGCGATTGCCAGCTGCATAAACAATGAATAACCGAAACCCGACAACTTTTCAAAACACCGTGCAGACGCAAGAATCAAAAGAGAACGAGCTTTCCAAACTGGCCATTTACGAAAGACGCCGCATCATTTGCGACCTTGTGGATGAAAAAGGCAAGGTGACGGTTGACGAATTGGCCGAACGATTCGGCGTGTCGACCGTTTCGATCCGAAGCGATTTAAAAGCACTTGACCTTGAAGGCACGGTCTTGCGCATACGCGGCGGTGCCGTGGCACGACGCGAAGACGAGGATTTGCCGCTGAGCGTCAAACAGAATCTGCATCATGCGGAAAAAGTGCGCATCGCCCATGCGGCCGCAAGTCTGATCCAGGACGGCGAGACTGTGATTCTCGATTCCGGCACCACTACGGCCGAAATCGCCAAGCAGATCCGCGCACTGAAAATGACCTCGATCAACGTCATTACCAATGCCTTGAACGTGGCTGCGATACTGGCCGGATGTTCGCACGTCACATTGATCATGCTGGGCGGCGTGTTACGGCCTAACTCATTCTCGCTCTCGGGTCCGCAGGCCGAACTGGCGCTGGAAAAACTCTATGCCGACCGCCTGTTTCTCGGCGGAGACAGCCTCGATCCGGAATTGGGTCTGATGACGCCTTACATGCTGGAAGCGCAATTGAATGCCAAGATGATCCAGATTTCGCGGCAGGTAGTCGTCGTTGCCGATTCTTCAAAGCTGATGCGGCGCAATCTCTCCGTCATTGCCAAAGCCGATCGCATCAATATGCTTATCACCGACATCAGCGCGCAAGAGACGACAGTCGAAGCGCTGCGTTCACACGGGGTCGAGGTCAGGCTGGTTTGACTCATCCCGCGCCTAGCCGGTGCTTGCGGCGCGAGGATCAATAGACCGGCAGACCCGGCAAATGCCTTGCGCCGCTGCAACACGTGAAACATCCCTTTCGTCAGTTCTTTCGGGCGGCACCAGCCCGCCCTACCCTCTCTTTTCAATTTTTTGAATAAAGCCATCCGATTAGCGCATCTCGGATTTCACTTTATTTTCAAATTCTTTCTTGTTCTTTCGTTTTCT
>DATBQE010000157.1:0-5272 GCA_036561005.1 Burkholderiaceae bacterium | reverse complement strand
CCACCGGACCAATATGGGGAACGCACGTCGAAAATCCTTGCATTTCCGTGTAAGTAAACGCCTCCGGATCCGACTAAGCGAGATCGGCTCGATGTTGGCAACCGGGCAACCACATTAAACTGAAACATTATATGGACGGAGCCCGCATGTCGAATTCCAAGTTGCGCAAATGTGGTCGGTCAAGCCTTATCGCCATTGCTGCAGCTTTATTGTTGATTGCTGCCTGGTCGCCCTCCGCCCAGGCTTTGAAGGCTTCCGGCGCAGCAGCGAACGCCAGTCCCGCCGCTACGGTGGAGGTGCCGCTCTTGTCCGGGTGGTACGACGGCGATGTTGTCTACTATATTACGACCGATGTTTCGCAGGCGGAGATGGCGCGCGCCGCCGGCGCCAACTATGTGCCTCGCTTGCGGCACGCATTACGCACGCCGGAGCCAGGACAGCCATCGGCGGTGGACCGCGTGTATAAGTTTTCCAATTTCGAGCAGGGCAGCGTCTTTCCTTCGGCGCCACAGGCCGCTGCTGACGACGGCGGCAACGCGGAGTACACTCCGTTTTGGGTGGTATACCAGGTGACGTGGCTGCCGGGATCGAAACCCCATCTGCTTCGCTCGGAACAGGAAATTTCCGAAGCAGAAAGTAAAAAGCAGGTTGGCATCGCGGCGACCGATGTGGTGGTCAATTGCCCCATTCTGTTTTCCAGGAAAAGCGGTCCGCCCGTCGGCATCAAGACACGAAATTTGAACCAGTAACCCGTTGCATCCTACTGTCACGAGGATCGAATAAAATGTGATCGCGCTGGGCCCAACGTTCTAGGAGAATCTCGATGGTATTCGGAAATCTGAAGATCAGCACCCGTCTCGGCGCGGCCTTCGCCGTATTGATGCTGCTGATGCTGGTCATGATCGTCACCAGCCTCTTGCGTTTTGCATCGATTGGTGCGATCAACGACAAGATCATTCAGCAGGACTGGGTTGGCGCCGCTTCGGCCAGTGCCATTGATTCCGCTGCCCGCGAGGACGCAAAGAGAACGCTCGCCTTGTTCATCCTTCCCGATCAAGCTGCGCGCGCGAAGAGTTATGAGCGCATCGACGCAGACAAGAAAACGATCGATGCGGCGCTCGTGACGCTCGGTAACCTGGCCATCTCAAGCGAGAGCAAGGCGGCATTGGCCAAAGTTCAAAGCGCGCGTGCCGCTTATGCTACCTCGTTCATCAATGTGGCAGACCTGGTCGAAGCTGGCAGCAAGGACGACGCGGCCGCGAAGATGAATAACGAGACTTTCCCGGCGCTCGATGTGCTGCTCGACGACATCAAGACCATGGTCAACATACAGAAAAGCCAGGTAGACGCCAGCGGCGCAATGGCAAGAGATGATATTGCCTCTTCACGCAACCTGATGATTGCGCTTGGCGTGTTGGGCCTGCTGGCCGGCGTCAGCCTGGCGTTCTGGATCACCCGTTCCATCACGGTGCCGCTCAATGAGGCGGTCGGCATCGCCAAGCAGGTGGCGCAGGGTGACTTGACGTGCAATATCGTGCCGCTAGGAACCGATGAAACCGGCCAGCTGCTGCAGGCGCTCAAGGAAATGAACGACAGCCTGGCCCGCACGGTTGGAGAGGTTCGCGTCGGCACGGAAGCGATCTCGAGCGCATCGCGCGAAATTGCCAGCGGCAACCTTGACCTTTCGGCGCGCACCGAATCGCAGGCGAGTTCGCTTGAAGAAACGGCCAGTACCGTGGAGGCGTTGACGGAAACCGTCAAGCAAAACGCGGACAATGCGCGCCAGGCCAACCAGTTGGTGGTGTCGGCTTCCGATGTCGCGTTGAAAGGCGGCGAAGTGGTCGGCCAGGTCGTCGCAACGATGGCATCGATCAAGGACAGCTCGCGCAAGATCGTCGATATCATCGGCGTGATCGATAGCATTGCCTTTCAAACCAATATCTTGGCGCTCAACGCCGCAGTGGAAGCGGCGCGCGCCGGCGAGCAGGGTCGCGGCTTTGCAGTCGTGGCAACCGAAGTGCGCAACCTGGCGCAACGTTCGGCCAGCGCGGCCAAGGAGATCAAGACACTGATCGGCGATTCGGTCGACAAGGTCGATGCCGGCAGCCGTTTGGTCGACGACGCCGGCAGCACCATGACTGAGATCGTGACCTCGGTGAAGCAAGTGGCCGAGATCATGAGCGAAATCACGACAGCCAGTCAGGAACAAAGCAACGGCATCGAGCAAGTCAATGAAGCGGTTGGCCAGATGGATGAAATGACCCAACAAAATGCCGCGCTTGTCGAGCAGGCTGCGGCAGCGGCGCAAAGCATGCAGGATCAGGCAGCGGCATTGTCGCAGGCGGTCAGCATATTCAAACTCGATGGGCACGCGCCGACGCAGAGCCTGCACGTGCCGCGCAAGGTCGCTTCCCCAGCCGCGCCTGCGAAGCGGGCTCCGGCGAACCGGTTGCCGGCCACTGCAAAATTGAGCGCCCCTAAAAGCACGCTCGCCAATCCATCAAAAGCGCCGCCGCCGCGCCCGGGAGCCGATGATTGGGAAGAGTTTTGAGCGGAGTCATTGCGACTTGACCCGACAGTTCGCGGGGCGGATGGGCGAAGCGTGCGACGCCCGGCGTATCCGCCGTAGGGGATGGGCTTGTAACCGCATCCGGCGGAAGGCAATGAATAAAACCTTCTGATTGCAAGGAGCGACGGCTTCCATGCCGTCACCGCTGCGCAGGCGCATTGCATGCGATGCGTGTTCCCTGTTACGCCGCCTTTGGCTTTTCCGCCCTAATAGCCGAGCGCAGTGGGTTGGGGGCTGGGTGGTTTTCCTGCCGGTGGTCGGGTAAGATGCGCAAAGCGGACGGTCGGCGTGGGGCGTCGGAGGGTTTAGGTCGGCCGATGGCGGTGATATTGGCGGTGCCGCAACGTGATACGAAACTCAAAAATTCCAAGAAGCATTTGATGATGACATCCACTGAACCTCTCCCAATTCAGGATCTTCAACTCATCCTTTCCCACCACGGCCTGCACACCGAGGAATACAACGGCTGGCTGCTCGCGAATGGCAATTTCCCTGCCATACGCGCGCAATGGACCCCCGGACTTTCGAACGGAAGGCTGGATATCCACCTTCGGCTCGAGTCGGGTTCAACGATAGAAGAATCGTTCGCCGGCATCGGCGAAGGGCAAACTGGTATCCGCAATGGTTTGCACAACTTCATGCTCAATTCCTTGCACGTCATGCTGGCCGGATTCTGGCAGATCGTTGATGGCGATCAGGTATCCATCGAATCCTGGGAAATCGCGGGCAAGAAATATACATCTTACTGCGGCAATTTTGGTACGCGTGCCTCAGATGGTATTGCGGCGGAGATTCCGCAAGGTGCGCTCGCGGCAATCGAAAAAGCAATCCTGAACGAGAATCTGAGTTCGGACACGCATTGGATCAGGACGTTCTTCGCTAATCTGAACGGCCAATTTACGATTGAGTCGCTGCTCGACAACGAAGCATGGCGCAACGGCGAGGCGGCCGTGAGTTCGCTTCCCTGGAAGGCTTGTGAAGGGTATTACAGCGTGAGGCAATTCATATTGCTACGGTCGATATGAAAACAAGCATCCCAAGCGTCAGGTAACGAGAAACGCGAAGAGTCGTTCGGGATCGTTGCCTGCCGGTTCCTCCCGGATCTTCGATGACTCCTTCCGTATCTTTGCCGCCGGTCGGCGTTGGGCTACAATTGGCAGGGGGCGGCTGCCATAAGCCGACTTTCGTGAGCTGCGCGAATCTGATGCTGTCTTGTAAATGATACGTTCCACATTTCATTGCCGGTGTTCATAAACATTTATGAGAAATCCTCAGTTGTGGTTCAAATCAACGAAATTCCAGATCGCAGCCGACGAAGATTTGGAAACGAACCCTCGCTGCTACGGTAAGGAGCTTGCAAGCTGGCTTCGCGTTGCTCTTGTGGAAAAAGGTTACAAAGTCGAAGCGGTGATTGCAGAGGATTGGGGGTGGTGCGTTATGTGTGCACGTAAGCCATTCAGTCTATGGGTTGGGTGTGCCAATGTGCGTGACTACAGCACTACTAAGCCAAGCGATCCAATCCCAAAGGGCGAGGATGTCGTGTGGAGTTGCACCGTCGTCGCGGAGCAATCTATGCTTGGGCGCTTAATAAGGAACGGTGACCCCACACATGCCGTTCGTAAACTATATGATGATGTATGTTCCGCACTGCGAAACGAAAGCGAGATTCACTTTGTCGATGAACCTTAGCCGAGCCTCTGGTATCGGACGAGGCAGATGACGGATGTGGGTCGACAAGCATCTTGACGGTTTTCTTGCCGATGGTCGGGTAAGATGCGGAAAGCGGACGGTCGGCGTGAGGCATTGGAGGGTTTGGTTCGGCCACAAGTGGACAAACAACAAAAACGCGGTTAGCAGACATTTTCGCTGACGCAAAACGGAAAACAATAGCCCCTTGGACTTCCTCAGAATGATTGTGACTTTTAAATCTATAAGGCCCTTGGCTGCAGCAGTGTTCTTTGTATTGCTTATCGGTTGTACCGTCACTGGTAGGCAAGGCGATCCCACTGTTATTCAATCCTTTGCCAAGTGCTCTGAGCCCGACCCGTTCATGCCAGAGTTCGGAAATCGTGCTTTTATTGCTGAAGACGGGCTTCAGCTTGTGGTGCAATGTGGCGATGGCGGTGTACTTGCGTGGCAGGCCAGCAATTCGAAGGTAACCAGTTTGGGGAAAGTTACTTTATTTTCTGCCGCTGCCAAACTGGGGATTATTCCTTCAAGTCTTCGCTGCGCAGGATTTAACGGTTTTACCGACGACGAGGATTGCGATGTTACCGATCATACTAAGGATTGGTCGTCATATATTACAAGGGACAGGGGAAACACGTCCAGTGTAATTGCGCCAGGTCTGGAAGGGCCAAGACGGCTCGAAACCTATTCTGGAGGAGTCCTCCTGCCGCGCGCCGGTCCTGCAAAAGAAGTGATAATTGGAATAGAGGGAGATTACGCCAAGAAAGCTACAGAATTTCGTCACCTTTTGAACTGGTCAGCGCTGCCATTTGCAAAGGTACCGACTCGGGCGGCCATCTTTCAAGATAGCGAAACGTCTATTGACGAAATTACTTACTCTGATACGTATGATTTAGTCATTTTTGGATGCGGCGGCGCCTTCATCTATACGGAGAGTGATGTTGCATTCGTTCGGGCCTACGGTGTCGACGGCACCGAGCGTTGGTCAATTCGAAAGCACTTGCCCAAGCCGGA
>DATBQE010000156.1:0-3821 GCA_036561005.1 Burkholderiaceae bacterium | reverse complement strand
AAGCTGAACGTGCATAGCTCCATCACACGAATAGTTTCCCGTAACGCCTCCGCGTCGTATAGGTTTCCCAAGCGCAGTCGCGAGCGCAAGTGCGCTTCCGCATTCGACGCGAGACGATATCCGCACTTGGAAATCGGCATGCGGTGCCGGATGGCGGCCATCGTGTCTTGGACCGGTTTGCAGGAACGCACGTGCATGCATATGTCTCCAGTTGCCACGACGGGAAGACTGTATTCCTGTCCGATGTTCTCGACGACTTGCCGATGGATTTTGTCGCGGGCACGGCAGTGCAAGGTAAGCGCGATGCGTGCGCGGCCGGGCGCCGTGTGCACCAGCCAGGCTGCCTGCCTGGCCAGTACGTCCGGATCGACGCAATATGCCGGAGCCAGAATCAACTGGCAGTCCTTCATGCCGAGTATGTGGGCCAGGTCGCCCTGTGGGGCAGCGATGTCATTTGGGCGAATAAGGTAGGTGCCTTTCTTCGCGCGCATGCGGCCAAGGGTGATCAGTTCGCAAAGGTCGCCATACCCCTTTTTATTCATCGCCAAAACGATCAAATTGAATGGTGGGCTGCCGTCGTCAGGCGTGACAATCATCTGGCTGCCAATGATTAGACGGAAGCCCAGCTCTTTCGCTGCAACGTGCGCCTTGACTATGCCAGCTACACTGCATTCGTCGGTGATCGCCAGCGCCTGATAATCGAGCGCTACCGCGCGCTCGATCAATTGCTCAGGGCTGGATGCTCCACGAAGGAAGCTATGGTGGCTAAAGGTCTGCAGCTCGGCATATGCCGGCAGTGTGGTTGGTGGGGTGATCATGGCGTTTCAAGCGAAAAATCCATGTAGATGCCAGATCGGATCGACTGATCGGTCTTGAAACAGCCAATAGCAAGTGCCGTCCGTGCCTTGCGCTACGTAGTACTTGCGTATCTCGGTGGCATCATCCCACCAGCCGCTTTCGATGATCTCTGGGCCGTCGACGATCTTGAGCGCTGAACCATAAAAGGGCCGATTGTCCCGGGTGATCAGTTGGATCGGCTTATCCAGAATCCAGAAAGGACGTGGAGCGTTTTCCTGTTGAACATCTGCCTTGGGTCGCTTGTCTACGACTGGCATCCAGCAGTTGGCGGTGCCAGGGCGATGCTCGGCGAGACGAACGTGTGCCAGCACGTTGTCCTTACCGAGACGGGCCACGATCAGTTCCATCTTCCTCATAAAATCGCTGGCCGAGCCACCGGGTTCAGGAAACAAAGATTCTGTTGCCGGCATCATGTCGACAAATTGGAGTGCCTTCAGGTACACCGCAATGACCGGGGCCGACAATTCGACGCGGGAGAGCTTTTCTTTCAGGAGACGCATCAGATGATCCTCACGCCAACTCGGTTCGGCGAGTGCCACCTCGATTTCGGTTGGCGGGATGGCAGTGCGTCCGCGCTCATGTTCCATGCCGAGAGCCAGCCGCGTCACCGCGAGCTTCAATGCAGCCAGCCAGCCGACCAATTGCAGGACGAGCCGATTGGTGTCGGCCATTACGGCATCGGCGTACTCGATCCGCTCCATCAGTTCGGCGCGGACATGAAACGTCGGCGGCGGCACTACCCACTCGAAAATGTCGGGCAATGCTCCATACGCTCGGTCAAGTTCGGCCACCAGTTCCTCGGTGGTTCGGCGTAGCAGACCAGCACGCGGTAGCGCGCGCAGCTTGCCAAGAGTGCGACATCCGATGTTTTCCAACCACTCGGCATGCGGAACTGCCGAGTTCAGAAGAAGGCAAGGCAAGCGGTCGAGCGTTCGAGCGAGCGTTGGCGGCTTGATTGTGCGGCGACGCCGCCCGCCGCGCCGTGCGGGAGCAATGGCAAGCAGCCACGCCCCCAGTGCGGCTGGCCCGGCGCCGAGTTTGATGCTGAAGCCCAGCTTCGTTATCAAGGCCTTGACTTGCCGGCACAGCGCAGCGTGGCCGCCAAACAGTCTCAGGCTGGCCGTAACGTCCATGACCGCGTCAGATTGTCCGACTTGCGCAACCTCAGGCGTGAACTGGAGGAGCGCGAGCATGATCGCGTCACGTGCCACATCTTCTTTCGACGGCTGCCGCTCGAGCAACGTGGCGCTGGGCGCAATGGTCGCAACCCCGCCGCGCCGCATACCCAGCGTAATGCCCGCGGCCGCTGCCTGTGACGAGAGAGCGGCGACTCGGTCTTCGTCGAACACCGCGTACTCGCCTGGCTCACACCAGCAAGGGCGCAGCGCTTCGAGCTGTATCAGTGGCAGGTGTACGGCGATCCAGAACCGCATGGTCGATCTCGATGACAGGGCTTGTCGGCATACCTGGCAATGCCAGGTACATGGGTTCGTCCAGGCTCGGGCCTCGGCGCTTAGTGATTTCGACGACGATGCCAGCATGGGCCGGGCGCAGAGCTAGGCGTAGCGGCGCCGGTGAAGGATCAGCGCGTGCCGCCAAGGGGCGCACCACCCAGAAATAGGTGTCCGCCGCTTGGGCGGCCAGATTCAAGCGACGCAGCGAGTCAGCGCGGACCTGGAACTGCCATAGGATAAGCGCGCCGACGCCGTCGCCGGTGCTCAGCAATTGCTCGGTGGTCCACAAGGCATCGGCTGACCGGTCGGTCTTGATCCAGATCAGGTTATCGGATCGCACGCCCCAGGGATCGCAGGCCATAGCTTGCGGCGTGTGCGGCGGGTGAACCAGGGCGATCTTGCGGCGCTGCGAAATGGGGGCCAAGGTACGCGCCAGCAATTGCATTTCACCGATGCCGTGTTGTTGCACCAGCAGCTCGATCAGCGACGAACGCGGCCAACCCATGCCGGGTAGTTCGGCATCGAGCTTGGGGAAGCCGGTCGAAGCCGTCGTCATGCGAGATGATGCCATCTGATTGGCGCGCCAAATCGCTGTCGGCATGGCCTCGACGACCCCAGCTATCGGGTCGGGAATGCGGTAATCAGGCATAGTGTTTTTCTCCTCTGGAACAGCTGGGTGGGAGCTTTGGGACTCAAATTATACTGTATATCTGTACAGTACATCTGATTGAGTGACAGGTAAACCCAAAAGGTTCGTCAGGCAGAATATTTTTCTGGAATTCATAATAAAAAATCAATAGAGCCGCGAAAATATGCTTAATGGCAACAAACATTTCTAGGCATCCGAAATTACTATCATTTTCACCAAGCTCCCCGACACATCGCGGGCGGGCCAAAATGCCGGCCGGACTTCCTCACCGTTTAGTTGGCGGTTCCGTTGTAGACTTTTATCAAATTGGAATTGGCAAAGAGGCACCGCAATGGAAAACAACTGACTGGCCATGATTCCCTAGGCGTCGCGATTAACGTTAAACTGAGGCTTACAACTAAACAGGAAGTGACAGCATCACAATGACGTTGCCAACAATCGTTATCGATCAAATTGAATCCTGCCTCTATCGATGGAATATATTCATCGCCGATCACCACCTAGACTCTGACATGGGCGAGACTTCAGTCACAGATTGTCTCAGATCGTCGTCGGGCCATGTGCCAACTTGCTTCCAGAACGTCGAAGTGCGGTATCGAGGATTTCACATGGGGACTTTTCGTGTAGAAGACCTGGACCTTCGCCCCGGTGTGATTGCCGATAGTATTATCGGCTCGTATTCAACTTTCATTTGAGTCCCAGGGGGCAAATTCAAAGCATTCGCAGATTTTTCCGAGGTTTCGCACGCAACCTCATTTTGAGGTTGATTTTGCTGATATTTCTGATAGTATCCTCTGAATCGGAACCAAATCAACCTTTAATGTAATGGCAAAAGCGCCGTTTATCGACGATTCCAGGCT
>DATBQE010000155.1:0-22922 GCA_036561005.1 Burkholderiaceae bacterium | reverse complement strand
GGGGAAGTGATGGAATGTCATGCACGTTTCGACAACGTTCGCTGCAGACTCCCCGAATTCTGCATACGGCAGCAGGCCGGTTCGTCGACCGGATTCCCGCGCCTCCCGGCTCCTCTCACACCAACAATGGATCGAGGAGAGAAAAATGAAAGCAAAAGTATGTAGTACCCTGGCATTAGGTCTGATCGGCAGCATGCTGGCTGGCTGCGGTGGAGGCACCGACGGCACAAGCACAACGGCGTCCGCCAAGATTCAACCAAGAATGAAAGCCGCGGTTGCCTGCGTGGCCTGGGTTGAAGGCGGCACTTACACTGCTGGTGAAGTCGTCACCTACAACGGTTCGACTTACACCGCGCTGGTCAATCAAACCGACTATGTGGGAACAGGTTGGAATCCGACAGTGGGAAGCCTGTTCAGCCCAGGAGGAACGTGCGGAACGCCAACGCCGACACCGACGCCCACCCCGACACCAACTCCCACCCCAACACCAACTCCGACGCCAACTCCGACCCCTACTCCCACACCGACCCCAACACCTACGCCGACACCGACGCCAACTTGCTATCTGGCCTGGAATTCGAGCACGGCATACAACGGTGGTTCAAATGTCAGCTATGCGGGCGTGAATTACACCTCTGCCTACTGGACGCAGGGTAACAACCCGTCGACCAGCAACGGAAAAGCGGGCAGTGGCCAGCCGTGGATCGTCGATGGTTCTTGCAGCTCCACACCAACGCCGACCCCGACACCGACACCAACACCGACTCCTACGCCAACTCCGACTCCCACACCGACCCCGACTCCAACGCCAAGCTTCGTTTTCAGCCAATACCAGGACGTGACGAATGACGCCAACTGGAACACGGGTGCGATCCAAACCACGGTTACCGGCACCTCGGAATCGGTCACGCTGGCCATGCCGTCGCATAACACCACGCTGACCTGGGCCTTTGCCACCGGCGAATGCGGTACGGAAAACTGGGCCGGCATCAGTTCTGCACTGGAAGCTTCGAACGTACAGACCTTCGTCAACGCCGGCAAGAAGTACATCATTTCGACCGGCGGCCAGGCCGGCGCATTCACTTGCGGATCGGATGCAGGATTCCAGACCTTCATTAATCACTATTATTCCGCCAACATGGTGGGCGTCGATTTCGACATCGAAGACGGCCAAAGCCAGGCCACGATCGATGCACTCGTAGCGCGCGTCAAGGTTGCGCAAGCCAAATACCCGAATATGCGCTTCTCGTTCACCGTGCCGACCTGGGCGCCGAACAATGGCGCATCGGTGGCGACCGATCTGGGCTCAGGTTCGCCCAATCCGTTCCCTGCTACCGGCACCGGCTCAATGGTGATGGCGTCGATCAAGGCGCAAGGCCTGACCAAGTACTACATCAATCCGATGGCCATGTACTACGGCACAGCCGCCTCGGCATACTGCGTGGTCAGCGGTGGCCAGTGCGAAATGGGGCAATCGGCAATCCAGGTGGCGATGGACGTACACGGCTACTACGGCGTGCCCTACAGCCAGATCGAAATCACGCCATCCTACGGCACGATCAATTCGGCTGGCGAAAACTTCACACTCGGCGACGTCGATCTGCTGGCGAACTGGGGCAAGGCCAACGGCCTCGGTGGCTTGCATTTCTGGGCACTGTACTACGACACCAACCTGACCTATACCAATGAGTTCATCAAAGACCTGGGTCTTTGATCGAAGCAGATTCATCGCTCGTTGTGAGAAAAACCGGCTCTTCGGAGCCGGTTTTTTTTGACCCACTGATTTCTCGCTTGTACTCCATCTACGTTGAGGCACCATCTCGGCGCATATTCTTGACCGTCGAAATCGAAAGGCGTGCATCTGCCTCTATAACGCAGTAGCGCGCCGGCGCAAGCGATCAAGATGCGATCCACATCATCCGTTGCAACTTGATGCCGCCTCATCAACGGGATGACCGGCGGCGGATTTATTGCTAATATTTCACCAAGTATTTGCGGCGCAGGCTCTATTGCACCCACCTGCCGGTCGAACGCAGGCAGCAACAATCGCCGTCTCGTCGCGGTAACGCGACACAGATATCCCCAGGAACACTCGGACAATTTATTGCGGCATTACGCGGCTTCGAAGCTTACGTCATCGACTTTTTTTGGAAGCAAATTTTTAATGAAAAATGCAACAGAACGCAAAAAGAAAATGATATGCACAATGATGCCCAGCGTGAACAGATCCATGGGTCCAGTGCTGATGGCAACAATGCTGATGTTGGCAGCATGTAGGACGCCAGTGCAAACCAGCGGAACGGCAAGCGTAGGCGGCAATCACATTGCCTATTACGAAACGGGTCAGGGATCGCCGTCCGTCGTATTCGAGTCCGGGCTGGGTGACGGAAAAGATACATGGGCTTCCGTGCTGCCAGAAATTGCCAAGACCAATCGCGTCTTTGCGTACGACAGGCCGGGATACGGGGCAAGCCAGAAAACCGACGTGCCGCGCGATCCATGTTCGATCGCTACCGAGGAGCGCGAATTGCTGCAGGCATCCGGTTTGCCTCCACCATACATCCTGGTCGGGCACTCTGCTGGCGGCTTGTATCAGTACGTATTTGCCAAGCTCTTTCCGCAGGACGTTGCCGGCGTCGTGTTGCTCGATCCGACCCATCCCGATCATTGGGCGACGATGCAAACCGAGGCACCGGGTGCGGCGGCAACGTTACGAACCTTACGCAGCATCTTGTTCAGTTCCACGGAACGAAGCGAATTCGACAGCATGGTGGCGTGCATGAATCGAGTGAACACCCAGGTTCCGATGCAGGTTCCTGCGCGCGTTTTGGTACGTACGCAATTTGAGGGCATGGAATCTGGGGCATTCGCGACGATGTCGCACCATTTGGCGGCCGATTGGGGTCGCCTGGCGGGCATCGACCATGTCGAGCCTATTTCCGGATCGGGACACTACATTCAAAAGGACAAGCCTCTGGCCGTCATTGATGCCGTTGCGTCGATGACAGTGCGTACACGATAGTGTGTTTTGGCGGAGCGAACTACCCCGCAGGTTGTCGCTGCAAGACGCAATGGCATGCAATGTAGACAGCCGGTGTATAACGGTGCGCTGATCCGCGCTGCTCGATACGCCTTAAGGCGCTCGCAATGGAATTGACGCCATGATTAGTGACTCGGGCTGACACGACGCATCTGGTGACTTGCGGGACGTTTACAGTTAGTATTTGATCAAGTGACTGCAAGATAGGGATTTGTTGCAAAGTGACGTCATCCGGCAGTTGCCGGCACTTGATGGAACCAGTCGTGAGCGGTCGATCAGGATTATCCGTAAAGCCGCCCATCAGTAGCCGAGGCTACAATTGCTGCCAGAACGCCCACCGAATTTGATCTTCTGTGTGCGCCGCTACCATTGCACATTTCGTCGAATATTATTTGTCGCACGTAATCTGTAACACGCAATCGTGGCCTGTCAAATGTACGGGATACAAGTTAAGTATTCTCTTGCGACGCACGTCTATTGGACAAACGGCTGGAGATTCTTTTTGTCAGGTCGTATTTCATCCGCAGTCATGCCTCCGGTTGTTCACTCAACGCTGCCAAGTATTACAACAGTGATGCTATGCAGCAGCTTCCGATAGAAGCAGCTTTTAAGCTGCAATGATTGCTTTTCAAAATGTGTTTTAGCCAATATTCTTCGAGTAGTCTATGTGCAAAATGTCGCAGATGCGTAAAAAGCCAAAAATATGTGAGTTCAAGTAATGGAAAAGAGAATGAGGCAAATTGTCATTGTGGGCGGCGGCTCGGCGGGATGGTTGACTGCAGGTATTCTTGCGGCTGAGCATCGCACCAATACCGAAACAGGCATTCAAATTACTTTGGTTGAATCCCCCGACGTAAGCACCATCGGCGTGGGGGAAGGCACTTGGCCTTCAATGCGTAGCACGCTGAAAACGATTGGAATCTCTGAAACAGAGTTTATTCGTGAATGCAGTGCGACATTTAAGCAGGGTTCCAAATTTGTCGGATGGAAAAATGGCCGGGCAGACGATTTTTACTATCATCCATTCACCGTGCCAAATGGCAATACCAATGCCGATTTGGTCGCAGCGTGGAAGTTCAACTTCGCGAATTTAAGTTTTGCGGATGCAATGTGCGAACAAAGTCATCTGTGTGAGTCAGGACGTGCACCCAAGCAAACAACAACCCCGGAATATGCCGGCGTCTTGAACTATGGCTATCATTTGGATGCCGGCAAATTTGGTGTGTTGCTGCAAAGGCATTGTACGCAAACACTGGGGGTTAAACATGTGCTCGACCATGTCACCCATATAAACTCAACGCATGACGGCGATATTGAATCTATCGCCACAAAAAGTAGCGGCAATATTGCCGGCGATTTATTCATTGACTGTTCGGGGCTAAGTTGTTTATTGATTGGCCAGCATTTTCAAATCCCCTTTGTCGACAAGAAAGAATTTTCAATCAACGATTCCGCGCTGGCGATCCAGACACCTTATACAGAGGAGAATTCACCGATCGCTTCGCCGACGATTGCCACTGCTCAGGAAGCCGGCTGGATTTGGGATATAGGCCTGTCTTCTCGTCGTGGCACCGGCCATGTGTACTCAGGCGCACATATAAGCGATGAACAAGCAGAGAAAACCTTGCGCGCCTATCTCGCCAAATCTGTAGGTGCCAAAAAGGCGGAAGAACTAAGCTGCAGAAAATTATCGATTCGCGCCGGCCACCGTCAAAAATTTTGGCACAAAAACTGTGTTGCTGTAGGCATGGCGGCCGGCTTTATCGAGCCATTGGAGGCGTCAGCCCTGGCCTTGGTAGAGCTGTCGGCCAACATGATCAGTGATGAAATGCCTGCAACCCGAGAAGCAATGGCTGTTGTTGAGCGGCGATTCAATTCGCGTTTTGACTATCGTTGGGACCGGGTGATTGATTTCCTGAAATTACATTACGCATTAACAGCCCGCACGGATACAGACTATTGGCGCGACGCATCTAACCCGGCGTCCTTTACCGAGCAATTGAAAGAGCTGCTGGTTCTGTGGCGCTATCGCCCGCCCTATTTTAACGATTTCACGCAAAATGAAGAAGTATTCCCCTCAGCCAGCTATCAGTATGTTCTCTATGGCATGGGCTTCGACACCCACACTCGCCCCTACAATAAATTTAAGGATGATCTAACGTTGGGCCGCAAAGGCATTGAAACCACATTGAGCAAAGTTCCGAAATACAAAGCTGGGTTACCCTCAAACCGTGAATTAATAGAACACATATTAAAAAACGGAATGCTCAAGGTTTGAAGCTCGTGAAATACAAGGCATCGCTGGCCGCAACAAAAATCGCTTGCAGTAGCTCAATACGGGATATGGAGGGCGATGGCGAAGCGTCGTTGTGATTGAAAATTCGAGCAGATTGACTAAGGACATTCCTCGTTCAAAAACCGCGTAAACGTCGCATACTCCTTGCGCTGCGCGGCGCCGCTGCGATCGGTCACCGTGGCGTAGAAAAACCACTCGCGCGGCGGGGCGTTGAGGCGCTCCAGCATCTTGTCCATCTTGGCGCGAACCTCGGCCAGGGGGCTTTGCTGTTCCACCGCGGGAGCGGCAGATTCGGGGTTCTTGTCGGGTTTGGCTTCAAGGCGGACATCGAGCGGCGCCAGCTTGGTCATGTCGGGATAATGCAGAGTCAGGCAATCAAGGCCGCCTGCGCTCAAGTTCTTGATCGCCAGCTTGAACACGATGGAGCCGTAAGTCGCGATAATATTCCACGCGCTGCCGGTGATTTCAAATTTCTTTGCGGCAAAATATGCCTTGAACTGCTTGGCCGCTTCGTTGACTGCAGCCTGTTTGGCCGCCGCCTCCTTGGCACTGACCTGAAGCGCCATCTTCTCCAGTTCCGCCTTGGCACCCTCGACCTGCATCATTTCTTCAATCGTGATTCTCATTATTCGCTTCCCCCTGCGTCACGAGAACGATATTGGTCTCGCTCGCAATATTTACTTGGCTTCGTCGATCCACGCCATCTGGATCGCTTCGAGAATTTTTTCTCCGCCGCGCTGATGATCGTCGTCAAAGCCGTCCAATGCGACAACCCAATTATGCAGATCGACAAAGCGCACGGTCAAGGGGTCGATGTCGGGATATTTGTCGTTTAGCTCTTCCGCGATACGGATGGTGTCGGTCCATTTCATGATGCAGCTCGCCTAGTGATTTTCGCTTGCGTGGTTAATGGTGTACTTCGGGATTTCGACGACGAGGTCGGTATCGGCCAGGATCGCCTGGCAGGACAGGCGCGAGGTGGCTTCAAGGCCCCAGGCACGGTCGAGCAAATCCTCTTCCTTTTCCTCGGCATCGGCGAGAGAATTGAATCCCTCGCGAATGACCACGTGGCAGGTGGTGCAGGCGCAGGATTTTTCGCATGCGTGTTCGATCTCGATGTCGTTGGCAAGCAAGATATCGCACAGGGATTTTCCGGCCGGTGCTTCGATGACGGCCCCTTCGGGGCACAGGATGGCGTGCGGCAGCACTACAATTTGGGGCACTTGTTGACCTCGTATGGTTTGATCAGATTTGATTTAATGATTTGCCGGTCAATGCGGTGCGCACGCTGCGGTCCATGCGGCGCGCGGCAAAGTCTTCGGTACCGGCAGCCAGGGCATCGACGGCGGCCTTGATGGCCACATGATCGCTGCCCGAAGCTTGCGCGCGCACGGCGGCGATCAATTGCACGATCTGTTCGCGCTCGCTATCGCTCAGCAATTCGGCGTCGCCGGCCAGCGCGGATTCGGTGGCGAGAATGATGCGTTCGGCCTCGACCTGTTCTTCGCGCAAGGCACGCGCCTGCATGTCGACATCGGCCGACTTGAAGGAATCCTGCAGCATCTGTGCAATCTGATCGTCACCCAGTCCGTAAGACGGCTTGACTTCGATCGACGCTTCCACGCCCGAGCGCAATTCGCGGGCGGAAACCGACAGCAAACCGTCGGCATCAACCTGGTAAGTCACGCGCACGCGCGCTGCGCCGGCCGCCATGGGCGGAATGCCGCGCAAGTCGAATTTTGCCAGCGAACGGCAATCGGAAACCAGCTCTCGCTCGCCTTGCACCACCTGGATCGACATGGCGCTTTGGCCGTCCTTGAAGGTGGTAAATTCCTGCGCACGGGCGCAGGGAATTGTCGAATTGCGCGGAATGACTTTCTCAACCAGCCCACCCATGGTTTCTATGCCAAGCGACAAGGGAATCACATCAAGCAGCAACCAGTCGTCACCCGCAGCGCGGTTGCCGGCCAAAAGATTGGCCTGGATCGCAGCGCCTAGCGCCACGACCTTGTCCGGATCGATATTGGCCAGCGGTGTGGTCTGGAAGAAGTTACCGACGGCCTTGCGCAAGTGCGGCATGCGCGTGGCGCCGCCGACCAGCACCACGCCGTCGATATCGTCGACGCCGAGATGCGCGTCGCGCATCGCCTTGCGCGTCGGCGTCATGGTCTTGCCGACCAGGTGTTCGGTAATCTCGGCGAGCTTGGCTGCCGATAGCTTCAGGTGCACGCGCTCGCCGCTGCCGAGTGCAGCGTCGATCATCGTCTCGTTCTTGGTCGAGAGCAGTTCCTTGGCTTCGCGCGCCTTGACCATCAAGAGGCTGGTGTCTTCGTCGGACAAGGGCGCCAGCTTGCCCTGCTCGATGATCCAGCAAAACACGCGGTGATCGAAATCGTCGCCGCCCAGAGCAGAATCGCCGCCGGTGGCCAATACTTCGAACACGCCCTTGGAAAGCTTGAGGATGGAAATATCGAAGGTGCCGCCGCCGAGATCGTAGACCGCGTAGATACCTTCAGAGCCATTGTCGAGCCCATAGGCAATTGCCGCTGCCGTCGGTTCGTTCAACAGTCGCAACACGTTCAGGCCGGCCAGCTTGGCGGCATCCTTTGTGGCCTGGCGCTGTGCGTCGTCAAAATAGGCCGGGACGGTAATCACGGCACCGACCAGTTCGTCGCCCAATGCATCTTCGGCGCGCTGGCGCAAGGTGGCGAGAATCTGCGCCGACACCTCGACTGGGCTCTTGACGCCGGCGACCGTGCGCAACTGCACCATGCCTGGCGTATCGAGAAAATCGTAGGGAAGGTTCTCGGCGTAGGCAATATCCTTCAAGCCGCGCCCCATGAAACGCTTGACCGAGACAATGGTGTTTTTCGGGTCGGTCGTCTGGGCTTCCTGTGCGACGTAGCCGATCTTGGCGTGCCCATTCGGCAGATAGCGCACGACCGACGGCAACAAGGGTTGCCCGTCTTCATCGTGCAAGACTTCCGGAATGCTGTTGCGCACCGTGGCCACCAGCGAATTGGTCGTGCCGAGATCTATGCCAACCGCCAGCCTGTGCTGATGCGGTGCGGTGGACATGCCCGGTTCTGAGATTTGGAGTAATGCCATGTGTGTGTTTCAGTGGTGGCTCAGGTTTCGAGCAGTTCAAATAATTGAGAAATTTCGCTGCCGAATTTTTCCAGGAACATCAATTGACGAATTGCTTGCGCAGCCGCATTGAAGTCCTTATTGTCGAGCAGTTCGCCGATTCTGTTCACTTCAGCGCCGCGCTCCGTGCGCAATTCCGCATCCAGCTTTTCCAGCGCTGCGAGATCTTTTCCCGCCTTCGCGTCGTCGAGCAACTCGCGCCATTCCATCTGTTGCATCAGGAAAGCGCGCGGCATGGCGGTGTTCGACTCCGTTTCCAGGTCGACGCCCTGCAGTTCGCACAAATAACTCGCGCGCTTGAGCGGGCTCTTCAGTGTTTGGTATGCCTCGTTCGCCCGTGTGGCCCATTGCATCGCAACGCGCTTCTCCGTGTCACTGCCCGACACGAATTTGTCTGGGTGCACCTGCGATTGTACCTGGCGGTAGGCCTGGTCGAGTGCGCCGGTGTCGACTGAGAATTGCTGCGGCAAGTTGAAGAGTTCGAAATGGTTTTGCATGTTAGTTGTTTACTCCTCGCTGCTGGAGGCGAGAGAGGGGTGGGGCGCGCCGCGTAGGATGAGAGGGTTCGTCAAGACAAGCTCATTATAAATGGCCTCCGTCACACTTTCAGTTTCTGCCAACACCTGATTATTCCAAAACCTGAGCACTTTGATTCCCTGCGCCTTTAACAAGGAAGCGCGCTGTTCATCGCAACACTCGGCTTCCATATGCTGAGAGCCGTCGAGTTCGATACACAGTCTCTTCTCATGACAATAAAAATCAAGGATGAATCGACCAATTGCATGTTGGCGCCGAAACTTAGTGTCTGCCAGACGTCGAGAACGCAGCATTTTCCACATGAGGGCTTCGGCATCGGTCATCCCGTGCCGCATACCTCTGGCCCATAGTCGCAGGTCTTCGGGCAAGACGGATGCGGGTTGGGGGATATATGGTTCCAAAACGAGTCGGCGCTTGAGGTTTTAACTCCCCTCTCCCGCGGGCGGGAGATAGCGAGCAGACGACGCTTATCTGGCGAAGCCGAGGCGCAACCTCCCTCACCCCTACCCCCTCCCGCCCGCGGGAGAGGGGTTCAAATAGCCTAAATCCTGAAACTCTCCCCGCAACCGCATTCATCCTTGACGTTCGGGTTATGGAACTTGAAGCCTTCGTTCAAGCCTTCGCGCGCGAAGTCGAGTTCCGTGCCGTCGATGTAAGGCAAGCTCTTGGGATCGACGAACACCTTGATGCCGCGCGATTCAAAGACTTGATCCTCAACCGCCGTCTCGTCGACATATTCGAGCTTGTAGGCCAGGCCGGAGCAGCCGGTCGTGCGCACACCGAAGCGCAGACCGATGCCCTTGCCGCGCCGCTCGATGTAACGGCTGATGTGCTTGGCCGCTTTTTCAGTCAGTGTAATCGCCATGACGCCCTCAAGCTGCGTTGGTGCCGGCTTCTGCGCCAGCTTCCGCGCCGTGCTTGGCCTTGTAATCTTCGACTGCGGCCTTGATCGCATCTTCCGCCAGGATCGAGCAGTGGATCTTGACCGGCGGCAGTGCCAGTTCTTCGGCGATTTGCGTGTTCTTGATGGTCAGGGCCTGGTCCAGCGTCTTGCCCTTGACCCATTCGGTGACGAGCGACGACGAGGCAATCGCCGAGCCGCAACCGTAGGTCTTGAACTTGGCGTCCTGGATGATGCCGTCTGCGCCGACCTTGATCTGCAGCTTCATCACGTCGCCGCAGGCCGGTGCGCCGACCATGCCGGTGCCGACCGTGTCGTCACCCTTGTCGAATGCGCCGACATTGCGTGGATTTTCATAGTGGTCCAACACTTTTTCTGAATATGCCATGATCGTTACTCCTTCAAATTCTTCAAAAAATCAAACATCTGCAATGTCGTCCAAGCGTAGCGAGCGCTCCGAATTTGTGCCGAGAAGCGCAACCGTACGGAGGTACGGTGAGCATCGCAGGCGCAAAATCGGCGCGCGCAGTAGCTTGGTCGACATTGCTAGTGTGCCGCCCACTGTATCGAACTAATATCAATTCCATCCTTGTACATATCCCACAGCGGCGACAACTCGCGCAATTTCGCCACTTTTTCCTTGATCAACTGGATCGTGAAGTCGATATCTTCTTCCGTAGTAAAGCGACCGAAGGTGAAGCGGATCGAGCTATGCGCCAGTTCATCGCTGCGGCCGAGGGCGCGCAGGACATATGACGGTTCCAGGCTGGCCGACGTGCAGGCCGAACCCGACGACACGGCCAAATCCTTGATCGCCATGATCAGCGATTCGCCTTCGACATAATTGAAACTCACGTTCAGGTTGTGCGGCACGCGATGCTCGAGGTCGCCGTTGATGTAGACCTCCTCCATGTCCTGCAAGCCCTTGGCCAGACGGTCGCGCAGCTTCAAAATGCGCACGAGTTCTTCATCCATCTCTTCCTTGGCGATGCGGAAGGCCTCACCCATGCCGACGATCTGATGCGTAGGCAAGGTGCCGGAACGCAAGCCGCGTTCGTGACCGCCGCCATGCATCTGCGCTTCGATGCGCACGCGCGGTTTGCGGCGTACATACAAGGCACCAATGCCCTTGGGGCCATAGGTCTTGTGTGCTGTAAAGGTCATCAGGTCGACCTTGGTCTTTTCCAGGTCGATATGCACCTTTCCGGTGGCCTGGGCTGCATCGCAATGGAAAATGATGCCCTTGCTGCGGCACAGTTCGCCGATTTCGTCGATGGGCTGGATCACGCCGATTTCATTGTTGACCAGCATCACTGATACCAGAATCGTGTCGGGGCGGATCGCTGCTGCCAGTTGCTCGATCGTGATCAAACCATTGTCCTGCGGCTGCAAATAGGTTGCATCAAACCCCTGGCGCTCCAGTTCCCGCACGACATCGAGCACAGCCTTGTGCTCAGTCTTGACGGTGATGATGTGCTTGCCCTTGGTCTTGTAAAACTGCGCGGCGCCCTTTATGGCCAGGTTGTTGCCTTCGGTGGCGCCCGAGGTCCAGATGATTTCGCGCGGATCGGCATTCACCAGCGCTGCCACTTGGGCACGTGCTTCCTCAACTGCTTTTTCCGCGCTCCAGCCGTACATATGGCTACGCGAGGCCGGATTGCCGAACTGTTCGCGCAGATACGGAATCATCTTGTCCGCCACGCGCGGATCGATCGGTGTGGTGGCCGAATAATCCATGTAGATCGGGAAGTGCGGCGCCTTCAGGGTGTCGAGCAGGCTTTTTTCCAGGGGGGCATTCATTTCCAATAACTCCAATCAAACCGCCACATGGGGGCGGTGCACGACGACGATGCTGCGTTCGGCAGCCTTTTGTTTTTGCTGATCGACAAGATCTTTCAACGAGACCGAATCGAGGTATTCCACCATCTTGGCGTTCAGAGTCGACCACAAATCGTGCGTCATGCAACGCGTGCCGAATTCGTGGTCGGCAGTATGGCAATTTTCCTTGCCGCCGCATTGCGTTGCATCAAGCGGCTCGTCGACGGCAATAATGATATCTGCAACCGTCACGTCTTCCGCCTTGCGCGCCAGGTTATAGCCGCCGCCGGGACCGCGAACCGATTCGACAATCTCGTGACGGCGCAACTTGCCGAACAATTGCTCCAGATACGACAGTGAAATATCCTGCCTCTGGCTGATGCCGGCAAGCGTGACGGGGCCTTTGTCCTGGCGCAATGCCAGATCAATCATTGCCGTAACGGCAAAACGACCTTTAGTTGTCAAACGCATATCAGTTGCACTCCGGCAGCCAAAACATGAATAGTGGATCAATTTGGTCAAGTTTACCATACCTGACTAATCTTGTCAGGTACTCGGTTCATAGGGCGCACAAGGCGACAGCCCATGGAAATTCGCTGAACCGTTCGCTGAGCCCTTGAAACCATGCCGGATGCGTGCCCTGTATGCTGCGGAAAAGACACAAGGAACGAATCAACGTGCGCGCGCGGCATTGAAACTCGGCGGCATGCGGTAGACTTGGCAAAACAAAATAGGAATCATAGCGATGGCAAAAATACTGGTGGTCGAAGATTCGCCAACCAATATGCTGCTCACAGTCGACGTGCTGGAACATGCAGGCCACACTGTGCTGCAGGCAGTCCGTGCCGACCAGGGTCTGGCGATTGCTGCGCGCGAAAAACTGGACCTGATCCTCATGGATATCCAGTTGCCCGACATGGACGGAATGGCGGCCACGCGCATCCTTAAAACCGATAACCAGACCAAGGAGGTTCCGGTCATCGCGCTGACCGCTTCGGCCATGAAAGGCGACCGCGAACGTATCATGGAAGCCGGCTGCGACGGCTACATCGAAAAGCCGATCCGCTACAAGGCCTTCCTGGAACAGATCGACGCAATCATCCGCAGCAAGGCTACCTGACCTTCAATTTGTCCAGTAGCCCGGCACAGGCGTCTTCAATATAATCGAGCACGATCTCGAAGCCTTGGCTCCCTTCGTAGTAAGGATCCGGCACTTCCGAGGCCGATGAATTTTGCGCGAAATCCATCATCAGGCGGAGCTTGCCCTTCAAGTGTGAGGGACAGCGGCGCTTGAGATAATCCAGATTGTCATTGTCCATTGCCAGCAACAGGTCAAAGGCCTCGAAGTCGCGTTCCTCCACATGACGTGCCCGTAGTGGCGCCAGATCGTAGCCGCGCGATAGTGCCGCAGCCTGGCTGCGGGCATCGGGCGGGGCACCGGTATGGTAGCCATGCGTGCCGGCGGAATCGACCTCGATCATGTGCTGCAAGCCGGCATCGACAACCAGTTTGCGCATGACACCGTCTGCAGTTGGCGAGCGGCAGATATTGCCCATGCAAACGAACAGAATGCGCGTCTTCTTCATGTCTGTTTGCTCGTCGCGATTGCGTTGCGATTTTTGCGTAACAAGTGCATGGCACCGAACAGGCGCTGCATGTCCTGGTTGTCGATGAACGACAGGTTATAGGGATGTTCGGCCTGCACCTGCGGCAGGTTTTCCGTCTCAGGCAGGGCCCGCAGTTGTTCGGCAATTTTCCCCCACAGCACCAGCGTCGGTGCCGGCGACTTCGTCGCCAGTGCTGCCAACACAACCTGCAAAAATGGGCGCCATGCCTTGGCATCTTTCACAGGTGCCACGTGCGGGCGATATACGAGGGCGGCATTAAGAAGCAGAAATCCGTGCGCGATCAGGTTGTCCTGCAAGTCCGGCAGGCTCTGAATCCACCCAGAATCCGGCACGAGCGCCCTGGCGGCAATGGGTGCCAAAGCAGTTCCGCTCGTGGCCGCAGGCTGCAATTGTTTGTCGGCCACCAGCAACATTTTCATGAAATTACGCAGTGAGGTGGCCCGGTTCACTTGTTTGGACAAGCCGGATTCGGACCACAGCGACCCGACTGCGCCATCCATGAAACATACACCGGTGGCACTCTCGGCGCGCGGATAAGGCCCCTCGCCCACCAATACGTAACGCACACAATCAAGCGGCATGGCAAAGGCGGCGAACAGGCGATTTTGCGTCGGCAGATAATCGTCCTGCGCTAACGCAGGAAGATATGCAGGGTCGGCCGACGCCAATGCTTCCAGGCCCCGGCGCAAGACCGGGAGCCATGTCTTATCAACCATGGCCAAGCCGTCGGCGATAGCGCAGGGAATAACATGGGGTGCGGCGGTAGCCATGGCGTTGAACGTGAATCAATCGAGCCACCATGGTAGACGATTTGACGCAGCATTTCAGAAATCGTGCCGCAACTCCCCTTGGGTCATGTCGCTGTGCTATCGGAGCGTGCCGGTTTGTCGCCTGTGCCGCGCACGTTCATCTTCACCACATTTTGCAAAAAATCAAACCAGAATGGGGCACCAAGGCTGACGGCAAACGTGGTGATCAGGCAGCCAAATATCGCAACCAATCCAAGCGAACCGGTGAAGTTATTGACCTGAAAACCGAACATCGCGAGCATTTTATCGATATCCGCATTGGGCGCCGTCGGCATGCCATGCGCGACCTGAGCCGCCGCAACGGCAGCGGCCTGCTGGCGCACCGCCTCGCTCACCCACAAGGTCTTGGCCACCTCCAGCGCATTCAAATTGAAAAGCCCCGACAATGCCAAGCCGATGCCGATGCTGATATAGCCGCTCAATCGCTTGTATTCGCCGGCGAGGCGGTCCATGCTGTCGTCAAACCATTTGGCGAGGTTCTGCTCAAACAAGGTGACATTTTCAGCGGCATGGCTGGCTGCGGTTTGCAGTGCCGCCTTGAGGCGCCCTTCCGGCAACGCCGCGATGCCGGCCTGAAGGCGCTGGAACTGAGTATCGACTGCCCCTGCGCCGGCAATCACTTCCACCACTGCTGCAGCAAATCCATCGGCGGAAACATAGGAGTTGGCGCCGGGTCCGGGGCTGACCCCGGGATGTGCGACGATCGTCTGCGCGGCCCCGGTCAATTGTTTTTCTTCGCTTAGCAGCGTGGTAATGCCGCTCGCCAGCGTCTTGGCCCGCAGTGAAAAGAACGTGGCAAAAAATTCCTGCACGCCCGTCACAAACACGGAAATGGCGAGAAAGAAAAAGGCGAGACCGATTGCGGTTTCGAGAGCCTGGCTTCCAAACATGGTGTTTCCTTTCCAGAATTGCGTCAAGGTCAAAAATCCGCTGCCGCATTCGCGGCAAAACGCCGGCCCGGCTGCGCGAGATGCAAGAGAATACGGGAATTCGGAGGGAGCGCTGGTGGCCGACGTGCGGCCCGCATTTATTATTTCTGTTATCTTGCCTTCTTGGCCAACAGTTTGCATACTGTCATTTATTACAGGGAGTTTCCAGTCTTTCGGCCCTTTGGCCCTTCCACCCATGCCACCCCGGTCAAAGGGCAAAGGCAGATTCTCATGAAAGAACCGGCGAACAAGAAACCCAGCGATTCGAGGCATGGCATCGAATCTGCGTCGCAGCCGCGACGCTCCGCCTCAGGCGTAACGGCGCAACCGACTGCCCTCACCGAATTGGCGGAGCGCAGTCCGGGTGCAATTGCGCAAAGGGCATTGAACGACAATGCCAACCGCAGCAAACACGCCAACCAATTGAGAAAATTCGGCGCGCTCGCCGGCGCCGCAAAACTGACGAAGCAGACGAAGCAGGCAAACCCGCTGGTCCACAAGCCACCCACCGGCAACTCGACCAAGGTGATTCAGGCGTTGACCGGCTTCGAGGCGGAACTGCATGCGCCGGTCTACGGGGTCGCCTACGGCGGCCACAAACCAGAACTCGCAAAGGCGGATACGCCGCTCACCGCCCCCGAAAAGGAAGAAATCCAGAATTTTCTCGGCGGCGGCCTCCCCTATGGCGAAATCTACGGTTTCCAGCGTGACGGCCACTACACCATGTCCGCCGATCACGACGCGTATCGCAATGTCCATCGCGAACTGGTCAACGCACTCAAGGTCGGGGACTACCTGAACCTCGATTTCACTCCCCGCGACATGAGCAACATCGAATACCGCACGCCGGCGCTGGAAGAGCGCACCCCGGGCAGCACGGCGCGCATGCATGCCATGATCGATTCGGTCAAGGCGCATGCAGTGGGCACCGCGGCCAAAGCTGCGGCGGACGGTGGACAGGTAGTCGAAGCGCCCGCGCAAGAGCTCAAGACCGGCGTGCCGAAATCGGCGCTGGACAAGATGGTGTCGGCTGACGCAGCCCTCAAGGGCACAGTCGCGAAGGCCAAAAATGCAGTCAATCCCAAAGTGCACTACCAGACCACGACTGGTGTGCTGCCATCTGAAATACCTGACCTCTTCAAGGCATCGGCTGACGCATTGAATGCCAATATGCCGGCAGCGGCCGCTGCGCCCGGCAACGCGGCAAACGGGGCGGGGGGCGCGAACGTTCCTGGCGTCGCCGGAGGAAACGTTCCTGCGGTCGCCGGAGGAAACGTTCCTGCTGTTGCAGTTGCAAACGTTCCCGTGGTCGCCGGCGCGAACGTTCCTGCGGTTGCCGGAGCCAATGCCGTCGCGAATCCCGCGCCTGTGAATGCTGAAGCCGCCGCCGAGGCGCTCAAGATCGCGCGTCAAAAAGGCGCGGCGCTGCTACTGAGCAAATCACGCGAAATCGCCGAAGCCGTCATGGCAGGTGACAAAGCCAATTTTGTCAGGAACAAGGCATCCTTTCCTGCCCTCAAGGGCTGGGCGACGCTGGCGGTGCAATACCTGCTGCATTTCAAGCTTAAGCAGACCAACTTCCTGCGTGAGAAATCAACAGTAAAAAATTTGGTCGGCTACCTGAGCAAGACCGATATGCACAAAACCCTGGCGGCGCTGCCGCAGGAAGTTCGGCCCAACCTGGCCGATGCGGCGAACGGCATCCATTGGCGCAATTTGACCGATCAACTGGTTGCCGAGGCAGGCGCCTACAACATCCAGGCGGCTGCCGGCCTCACTCCCAAGCAGCCGGCGGATGCTGCCGGCGCGCCCGACCTCGGCGGCTGGATGGGCACCATATTGGAAGGTGGCGTCGGCGCCGAGGTCAGGGCCGGCAGGGCACTCGAACTCGACGCGAATCAGGACAAGCCCGCCCCCGCACTGGCGCTGCCGGGCCAGGAAGCGATACCGCTGGAAGACCGATACTCGGGAAGAAAGCTCAAGCCGGAAGACAAGGCTCCCGCCAGGATTGACACCTATCTGAAGGCCGAATGGGACCGCGCCGTCAAGCGCAGGCAGAAATCGACGACCGACCCGAATACCGATTCCAGCGCGCAAGCGGAAGAGAAGAAAGTCGAATATCTACGCTTGCGTGCCGAGTTGACGGCGTTTCTGCAAACGGCGCACGATCACTACGACCTCGGCGGGCCCACCTACGACGGCCTCAAAGCCAGACTGGACCAAGCCGTCACCAATGACCCCGCTGCCTACGATGCGACCAACGCCGCGTTGCGCACCTTGCGCCAGGACATTTACGACGCCGCGAACGAATCGAAACAAATACAAAATATTGATAACGTGATGAATCCGCCACCGGATGAAGATTAGGCCACCACGCTATCGGCCCCTGGCGCGCCGAACAACTGCTCCTTCAAGATGTGCAATTGATCGCGCACCTGCGCCGCCTTTTCGAACTCCAGATTCTTGGCGTGGTCAAGCATCAGTTTCTCCAGGCGCTTGATTTCCTTGCTTACCTGCTTCTCGCTCATGGCCTCGTACTTGGCGTGTTCCTGCGCCGCCTGCAGTTCTTCACGCGCTTCCTGCGGGCTGTAGACGCCGTCGATCAATTCGCGGATGCTGCGCTTGATGCCGATTGGTGTAATGTTGTTGGCCGTGTTGAAGGCAATCTGCTTGGCGCGGCGGCGTTCGGTTTCGCCGATGGCGCGGCGCATGGAATCGGTCACCTTGTCGCCATACAAAATCGCCATGCCGTTCAAGTTACGCGCGGCGCGGCCGATGGTCTGGATCAGGCTTCGTTCGGAACGCAGGAAGCCTTCCTTGTCGGCGTCGAGAATCGCCACCAGCGACACTTCGGGCAAGTCCAGGCCTTCGCGCAGCAGGTTGATGCCGACCAGCACGTCGAAGGTGCCAAGCCGCAGGTCGCGGATGATTTCCACGCGCTCGACCGTTTCCACGTCGCTGTGCAGGTAGCGCACCTTGATGCCGTTGTCTTCCAAAAACTCGGTCAATTGCTCGGCCATGCGCTTGGTCAGCGTGGTCACCAGCACGCGCTCGTCCTTCTTCACGCGGATGTTGATCTCGGTGACGAGGTCGTCCACCTGGCTGCTGGCCGGGCGCACTTCTATCAGCGGGTCGACCAGCCCGGTCGGCCGCACCACCTGCTCGACCACCTGGTCGGCATGCTTGTTTTCGTAGTCGGCCGGCGTGGCCGAGACGAACACCGTCTGGCGCATCTTGCCTTCGAATTCCTCAAAGCGCAGCGGCCGGTTATCAAGCGCCGACGGCAGGCGGAAGCCGTAGTCCACCAGGTTGGTCTTGCGCGAGCGGTCGCCGTTGTACATGCCGTTCAACTGGCCGAGCAGCACGTGCGACTCGTCGAGGAACATCAGTGCATCCTGCGGCAGGTAATCGACCAGTGTCGGCGGCGGCTCGCCGGCTTTCGCGCCGCTCAGGTGGCGCGAATAGTTTTCGATGCCCTTGGTGAAGCCGATTTCCTGCATCATTTCGAGGTCGAAGCGGGTGCGCTGTTCCAGCCGCTGTTCTTCGATCAGCTTGTTTTCCTTGCGGAAGAATTCCAGCCGCTCGCGCAGCTCCGTCTTGATGGTTTCGATGGCGCGCAACACCGTTTCGCGCGGCGTGACGTAGTGCGAGCCGGGGTAGACCGTGAAGCGCGGAATCTTTTGCCGCACGCGGCCGGTCAGCGGATCGAACAATTGCAGACTGTCGATCTCGTCGTCGAACATGTCGATGCGGATAGCCAGCTCGGCATGCTCGGCCGGGAAGATGTCGATAGTGTCGCCGCGCACGCGGAAGGTGCCGCGCCCGAAATCGACCTCGTTGCGCGTGTATTGCATCTGGATCAGGCGCGCAATCACATCGCGCTGGCTAACCTTGTCCTTGGCGCGCAGGGTCAGCACCATCTTGTGGTATTCGTTCGGATTACCGATACCGTAAATCGCCGACACGGTGGCCACGATCACCACGTCGCGCCGTTCCATCAGCGACTTGGTGCACGACAGGCGCATCTGCTCGATGTGCTCGTTGATCGAGGAATCCTTCTCGATGAACAAGTCGCGCTGCGGCACGTAGGCTTCCGGCTGGTAGTAGTCGTAATAACTGACGAAGTATTCGACTGCGTTCTGCGGGAAAAAGTCGCGGAACTCACTGTAAAGCTGTGCCGCCAGCGTCTTGTTCGGCGCGAAGATGATGGCCGGGCGGCCCATGCGCGCGATCACATTGGCCATCGTATATGTCTTGCCCGAGCCGGTTACGCCGAGCAGGGTCTGGTAAAACAGTCCGTCTTCTATCCCTTCCACCAGCTTGTCGATAGCCTGCGGCTGATCGCCTGCAGGCGGAAACGGCTGGTGCAATCGATAGGGCGAATTGGGAAAAGTGACGATTTTGGTGTCTTCATCGGTGCTCGGCACCGCAACCAGGGAAGAAGATGAGTCGGCCATACGGTTTCCACCTTTGGTAAAATAGCGTTCCTGCTGAATTTGGGGACGTGAAAGCGAAAAAGCAAAGCGCGCGCCCGAATTTTGTCGAATTTAGCGTCAAAAGCGCGAAATTCCAGTCAAAATTCAGCGGAATCAGGCGCAATATTGTGCTCAAGGCTGTTTTCAGCCTCGCCACACCCAAGCGCCCATACCGGCAATCACGTTTCCAAACCCACCACGCGGCACGGCAACAGCCTGCAGCGAACTTTTGATGTTATCACGATGAACGCAACTCAATCTTCCAGCTCCGCAGCCACCCTTTTTTCCACCATCGAGATGGCGCCGCGCGACCCCATCCTTGGCATCACCGAAGCCTTCAATGCCGACAAGAACCCGAACAAGATCAACCTCGGCGTCGGCGTCTACTATGACGACAACGGCAAGGTGCCCCTGCTCGAATGCGTGAAAAAAGCCGAAGCCACGCTGATGGAAAAAGCCGCACCGCGCACCTACCTGCCCATCGATGGCCTGGCCGCCTACGACAAGGCTGTGCAGGAACTGGTTTTTGGCGCTGACAGCGCCGTGGTCACGGAAAAACGTGCGATTACCGTGCAAGCCCTGGGTGGCACCGGCGCATTGAAACTCGGCGCCGACTTCCTCAAGCGCTTCTCGCCCGACGCGCAAGTCTGGATCAGCGACCCAAGCTGGGAAAATCACCGCGCCCTGTTCGAATCGGCCGGTTTCGTTGTCAATAACTACCCCTATTACGATGCCGCCACGCGCGGCGTCAACTTCAGCGGATTGCTGTCTACCCTGAAGAGCATGCCGGCCGGCTCCATCGTCCTGCTGCACGCCTGCTGCCACAACCCCACCGGCGCCGACCTCACCGACGGCCAATGGGCCGAAGTGATCCAGGTCGTCACGCAACGCGGCCTCGTGCCCTTCCTCGACATGGCCTACCAGGGCTTTGGCGAAGGCATCGCCGCCGACGGCAAGGTCGTCAACCTGTTCGCCCAGGCCGGCGGCCCGCTGTTCGTCTCGAATTCGTTCTCCAAATCGTTCTCGCTGTATGGCGAACGCGTCGGTGCCCTCTCCATCGTGGCCGTCAGCACCGAAGAAGCCGCCCGTGTATTGTCGCAGTTGAAACGCGTCGTGCGTACCAACTATTCCAACCCGCCCATCCACGGCGGCCAGGTCGTCGCCACCGCATTGGCCACGCCCGAACTGCGCGCCCTGTGGGAAGAAGAGCTGGCCGGCATGCGCGTGCGCATCCGCGCCATGCGTCAGTCTTTGGTGCAAAAATTGAAAGAAAAGGCCCCCGCCCACAATTTCGATTTCGTCATCCAGCAGCGCGGCATGTTTTCCTATTCAGGCCTGACCAAGGCCCAGGTAGAACGCCTGCGCGACGAGTTCTCGATCTACGCCGTGGACACCGGCCGCATCTGCGTGGCAGCACTGAATTCACGCAACATCGACATCGTGGTCGACGCCATTGCCAAGGTACTGTAAGGCGGGGTCGAACAAAGAAAATCCGCTATATCGAATGCCTGATTTGCAAATTTCCATTCGCCCGAGCAATTATTTGCGCCAGGGGCTTTGACTTTCGCAAAGAAATGCGTCTATAATAGCGGCTCTGCTGTTCCCTGATAGCTCAGTTGGTAGAGCGACGGACTGTTAATCCGCAGGTCCCTGGTTCGAGTCCAGGTCGGGGAGCCAAAAGAATTTAGCTGTATGAAATCAAGCCTTTGCGAGCAATCGCCGGGGCTTTTTTTTCGCCCAATTGAAGTCGGAATTCAAGAAAAAAGATCGGCCCTCGCCGTAAATCTGCCGTAGTGAAAGCAGAGTCGGCGGAGACCGCGTGATCAATGCCCAAATAAATATAAAGGAAACTGGCATGAGTTGGATTGCCTATACTGATGGTGGCGCGGCCCCGTCCAACCCCGGTCCGGCGGCTTGGGGCGCGGTCATTATTTCGCCGGAGAAGGTTGTCCAGAATCACAAAGGTTTCATCGGGCATGGCACCAATCAAATTGCCGAGCTCACGGCGGCGATAGAAGGTCTGTCGCTCATTCCTGCCGGTGCCAAGGTCGAGCTGGTTTCGGATAGCCAGTACGTACTCAAAGGCTTGACCGAGTGGCGCAAGGGCTGGGAAAAAAATGGCATGCGCAATTCCAAAAAGGAGCTGGTTGCCAATTTGGACTTATGGAAACGGCTATATGAAGTAGCCGATGCGCGCATCGTTGTTACGCGCTGGATCAAAGGACATAGCGGCGACAAATATAATGAACAAGCCGACGTGCTGGTGGGCGAGGCGCTTGCATCGGCGCGCAGTAACGCAGCTAGAGGATAAAAATCCATGAAGACAATATTTGCCGTGCCGGTATTCGATGCGACCGTGATCGTCGACGACAACGAGCTGTTCAAAGGGCAGGGTTCGGCAACCCAATGGGCCGAACGTTTGTCCGCCGAACTCGGCGAAAAGGTCGTAGCGAAAAAGATCGGAAACGGCTGGGGATTGTGTGGCACGGTCGACGGTGTCGATTGCGTGTACGGCATTCATGGACAGCGACTTAAACGTACCAATTGATCGCGACCTCGGGCGAGCTGTTGGAGAACTATCAACTAACAGCCGCCGTGGTTATCTCTCTTCCACCTCGCATGCCGCAAAGCGAGCAACAAGGGCCGATTCATCATCTCCCGACTCGACTTCTTCAATTTCTATATTCGGCTCCGCATTGGCACGCTTGCCCCTTGGAAAGGCGAATATATCGGCGATGGTTTTCTTGGTGTAATGATAGTTGACACGCAGCTCCTCGCCCGCCTTGATGTTGCATTTGGCGAATACGAAGGTAAGATTGACTTCAGAGCCGTCTTTCAATATTCCCCGAAACCCTACGAATTCGACGTTGTACCCTAGCTTGGCTTGCGCGTAGGGTATGCCTTTTTTCCATTCGAAGATGGTATTGATGAGCGATAAAATGTTATTGCCGTCGATTTCTGCGACTTTCGTGTCATCTTCTTCCGCTTCGCGTGTCTCTTGGCCACACGTTTTGGCAGCCCTCATTATGTAACCCTTATCGGGCTCGATGTTGTCGTCCATAGGCGCACCGAAATCTTCGCCGGTCAAGCCGAAGCCGCCATAAGCTCCAAGGCATGAGCCTTCGGCAATATCGCATGTTGCTTCGACCGTGTTTTCCTTTCCTTCCACCATGCATGCTTCGTCCTTGCATTTCCTGTGGCTCTTTGAAAAAACAGTGCACCGCATCGTATCGTAAAGCTTGGCCCGTGTTCTTGGCAGCATCATATCGAGCAACAGGTCATTAGGCTCCGGCTCGACATCAGCGCTCTTTTGCAATGCTTTTTGCATTTCAAATACGCTAT
>DATBQE010000154.1:0-7897 GCA_036561005.1 Burkholderiaceae bacterium | reverse complement strand
CTATCGCGTCTGGCTGTTGTTCGTCACCTATGGCGCCTGCTTCGGCGTGGAAATCTTTATCCACAATATCGCCGCAACCTATTATGTCGATCATTTCAGCCTCTCGTTGAAGAGCGCGGGTCTGGCAGCTGGCAGCTTCGGCTTGCTGGCACTGTTTGCGCGCGCCTTGGGTGGCTGGCTGTCAGACAAGGCAGCCGCCTACGGAAATTTGAATACCCGTGCAACCTTGTTGTTCGTCATGATGATCGGCGAAGGATTGGGCCTGCTCTGGTTTTCTCACGCTAATGACGTGACCCTGGCTGTGGTCGCCATGCTGACCTTCGGCTTGTTCACCCACATGGCGTGCGGTGCTACTTACGCATTGGTCCCCTTCATCGACCGCAAGGCCCTGGGCGGCGTAGCCGGCATCATCGGTGCTGGCGGCAATGTGGGCGCGGTGCTGGCCGGCTTCCTGATGAAGGGACTGGCAGACGTGCAGCAAACTTTGAGTGTGCTCGGTATTTTTGTCACCATCTCCGCGCTATGCGCGATCGCCGTCCGATTCAGTGCAGCACACGATGCTGCTCAACAACCATTCGTCAGCCCGAACGTTGCCGCTTAGGTCAACGCAAATAAGGAAGCGCAGATCATGAAAATTATCGTCATCGGTCATGGAATGGTTGGCCATAAATTTCTGGAAAGTCTGTCCGATAGCGGCGCACCGAATCTTGAAGTGACGATATTGTGCGAAGAACCGCGCGCCGCTTACGATCGCGTTCATCTGTCGGAATTCTTCGCCGGGAAATCCGCTGCTGACCTGTCCCTGGTCCCGGCCGGATTCTTCGAGCGCGACAACCTGCTGCTCAAGCTCAACGCCAAAGCCAGCGCAATCGACCGGGTGGGCAAGACCGTGACCGTCAGCACCGGCGAAACGTTGTCCTACGATAAGCTGGTGATTGCCACCGGTTCCACGCCGTTTGTGCCGCCGGTGCCGGGCAACGATCGCAAGGATTGCTTTGTCTATCGCACGATTGAGGATCTGGAAGCCATGCTGGAATGCGGCGGCCGCTCCAAGACGGGTGTCGTCGTCGGCGGCGGTCTGCTGGGCCTGGAATGCGCAAAGGCTCTGCGCGACATGAAGCTGGCTACCCACGTCGTCGAATTTTCGCCGCGCCTGATGGCCATGCAAGTCGACGAAGGCGGCGGGCGTATCCTGCGCAACAAGATTGAAGAACTGGGCGTAACCGCGCACACGCAAAAGAACACCCTCGAAATCGTCGATGGCGAGACCGGCACGCACCGCATGAAGTTTTCCGACGGCAGCCATCTCGATACCGACATGATCGTGTTTTCCGCCGGCATTCGCCCGCGCGACGAGTTGGCGCGCAACAGCGCTCTCGAAGTCGGCCAGCGCGGCGGTATCGTGATCGACAACCATTGCCTTACGAGCGATCCCGACATCTATGCGATCGGCGAATGCGCACTCTGGAATGGACAGATTTTCGGCCTGGTCGCACCGGGTTACGACATGGCGCGTATCGCTGCCAAACACCTGCTCGGCGAAAGCGCAGAATTCCGCGGCGCCGACATGAGCACCAAGCTCAAGCTGATGGGTGTCGACGTCGCCAGTATCGGCGACCCGCACGGCAAGGCCGCCGGCAGTCGCTCCTACCAGTTCACCGACGAGCGCAAGCAGATTTACAAGAAAATCGTGGTATCCGAATGCGGTAAATATCTGCTGGGCGGCGTGATGGTGGGCGATGCCGGCGAATACGGCACGCTGCTGCAAATGATGCTCAACCGCATCGAATTGCCGGAGGCGCCGGAATTCCTCATTCTGCCGCAATCGGACGGCAAGGCCAAGCCGGGACTTGGCGTCGACGCATTGCCGGCCACTGCCCAAATCTGCTCCTGCAACAACGTCTCGAAGGGCGACCTGTGCGCGGCAGTCTGTGACGGCGCCACCAACATCGGCGCACTGAAAAGCTGCACCAAGGCCGGCACTGCTTGCGGCGGTTGCGTGCCGCTGGTGACGCAAGTCATGAAGGCCGAAATGAAGAAGCAAGGCATGGCCGTCAACAACCATGTTTGCGAACATTTTTCCTACACGCGTCAGGAGCTTTATCATCTGGTTCGCGTCGGTAACATCAAAACCTTTGCGGAATTGCTTGCGCAATATGGCAAAGGCCTGGGCTGCGACATTTGCAAACCGCTGGCGGCGAGCATTTTGGCTTCGTGCTGGAACGATTTCGTGCTGCAGAAGGAACACGCCAGCCTGCAGGATTCCAACGACTACTTCCTCGGCAACATTCAAAAGGATGGCACCTATTCCGTCGTCCCGCGCATGGCCGGCGGCGAAGTGACGCCGGACGGCCTGATCGCGGTCGGCCAGGTTGCCAAGAAATATGGCTTGTATACCAAGATCACCGGCGGTCAACGGGTCGACCTGTTCGGTGCGCGCGTCGAACAATTGCCCCTGATCTGGGAAGAATTGATCGCTGCCGGCTTCGAGACCGGCCATGCGTACGGCAAGTCGCTGCGCACCGTGAAATCGTGCGTAGGCTCGACCTGGTGCCGTTATGGCGTGGACGACAGCGTAGGCTTGGCCATCGAGCTGGAAAATCGCTACAAAGGTTTGCGCGCGCCGCACAAGATCAAGTTCGGCGTATCCGGTTGCACCCGCGAATGCGCGGAAGCGCAGGGCAAGGACGTCGGCATCATCGCCACGGAAAAGGGCTGGAACCTGTACGTCTGCGGCAACGGCGGCATGAAGCCGCGTCATGCGGAGTTGCTGGCGGCGGATCTGGACAAGGCCACTCTGATTCAGTACATCGACCGTTTCCTGATGTTTTATGTGCGCACCGCCGACCGCCTGCAACGCACCAGCGTCTGGCGCGACAATCTGGAAGGTGGTCTCGACTACCTGAAGGAAGTAGTCGTGCAGGACAAACTGAAGCTGGCCGCTGAACTGGAAGCCGAAATTCAGCGGGTGGTTGACACCTATGAATGCGAATGGAAGAAAGCCGTGACCGATCCCGAAACGCGCAAACGTTTTCGCCACTTCGTCAATAGCGAGCAAGCCGACCACAACGTTGTATTCATCGAGGATCGTGGTCAGATTCGTCCGGCTACTGTGCAGGAAAGAAAGTTGGCTGGCATTCCAGTGGTTGTTAAAGCAGCCTGAGCGGAAGCGGCCTGATCGTAGTCGAGAATTATTTTCCATTGAAACCGGGAGAAATGAAAATGCATAACGATCGTCAAATGAAAAGCTGGATTCCTGTCTGCCGCCTCGACGATATCGTCCCCAATACCGGCGTATGCGCTTTGGTCAACGGCGAGCAAGTCGCTGTGTTTCACGTCAACGACGGCGAAGATCGTATTTTTGCCATCGACAATTACGATCCGAATTCCAATGCGGCGGTGCTGTCGCGCGGATTGATCGGCAATCTGGGAGATCGCATTGTGGTCGCCTCGCCGATTTACAAGCATCACTTCGATTTGCAGACCGGCGAATGTCTGGAAGCTCCGGAACATTCCGTTTCCGCCTACGCTGCGCGCATCGACGGCGGCAAGGTTTGGGTTGTTGCATGAAAATCGCAGCGGTCGGACACGCCAAACAGTCGCTGGTCGTAGTCGGCAACGGCATGGCCGGCATGCGCACGGTTGAAGAGTTGCAAAAACTGGCGCCGGATCTGTACGATATCACCGTGTTCGGTGCAGAGCCACACGGCAACTACAACCGTATCCTGTTGTCGCCGGTGCTGGCGGGTGACAAATCGGTCGATGACATCATGCTGCACACGCGCCAATGGTACGAGCAGAACAATATTGTCCTGCATGCCGGCGATCCGGTGGAATCGATTGATCGCCGCCGCCGCATCGTGCGTTCGCGCAGCGGGGTCGAAGTCCGCTATGACCGCCTGTTGCTGGCAACCGGCTCCAAACCGTTCATTATTCCCGTGCCGGGGCACCAGTTGCCGGGCGTGATCGCCTTCCGCGATATTCAAGACGTGGAAACCATGATGGCTGCTGCGCGCAATCATCGCCATGCCGTTGTGATCGGCGGAGGTTTGCTCGGACTCGAAGCCGCCAATGGCTTATTGCGCCAAGGGATGGACGTCACCATCGTGCATGTTTGCGACAGCCTGATGGAGCGACAACTGGACAAGCCTGCCGCGGTCCTGCTCAAAAAGGCACTGGAACGCAAAGGCTTGCGCTTCATGCTCGAAGCCAACACCAGCGAAATCGTCGGGACCGAACGCGTCACGGCGGTGCGCTTCAAGGACGGCAGCGAGATTCCCGCTGACCTGGTGGTGATGGCGGTCGGCGTGCGTCCGAATATTGAATTGGCGCAACGCGCGCGACTGCATTGCGAACGCGCGATCGTGGTGGACGACACGCTGCAGACCTACGATCCGCGCATCTATGCTGTCGGGGAATGCGTGCAGCATCGCATGGCGACCTTCGGCCTCGTGGCGCCGATCTGGGATCAGGCGCGGGTATGCGGCGCACATCTGGCCGGCCTCGGTCATCGCCGCTACGTGCAGCAAGCCACCGCCACCAAGCTCAAAGTGACCGGCGTCGATCTCTATTCCGCAGGTGATTTCATTGGCGCCGAAGGCACGGAAGATCTGGTGTTGCGCGATCCGCGTCGCGGCATTTACAAGCGATTGGTACTCAAGGACAATCAAATCGTTGGTGCAGTTCTCTATGGCGACGTCAAAGATGGACCCTGGTATTTCGAGTTGATCCAGAACCAAACCGATATTACCTCGCTGCGCCATCACCTGCTGTTTGGGCAGGCGCTCTGCGCGCAGGCCGCCTGATCGGAAGAGAATTTTGAACCTGACTCAACCCGCCTCCTGTGTATCGACTACCTGCCCGTATTGCGGCGTCGGCTGCGGCGTGCGCGCAACCTTGCAGGCGGAAGGAAAAATCGAGGTCGCGGGGGACCCGACGCATCCCGCCAATGCGGGCCGCTTGTGCGTGAAGGGCTCGGCGCTCGGCGAAACGATCGATCTCAACGGTCGCCTGCTGTATCCGCAGGTGCGCGATTCCGCAACCAACATCATGCAGCGTGCGAGCTGGGATCAGGCACTCGATAAAGTTGCAAAGGGTTTTGCCGATGTCATCGAACGGCATGGCCCCGATGCCGTGGCGTTTTATGTGTCCGGTCAATTGCTGACCGAGGACTACTACGTCGCCAACAAGCTCATGAAAGGTTATATCGGCAGCGCCAACATCGACACCAATTCGCGGCTTTGCATGTCGTCCGCCGTTGCCGGGCACAAGCGCGCTTTCGGTGCCGATCTGGTACCGATCTGCTATGAAGACCTGGAGCTGGCCGACCTGATTGTGCTGGTCGGGTCGAACACTGCATGGTGCCATCCGATCCTGTTTCAGCGCATCGCCAAAATGAAGGAATCGCGGCCAGAGATGAAGCTGATCGTAATCGATCCGCGCCGCACTGCCACTTGCGAGCTGGCCGATTTGCATTTGCCGGTCAAGGCCGGTACCGACGTTTGGTTGTTCAACGGGCTGTTGCAATACTTGGCCGGCAATGGCGCCGTTGATGCAGATTTTATTGCCGCCCATACCAACGGCTACGACGATGCGTTGTCGGTTGCCGCCGGCAGCAGTGCCGATCCGCAGGAAGTGGCAAAGATCTGCAAGATCGATCTGAAGGATTTGCTAACTTTTTACCGCCTGTTCGCCGAAACGGAAAAGGTCGTCACCGCCTTTTCGCAAGGAGTCAATCAATCTTCCTCCGGTACCGACAAGGTCAACAGCATCATCAACTGCCACCTGATCGGAGGCCGCATAGGACGGCCCGGGATGGGTCCGTTTTCCATCACTGGTCAACCAAATGCCATGGGCGGACGGGAAGTCGGCGGACTGGCCAACATGCTGGCCGCGCACATGGACCTGGACAACGCGGCGCATCGCGATAACGTGCAAACATTCTGGGACTCGCCCGGCATTGCGCACAAGCCGGGACTCAAAGCAGTCGATCTATTCCAGGCAATCGAACAAGGCCGCGTGAAGGCAGTGTGGATCATCGCCACCAATCCAATGGTCAGCCTGCCGGACGCCAACCAGGTGCAACGCGCACTGGCCAAGTGCGAGCTGGTCGTCGCATCCGACATCATGGAAAAAACCGACACCAATGTCCTTGCTCACGTATTGCTGCCGGCATTGGGTTGGGGAGAGAAAGACGGCACAGTAACCAATTCGGAGCGGTGTATTTCGCGGCAGCGCGCATTCCTGACCGCGCCCGGCGAAGCGCGCGCCGATTGGCGCGTGTTGTGCGACGTCGCGCAACGCATGGGATTTGCAGGTTTTGAGTACAGCGGGGCGCATGAGATTTTCGAAGAACACGCGCGGTTGAGCACGTTTCGCAATAACGCCGCAGCCAGTCGCGTTTTCAATCTTGACGGCTTGACGGGGTTGAGCAAAATCCAATACGAAGCCTTGCAACCGATTCAATGGCCAGTGGTACGCGATAGCTCCGGCAATATCAGCGGCACGGCGCGCCTGTTTGCCGAGCGTCGCTTTGCGCACGCCGACGGCAGGGCCCGTTTCATCGCCACGACGCCGCGAAAGCCGGCCAACGCGACATGCGAAGACTATCCGTTAGCGCTCAATACCGGTCGCGTACGTGACCAGTGGCACACCATGACGCGCACCGGGAAGTCGTCCAAACTTGCCGACCACGTTGCCGAATCCTTTGTCGACATGCATCCGCAAGACGCCCTTTCATACGGCGTGCGCGATGGTTACCTTGCGCGCATTTCTTCGCAATGGGGTGAAATGGTCGCACGGGTACAACATGGTGGCGGTATTTCACGCGGCAGTATCTTCGTGCCGATTCACTGGAACAATCAAACCGCGTCCGATGCCCGCGTCGGCGCGCTCGTCAATCCGGTTGTGGATCCGATTTCGGGTGAGCCTGAATTCAAGCATACGCCGGTTCGGGTCGAAGAATTCCCTGTGTCGTGGTATGGCTTTATCCTCAGCCGCCGCGATCTGGTGCTCGATGACGTAACCCATTGGACGCGGATCCAGGGTCAGGCATTCACGCGTTATGAACTGGCTGGACGCAACAACATCGACAACAACGGCGCATGGGCACGCAACGTATTGGGGGTCGAAGACCACGAAGCGGACTGGCTCGAATATGAAGACACGACCGCCGGCATTTACCGCGTCGCGCACCTGATTGACGACCGCATTGACGCCTGCCTGTTCATTTCGCTTCGACCGGATCTTCCCTCGCGTGCCTGGTTGGCTGGATTGTTTGCCAAAAGTCTGGTGGAAGATACCGATCGCATCGGCCTGCTCATCGGGCAACCGATGGAGAAAGGTGCCGATACTGGACCGACGGTTTGTTCCTGTTTCGGTGTCGGACGGAATACGATTTGCGACGCGATCCGTAAACAAGGAATAACCACGGTGGCGCAGGTGACGAGTTGCGTGAAAGCAGGCGGCAACTGCGGATCGTGCGTTCCCGAGATAAAAAAACTGCTTGATTCAGTTTTGGTCGACGAGGCACTTACGTGATTAATCTCTTTACTCTTGCGACTTAGAAGGTCAATTTCGTACCGATGTCTACCGGCTGAGAGATCGCAACTGCATCGGCTATTTCTTCGATCTTGAACGCGACCCCGGGCAGAACGCGTTCAGGACGCACAATTGCGGGTAGCTTTCGGACTTTAGGAAAGTTGTTGATACAAACCTGTGAGCTCGTCCATTACTTCAAGAATGCGCTCACTGGTCGTAGCGACGTCATTTGCATATCTCGCGCGATTTGTTGAATCGACACTTTGGCGCAGCGCACTATCGAAAAAGTACCACTGCTGCTTTGCCAAAGTCAATTCATCCCGGATTTTTGACGTGTTGCCGGGCGCATTCTCCAGGA
>DATBQE010000153.1:0-7757 GCA_036561005.1 Burkholderiaceae bacterium | reverse complement strand
CGCCGTTCCAGCGCACCACCGCGGCTTTGGCGTCCCCGAAGTCGAAGATGGTGCGCGGGCGTGCGGCGGCGATCTTGCCCGGCCAGGCGGTGAGACCATCCCACAGCACGGCTTGCGACTGCCCTGAGGCAGGAATGGTGAGCAGGCGGACGCTGTCGAAAATGGCTTGCTCCCAACGGTATCCCGGCGCGGCCTGTGGTGATGTGCGGTGGAAGTTGGCGGCGATGAAGGGTTCGGCGCGCACCGAAAGCGCGCTTGGCGGTGCATCCTCGGTTTCCGTGTCGAAGCTGTCGGGATCGAACACAAGCTCGTCCTGCTGCGTGGGCAAATTTTCGTATGGCGTCAGCGCGGCGGCATTGATTTGTGCGAGCACGTGCAGCGTATCGAAGTCGTAACGTACGGCGAGCCCACTACCCATCGGGCCGAGTTTGTGCGGCACACCCTTGTTGGTGTCGAAGAATTTGTTTTGCGCCCAAAGTACGCCGAAGGTATTGCTTCCTTCAATGAACGCACTGAGGACACGCCAGCCTGGCTTACTGGCCAGCACTTTGCGTTCGCCATGAAAACTGCGGAAGGTGACGGTATCGCCCTGCCAGTTGAGAAAGCCGGACCGCTCGAACCATGTGATGGCGACAAATTTCCCGTTGCGTGGCGTGGCGAGTTTTTCCAATACGGCTCCGGTGTGCGGATCGACACGAACGATGTCGCTGCAATGGTCGATCCAAATCTCGCCATGTTCGGCCCTGCCCCACGCCGCATAACTATGGTCAAAGCTGCAGCCGTCGAAGGGTTTGCCGGTCGGTGCGTTGCCGCACTCCCCGGGGCCGCAGCCGTGGAGGCCGATCTCGGTCTGACGCAGGGCCGGTGGCGCTGCGCGGTCGACGTTGCGCGCTCCGGCAGCCTCATCGAGCAGGCGGCATGGGGGCCAGGGCTTTTTCTGCGGCGCATTGAGCGCAGGTATAACGTCCTCGGGCAGATGGAAAATTGCGTGGCGCGCTTCCCGCGGCATGACGGCTGCGCCTTGCGCCGGATTGTTTTCTTTTTTCGTGCGGCTGACGGCAATCACGGTGCCGGGCTCACCGCCCTGAGCCACGAAGGCGACGTCGAACGCTGCCTCAAATCTGGCGAGTCGCTTGTTGCCGGCCGCCAGAAAAATATCGATCTTTGTGCCATCTGCCACGGCGTACCAGGTGTTGCCTGCACTGACGGCAAGAATGCGTTCCGTTGCCGGCAGCGTCGATGACGTCACGGGCTTGCTGCAATCGCCAAGGTCGACACGCGCAACGCGCCCATTCTCGCCGCTCAGATAAGCCTCGCCGGTTGCGCGGTCGAAGGCAGTCGCGAATTTCGATTCTCCGCCGGCCCCGGTACCGAAGTACGCGCCATTCTGCAGTGCGCCGGTCCGAAGGTCCCACAAGGCATGGATCTGTTCACCGAAGACGGCCAGCTTGCTGTCACCATCGACGAATTCAATGCTGCCCACATCGTTGCCGTCGGCCACGGGTAAGGCTTTTGGCGCCGCGCGCGTGGTGACGTCACTGACGCGAATGAAATAGGTGCCGGTGTCGCAATCGAACTCGCGTGCCGCCAGATATCGGCCGTCGCCGCTTAGAGTAACGGGTTGAGGAGGCAGGTGCACAGGGTAGTCAGGCTCGACCTGCGATTTGCCTTGTAGTGCACAGTTCGAAGCAAGCGGCGTCCAGTTGACGTTGGGCCGGTCGTTACCCGGTGTCGTCTTGCTCAAATCGATCAGGGCGACTGTGTCATCTGTGCGCACCACAGCTAGCCTGCGACCGTCATTGGCGATCGCCAGGCCGTTGATCTGCTTCGGCAACTTGAATCTACGATCTGCGCTTGCGCCGGTTGTGTCTACCACGACCAACTGCGCGTTCGATGAATAGGCCACCCAATGCCTGTCCGGCGAGCTTGCGCCATAGGTCCAGTCGTGGAAATACATATCTGCTGCCTGCGCGCGCGGTGGATAATCAGCTCGGGCGGATATTTGCAAGAACATGAGCAACACTAGCAGCGCAGTTGCAAGGCCGGCGAAGCGGTATTTTCGTTGTGCGGGCATCGTTAGGCTTCCTGTTTTATCAATATCGGGTATGACAGCCGCCGGTGTGTATCCAGCATGCTCCGTGGGACGATGGGAGCTTCGTTTCATGGAATCGCCACGGGAAGCCGCTGATGCTCTCTCGCATGAATGCCACTTTCAGCGCATTTCCAGCTTGCTGCCCATCGGGGTTTGCGAGATCGATTTACCGTTTGCGGTCTCGAATTGCCGAAGGACTTCGTCACGCGCAATCTCGTTATCCCAAATGCAATTTAGAATGAATTTGAGGTGAACCACAATTCCGGGCGTTGCAAAAAATTCTCGCTAATTTTCAATGAATTGGAAACGCAGCGTGCCTTTCTCCGTCAATCATAATGCACTGCGCGCATCTTCGTTCAGCTACGCCAGCCGCCCGCCAAATCCATCGCGCAAGCTACGCTTGAGCACCTTGCCGATCGCGCTGCGCGGCAGGCTGTTAATCAGTTCAAGTGCGGCGAGGCGCTGGGTCTTGCCAAGTCTGGAGTTGGCCCATGTCATCAGCTCGATCGGGTCGAGCGCGGCACCATCGCGGGGAACGACGAAAGCCACCGGCGTCTCACCCCAGCGTTCCGACGGTACGCCCACCACCGCCACGTCGAAGACGGCGTCATTGGTGCGCAGCACTGCCTCCAGGTCGGTTGGGTAGATGTTGAAGCCGCCGGAGATGATCATGTCTTTCTTGCGGTCGAACAAAGTGAGAAATCCATCTGTATCAAAGCGGCCGACGTCGCCGGTTCGGATGAAGCGTTTGCCGCCCGCATCATGCCATTCCGCTTCGGCGGTCTTTCCCGGTTGCCCGTGATAAGCGTTCATCATGGCCGGCGAGTGGCCGACCACTTCGCCCATTTCACCGGTGGGCACTTCGCGCCCTTCGTCGTCGATCAGGCGCACGTCGTGGCCCGGCGCAGGCTGTCCCACGGTGTGCAGCTTGTTCGGAAAATCGTGCGCCGCCAACACAAGCGTGCCACCGCCTTCGGTCATGCCGTAATACTCGATCAGACCACCCGGCCAGCGCCGCAGTACCTCGGCTTTCAGCGCGGCGGCAAATGGGGCGCTGGTGCAAAACTTCATGCGAAACGAAGACAAATCATAGTGCGCGAAATCCGCGTGCGCCAGCAAGCGTTGATATTGCACCGGCACCAGCATGGTGTGCGTGGCGCGATGGCGCTGAGCCAGCTCCAGATATTCCATTGCTTCGAATTTGGGCATCAACACCACTGTGCCGCCGAGCGTCAGCGTGGGGAAGAAACTGACCAGAGTCGTATTCGAATACAGTGGCGTCGCGAGCAGCGTTACTGCATCCGGCCCATAGCCGACCATCGCACCGCGCTGAACGTGCGCCCAGCGCATGCCGTGCGACTGCACGATGCCCTTAGGGGTGCCCGTGGTGCCGGACGAATAGATGATATTGAACGGCAAATCCGGCGTGACCTCGACCGGTTCCGGCTGCGCACCATCCTCCGCCAGCCAAGCCGAGAAGCTCGCGCTGTCGGATTCGTCAGCGTCGAGCAGCACCAGCCGCACTAAAGACTGCGCGTTCGGCTGCGCATTCAGTTCCTCAACCAATGGCGTCAACAGCTGGGCCGATTCGCGGTCGACAAACAACAGTCGCGCGCCGGCGTCGCGTGTCATGCCGACCAGGCTTTCCGCCGTTGAAGAGGGTGCAAGCGGCGCGACCGCAACGCCGGTCCGCAGAGCGCCGATGAACACGGCAGCATACTCGATGGACGCCGCCGCGCATAGAACCAGCGCACCGCCGATGCGCACACCGTCGCACTGCAATGTTGCCGCTACCCGATCCACGAGCCGATCGAAACCGGCATAGTCAAGCGAGCGACCGTTGGCGATAACGGCGGCGTGATTTGGTTGCCGTCGGGCATGCAGGCGGACAAAATCCGAAATCAAGCCGAAGGCTTGCTCCGGCAAGGCATTAATATTCATGCAATCGTTCTTACCAGTGACTTTATTTAAGCGCAGCGTCAAAGCGATGCATCACCGCATCGTCAACCATCTTGCTGCAAATGATATAGCGTTTCTCGCCTTGCGGCATGTCGGCGAAATGTATGAAGTGAAAGTCTTCCCTGTGGTAGCCCATATTGTCGACGTAATACTCGGCTTCTTCCTGCGGCACAAAGGTCAAATCGACACGCCCGATTTTCACCACCTTGACCAATTGCGCATAGGGTTCATAAGAAGCGATATGCTGCGCCTTCATCCCGGCAAAATGCGCATCCAGATACGGGCCATAGACGATGGAACTCTTCGTCAAGATGCGCACGTCGGGCCGACCGAGGACATCGTCCACACGCGGATTCTCCGACACCTGAAAATGCGCATTCGCCACGCCTATCATCGGCCCATCCTGATAGATCGCCTTCGAATATTTCGCAAAGGCCTGGCGTTCCGGCGTCTTGTACCACCCCAACCCGCAAATTGGTTCAACGTTGGCGCGCACATTGGCTAGTTGACCCGTCGGTGAAACGTTGCGCCAGACAAACGGTACGCCGGCTTTCCGCAGGGCGGCAACGACAGGCAAAGCAAGTACGCCGCCGACCGTGCCATCGGCCATGGCAGTCACGTACGGGGGTCGAATGTCGTATTGCAGAATCAACGGACCGGGACCCGGCTGCACAACTCGCGTTGCACTTGCATCGACCGGAATAGTCAACGACAGAATCAGGCAAAGGACAGGTGTCACAATGCGCCTCCAGGTGGACCTCAAGCATTCGCTCGAGAAGTGTAGTTATTTTCCCCATCTTTGTGAGCTATGAGATCTTCAAGCAGACACTATCTGTAGCGCAGGCGTTTGTCAACGCAGCCCAATTTCCTGGTGGAAACCTGCACCCGATTTTTGTGAAGTAAGCCGGGCCGAAGCCGCCCGGTGTCATAGGCAATCGATCAGACGCCGGTTGCGCGAAGGAGGCCTTGGGCGACCATTGTCTCCAGCGGCACGTTGAAGGAGGATTCGGCGCGCAGCAAGGCAAGTCTTGTCGGTACGTATAGTCGATTCCACAATTGCGCCTCATCCGCTTGCGCCTGCCTGAACATACCGGGCAGTTGCGGACCAAAGAAGACGTTGCTGCATTCCGCCGAAACGGGCGGTAGCGTACCATTGGCGTGCACGGCCTGCAGCACGAGATTGGGCTCGGCAAAGAATTCGACAAGCGACGCCGTCGGCGCGCGGCCGATACCGGCATCGGGCGGCAAGGATGCGAGCGATATTGCAACCTGCGATGCTGAGCCGCCAGAATATGCGTTCGCATCATTGGCCGCATTGACCCGTTGCACCGCCTGTTCCATACGACAAACGGAGAGCAGATGCGACCGAGGCGGCAGGCGCAGCGCGATGAACTCCAGGAAGCGTTCAGCTTCGCCCGCAAAGAAAGACGCAATACCGCCGCCGGATTCGACCCACTCATCAAGCAGCGTCTGTCTATGCGGTTCCGCCATCATCGACAGTGTCAGATATGCCGCATTGCGCGCGCGCCCCTTGCACCAGGAACGCTGAACTGCGCGGGTGAAACGCAAGCCAGGACCAGCTAACAAGGCTTCGATCACCGCGTTTTCTTCCTGACTCAGATTCAGGTCCGCCAGCGCTGTCTGCTTCGCGCAGACTTCCTCGCGGCCGCGGATGAGTCTTCCAACGGCAGTTTGATAATCGATCAGAGCCATGGCATTTTCGCTCTCAAGCCACGGCACGAACCGGCACCGGACGGCGATAGCGACCGGTGTCCCATACCGCCCGGGCACGCTCCAGTTCGCGCAGCATCGCATCGACGCCGAGTTTGGGCGCATAGCGGTCGAGTACCTCGAACAAGACGCCGGCAACGTTAGGCGCACGCGGCAAGACATAGGCCAGCAAATCCCAGACCGGCTCAGGCACAATATTGTCGTGCGCATCCATCAAAAAACCGTCGCGCCAGGTGCCGCCGGCAAGGTGAATCTCCGTGACGCGCTCCAATGCCAGCCTGTCGATGGCCTTGTAGGCATCGAAACCGTGATTGACGGCATTGCAATGCAAGTTGTGCAGGTCCAGCAGTTGGCGGCATGTGCCACCCGCGGTAATCCGGTTCATGAGATCGACCTCGTCGAGAGTCTGCACATCGTCATTCCGGCGGACGTCTTCGGCTTTTCCTTGCGTCTCCAGATAGTGTGCAGGGTTTTCCAGCAGAAACGGAACACGGAAGCGGCGGGCAATCGCCGTTGCGCGTTCGATGACCAAGCGTGCGGCTTCATCAGTGTTGGGCAGCGGCAGAGGTACGCCAGTCTCCAGCACTTCTCCTTGCGCACCGGGGATGGTTTGAAAACTTAGATGCTCGCTGTGCCAGACAAAGGGCCACGTCTGTTGCAACTGTTCAAGCATGTCGAGATAGGCACCGTTCCAGCCGTGCACGGAGCCGATGGATAGCTGCACGCCATGGACCACCATGGGCAAGGCTGCACAGGTTTCTTTCGCCTGCTGCAATTGCTGCGGCACAAGGTCAAAGTAGGCGCAACTGTTTTCATGCCGCTCGCGGCACAGAGCCTCCGGAGTGATCTCGACGAAATCCATCACCTCCTTGCAATAAACTTCTGGCGGCATGGCCGGCATATAAGGAAAGCCGATGCCAAGCGGTTCTGGAATGGGAGATACACTCATTTGCATTGGGGCCGAAAGCAGAGCGGCACGCATGGGGGACGATATCCTATTGATTGATGAAAGGTTCATTGATCGAGCACGGTCCATGCGATACGCAAGCCTAACTTGGGCAGCGCACCGCACGGACCGCACGTCCGGATCAGTGAACGCTCAAGCCTTGTTCGATATAGGACGTAACGTTTTGTTTGCTGAGAACCTCAGGTGGATCGCCCTGGAATTCGATCGACAGCATGGCGACCAGGCCGCAGCGCACGCAGCCGGCGCGGTTGATGATGGATGCAACCACGGCATGAAGCTGATCAAGGTTTTGGTGGTGAGGATCTAGTGTAACTGTGGCGAATTTCGTTGGATTGGAATGCAGATGCATGGTGAATCTCCTGTTGGTAGTTAGGGTTTTCAACGACAAGGGACATCTACTGCGTTTGACGGCGTGTCGCCGACCGCAATTGCCGTCGATGCATTACTCTGTCAATCCGCAGAGAAAAACGGACCACGCATCATAAGAATCGACGAAGCAAGATACTAAACGCTTCTTATATGTATCGATTTGATGTGCGTATGGGCGTGACTAATTCTGCAAATCATAGAACAGCATCTTCATGCGGCAGAGATCATATTAGTCGCTATGCAGCGTTCCACAATCCCATGAACTGGGTATATTCACGGTAATTTTTCACACAATCTCTGACGGAATTTAATTCGCGGAAATCATCGCCTGTCATTTATGACAGGTCTCGAATGCAAGAATTGCCCCCGCAATAGTTTTGCAAAAATAAAATTAAGTGCAAAGGCATTTTATTCATGCTCACGCACCTTCTGCATCAAGCAGAGCACCATAATGCCGTGCATATAGCAGCTCATTGCGCGCGGCCATGTGCATTCTCGTTGATCCGTGCGCCAATCCGCTCGGCGCACTATAAAGAACGACAATTTGCAGCGTGCTACCCATCGGATGAGTCTCTAATGTCGCTTGCGTCACCGTTACGCAAGGCGCACCACTTGCGCCACATCTCACGCAGAGCAGCC
>DATBQE010000152.1:0-50632 GCA_036561005.1 Burkholderiaceae bacterium | reverse complement strand
CTACGGTTGGGCGGCGACCACCTGTGTGGGAAACCAGGGCTATCCGAATCCGCAAGCAAGCTGCGCCCCACCGGCTAGCGCGCCTCGGGCCAAGGAAACAATGTGCAAAACGCCTGGCGGTGTGGCTTACACACCGATAGTCGATCCAAAGACGAATGTCAAATATTGCGACGAACGCAGCGACGCCGCAAAAAGCGCGCCACAAGGTCAATGTGTCAGTCAGCGACCGGCCAATATCACCGGCGGAACAGTCGACATCATCTTTAGGGGATTCTTGTCCGATCCATCGGCAACGTGAACTAATTGAGGTTAAACGAGAAAGTGCATAGCAACGGTATCGCATCACGATAAAAACAACGCAGTTCTGATCGATTTAGGAAACCAGGGGGAAAATGGTCATGTATACAATCGAAAATATTCACGAAAAATTGCTGCAGCTCGAATTGCTGTCGCGGAACGCATTGTTGGATGGCGGCTATGAAGCGACGACGGTCAATCTCAGAAACACGAGTCTGATCGTCGTTAGCAGGAAGTCTGAACACTATTTCATCAAACAGGCAGAATTCGCGAGCGAGGATATTTACTGCACTTTACAGAATGAAATCTTCTTCTACGAACGCGTCGGTGAATGTCTGCCGGAACTGGCGGACTGCATTCCCGAGCCGGTACACGGCGACGCGCACGAGTCGCTGCTGATACTGAAATATCACGCGGCTTCGACGACTTTTTGGAACCGTCATAAACGCGAGGCAGCCAACGGTCTTCCCTTTACGACGCTCATATTGGTCGGGAATTTTCTCGCACGACTGCACAAAACGCTCTCGGCCATTCATTTGCGTTCACTCAGCGAGTTTGAATTTCTCGGCAGCACTCTGCCTGGCGCATTCAGATTACTTAAACCGCACCCGAATATTTTGCAACAGGCAACACCGGGAGCTCTCCATTTCATCGAACGGCTGCAGGCGCAGAATGGCATCGACGATCACTGGCAGAACGTTGCGAACCTTTGGGAAACCAACGCCATCGTGCACGGCAACGTCAAACTGGACAACCTCATCCTCGACGAACATGGCGGTGCGGCAGAAGAAGAGGCTATCAAGGTCGCGGATTGGAACGCGGTGCAATATGGCGATACCGCGTGGGATGTCGCCGGTGTGCTAAGCGATATCATCTATCAATGGTGCGTCACCATGGCCAACGATAACCCGTCGGCGGACATCGCCAAGCATGCAAAATCCGCTCTAGCTCAAATCGGGCAAGGCGCAAACGCATTCTTGGACGCATATAAGGCAATGAGCCATATCGAAGGCCGCGCCCTCGAACGTCAATTCTTCAAGGCAATCGCATTTACGGGCATTAAAATTATCCAAACGTCGTTCGAGCTCACGTCCGACGCTAACAGCATGCCGTCGCTCGCCACGCTGCTGTATCACATCGGCATTGACATCATTGAGAACCCGCAACAGGCTCGCGACCAATTGCGCGGTATAACGCAACATGTTTCTAGGACGGCCGAAATCGACGAGGCACTGAATGGTGCATGAGGACATCAGGCGCATGATGGACGGCATTGTTCTTCTCTCATGTGCACGTTCCCGAATCGGCGATTCCTTGAAGAGTGCCGATGACACCGCGCCCAGAGATTTTCGCGGGTGTCTCGACCATATGGGCAATGCCGAGAACGCCCAACCGTGGGGCATATCGGGCGTCCGGCGTAACACGCTCAGCGAACTCCTCTGCGCCGACATCCACGCACTGCTCCGCCAAAATGCTTCTGTGCGTGACGGTGTCGGCGACAATGCACCGGAACCATATGGCAACTTCACTGCGCATCTATCTGCCGCCAACAGCGGCACCGGCACCTGGGAAAATGGCTGGCACATCGTCGCCAGCGATATCAAGAAAAATCAGATCGCGGTCAAGAAATCCGGCGTGGTTTTCTGGGTCGAAACACACGAAGTCAAATGCTGCGGAAGGATGGACTCGACCATGTCGTGCAGCGTGAGGACTCCCAAGGAAGTGAAAAACCTCGATGCCGATTACTTCATCATCTTCGGCAATCTATCCCACGTTGGAGGCGAAGATTCTACCGGTGACGTGGTTAATTTCTATTGGAACCTGACTGCGGCAAGCGCGATCGACTTCGTGCAGCTGTGCACCAACGTACTGAATCGGGAACGATTGCATTTCAAGGCCAAGGTACTCTCCGATCCGCGCGCCTTTGTTCACGCAGAAGCGGGAATTCTGTCAATTAACCGAGTCGATCTGCAGGAAACTCTTCCCATCGTATTTGATATGTATCGACAACTGGAAGGAAAGATCAAGCCGGCAACGCCATTATTTTCAAAGCATCTGGCCGATGGTCTGGGCTTCGCCGAAGAACCTACAAGCAACCACCGTTTAGGTCATGCGCGCGCAAAAATCATAGCGGATGCTGTGAATGACTGTCTGAGGCAGGGGCATGGTCCGAAAGAGGAAATTCTGCAATCAGTACGGCAACGCTTCGTGAACGAAGGCATCGATCCCATGCTGCCTTATGCATTGAAAAAACATGTCGCAGAATATGAACAGCTATTTGCGTCAATAACGAAAATTTACACGCAACAGGAGGAGGAATTGACATGAACGCTTCCAACCACGCCAGTCTACGTCAGCCGGCATCATCGAGAACAAGACAGGAATCCACTATCCACGCGCCTATCCTGTGGCCGCAGCCACTCAATACCATCCAGGAAATCGTCGCGATAGAGCCATGCACAGAAAGCACCATGCAACGCAACCATGATCAATTGATGAAAGCCGCCGGGGTGATCGGCAAACATCTGGTCAACACCGCCATTTGGAACGATGAAGGCACGCACTGCACCTGGCTGGGACGCCGAGACATGCACGAAGGGAAAATTGGTCCGCATGTACAGAGAAATGCCGCACTCGGACCGGAACTATATAGCGGAACTGCAGGCGTGGCGCTCTTCCTCGATGCCCTCTACAAAAAAACCGGCAACGCCAATTTCAAGCGCGTGGCCATCGCCGCCTGGGAAAGGTCGGTGCATTATCTCAAAACGAATCCTTCGCGCGCCTCGGCAATCTCGTTCTACGCCGGCGATCTTGGATTGCTCTACGTCGGCTATCGTCTTGGCTATGCCGACCGCGCCACGGCGAAACGGCTGGCTCCCGACCTCGATTGGCTATTGGGAAAATTAGATCGAGGCTTGGCGATGCAGCATTCGCTCGACGTAATAGGCGGCAATGCCGGTGCGATCGGCCCCTTGTTGTTTCTTGCCAAGCGTTATCGTGTGCGGCGCTGCCGCGACATTGCCATTCAATGTGCCAATGAAATTGTCAACCTCGGCACCTGGCATGGCAATATCTGCGTCTGGTCCACACCGATGATGCACGGCGGAGCGATGAGCCGGCAGCCACTCACCGGTCTGTCCCAAGGCGCAGCAGGAATCGGCATGGCGCTGCTGGAAGCTTACCGCGAAACCGGGCACCAAACCTATGTCACCTATGCCAACGGCGCATTTGCCTTTGAAGAACAACTATTCAACAAGGACGAAGGCAATTGGATCGATACCCGCTATCCGCACTATCTCCGTGATGGAAATGTTTGCGGGATTTTTAAGGGGACCTGGAGCCACGGCGCACCGGGCATTGCACTGGCACATTTGAGGGCAAAGCAGCTCAACCCGGCGCGCGCGCAATTTCATTCAGAGCGGCTCATGACAGCGATCACGACTACGCGCAAAATCATGCAGGAGACGTTGCAGAGCAAAGCGGGAGACGCAACACTATGCAACGGCTTGCTGGGACTCTCGGATATTCTGCTGAGCTATGCCTTGCAGGAAAGTCCGGAACAGGTGGAGGAATGTCAGAATCAAATGCTTACGTATCTGCGAGGATTCAATTCGCCGATTGATCTGCCGTCCGGTTTGGTGTGCGGTGGGTATAGTCCGTCATTGATGAACGGCTTGTCGGGTATCGGGCTGCATTTGCTGCGGCTGGCAAATTCGGGGACGATTCCTTCAGTGTTGTTGCTGGATCGGGAGACGTTGGCTTAACAAGCTTCAAAAAAAATCGGCAACGGTGATTCACTAAAATTGCAACTTTCAATAAATCGGGCCACACTGGAGAAAGTCAAATCGTGCTCCAGGTGGCCCTTTCGTATGAAGTATTAATGTCAGTGAGATCGCGAATATGCTAGTTTTCGCCCCCAAACATTAGTCACCATCACCTGGACCGCCGTCATTTTGGGTTTCCGGGTCGAACGAGAATGGAGCACCATTGTTGACTTTGACGTTTGAATAATAAAGTGAAAAGCGATGTACATCGCCTTTTACGAGCGCCGGATTAAATACAGTCAGTTTTCTGTTTGGCGTCTCGGATTGACGATCCGAGCGAAAACCGAGGTTTGGATGAACCGGCATGGGATCAGTGGCACCCGCAGAATAGCCCACGAAGCGCCACCCATCGTCATAAGAGTCCCCATCCAACACAAATTCGATATCAGTCGGTCCTTTGCATACTACTGAACAGTCTGGTTGCCTGGTCAATCCGTTGTATGAATACAGTGGCGTGGGACCGGGAGTCATGGTGACAATGACTGGCACCACAGTTATTGGAGAAGCGTTCATCTTTCATTCCTTTCTTTGGTGGTTGAAATAAAGCGCCGATATTCGAGGTCGTTATAGCCAATTTTCTCCAGGCGCTTCACGGCTATATCTGCAATTTGCTCGTTCTTGAGGCAATAATTCACGCGTACCCATGGATCGAGAACACGATAGTCCCAGCTCGCCTTGGCTTCCGACTCCAACACGTCGTATGCCTTGCGGCAAGCGTCCATGGAACCAGCGGAATTCTTGGTGGAACGTTCGATGTCAGCCGACAATAGAAATGACTCGACCATTCCACGTCGAATGAACACGTTAGTTTTGCCCGCCGCGAATAATTTTCTGAAGCTGTCTATTGCCAATTGATTTTCCTGGCGCGCATCGTCGAATTTCCCCCGCGCGAAATTGGCCGTTGCGATTCGCATGCGATTGAATGCTTCTCTTAGTGCCCAATCAACGTTCTTGGGATCGGATGCGATAAGGGTCTGCAAAGATGTTTCGATGGCCATCAATTGAGCCGTCGTATCCTTTGCGTCGCGCTGGCGAGCGAGAATTCGCAGTTCCTCTTGGCGAACGGTCGCAATTCCGCTTTGCCAATTACGATTCCCCGGGTCATGCGCCAGGAGATCTTCAAACAGTTTTTTTGCCTCGCGATAGTCGCTCAAAGCCTGCTGGTCCAAGCCCCATGCCAGGCGAATGGCGGCGCGCATCCTCAAAGCAAATACTTGGTTTCTTACCCAAATTACTTCTGCAGGCGCAGATTCTCGTAGATGCAAAACAATTTGCAGCTCCTTTTCATAAAGGTGATTGGCCGCATCGAGATCGCCCATCGAGGCTTTGGCACTGGCCATGAAGGAGTATGTGTTGGCCAAATCGCCGAGAAGCGTAGTCGAATTCGGTGTTTTGCTCAACGCCCGCTCTTTCAGATCAATCGATTGCTGGAATTCGCTGACAGCATTTGCAAGGTCACCGCGGGTCAATGCAATGCCGCCAAGATTTGTGTGTGAGTATGATTGCTCAATCCACCATTCGACTCTATCCGGTTCGAGTGCGTTAAGGCGGTCGCTGAATCGCATGTAGTCTCGCCAATAAGCCTCGGTCTTTTGCACGTCGCTCTGGTCTTTGTATATTTGGCCAATCCAAAAAGCGGTCGCGCCAAGATTTTTTAATACCTCGGTATCCTGGGGGAGTTTTTTGTTTTGCGATTGCAAAATGTCATATGCGCTCGTCAGCGCGTCCAGCGCCCCCTTCGGGTCGCCACGCGCGTGGCGCACTTCGCCGATCACTTGCAGAGCCTTGGCCCGCTGCGTCAGTTCGGTGTCGCTCTGACTTCTGTCCTGCGGCCGCTTGAGATACTCGAGCCCCTTAAGACTCACACTATCGAGCAAATCCAATTTTCCCAACGGACGCAATTTATCGACAAAATCGCCGAGCATGAACCCCATCAAACCTTCCGCTTCGGCGCGCTGCTGCTCGGCAGCACGCTTGGCCGCCGTTGCGCGGATGCTCATACCCGTCGCAAGTACGGCAAGAAGTGCGATGGCGGTGAATGCTAAAGTGCGAAGGAGCCCGCGCCACTGTGCGCGTTTCGCCGAAACGGCAATGAGCACCGTTTCATCCTCACTCAGCGAAAAAACTCCCTCTTGCTGCAGTAATTTCACTTCTGCAAGGCGCTTGCCTTGAGGCAGCAGCAAATCGTCTGGACGGCCTTCTTTCACCCAGCGTGCCGCTTGTTGCGCCAGACCACCGCGAACACGCAAGGCCGCCCGATGCGCCTCTATCCATTCAGCCATTCGCGGCCAGCGACGCAATAGTGCTTCGTGCGCCACGCCGAAACTGGGCGTATCGCCCATCAAATCGCTGACAAAGAGACGGGATTCGATCAGGGCGTTGACGACTTCGCGTTCCTCATCATTGCGTAACGCCGACCAGGGCGCATGGCGGCTGGTCACGCTCTCTTCGTTCGCGGATAGCACGACCACCAGCGACATCACGCGCGCCAGCGATGCCGTCTGCTGCTCGGTAAAGCGCGTCACCACTTGCTCTGCGCGCTGTCCAATAGCGCCTTCCAGTCCGCCCAATTCCTCAAAGGTCGAGAAACTCAGTTCGCCATCGGCGCTGCGCAGGCGATATAGCTCCTGCAAACAGTACTGCAGCAGCGGAAGCGCATCGGGGCTTGCGACGGCGCTGGCAGACAGCACATCGTCCAGGCGTGCCTGGGTTGACAGGTCGATGCCGTAGGTCAACCCTGCCATGGCAGCGGGCATGCGAATGATCTGGGCGATTTCTGCTGCACTCGGGGGGCCGAGATCGAAATGGGCGCCCCTGGGTTTGCCTTCCATCAGTGTCGGCTGGGCGGCGATATAGGGATAGAAGTCATTGCGGCATCCGAGTACCAGCAGTACCACGTCGCCTCGCGCCAGTCTATCAAGGCATTGCAGAAAGTCGCGACGTTCAGCTTCGCCGATTCGGTTGACGTTGAACAATGCCTCAAGACGATCAATGAATATGCCAAAGCGCAGCTTGCGCGGCCGGCGATTGACCACTGAATTGGACTGAGCCGCAGCTTCGGCTGCTAATTGCTCCGCCGCCATGGTCAGCTTCGCCGCCATCTGCTGCATTACCGTGCCAATATCGTCTTTGAGCCATTGCGCGAGCGACACTGCACTGGCCCCCGGAAACAGCGCCTGCCCACTCCACTCCAGGTCAAGCATGGCACCAGCGAGTGTCACCAATAGGGTTTGTTCACCCTGCTCCGCCAAATCGAAATTCGTCGCGTCGAGCAAGGCCAATCCGTTCGTGCTGCGTTCGAGCGACAATGCAGGGAACACGCCCGCGAGGACCACGGAGGTTTTGCCAGAACCGCTGGGTCCAAGCAAGAGTTGAAGCGCGCAGCCTGCCTCAACCTGCACATGCGCCGCATCGATCAATTGACGTGTTGCTTCGGTGCGGCCAAAGAACACTTGCGCGTGGTCGCGATCGAAAGCCTGCAAACCGCGAAATGGCGAACTGTCTTTCCAGGCCGGTAGGCCCATCGTATCGGCACTACCGAACGTCAGCGGAGCCAGGGTGCGATAACCGCGCTTGCGTATTGTCTCTATATAGACTGGCGCGCTCGCTTCGTCCCCAAGCAAACGCCTTAGCTGGGCGATGGTCTTGTGGACAGGATTGTCGCCATAGGCACCGGTTCCCCAGCATTCGGTCAGCAACTGGTCGGCACTGACCACGTTGCCGTTTGCCGCGCACAAAACCAGCAAGACATCCATCGCCCGCGGTTCCATTTGCCGCGTCTCACCCGCCTGCTCGATACAGTTGGTGCTCGGGCGGACCAGCCATTGACCAAATTGGAACGGATCTTTTTTCATTGTGCGACGAATTTGGTGATGATTCCGAGCACCGACTTGCGGTCGTTGCATCGCTCAGCTTGTTGCATTTTCCTTACTCCCGACTATGCACTTCCCTTAGATATTTGACCTTCTGGAAACCTTCCGGAGACGCAAATGTCCTTCCGAATGTAAAAGACATGCGCATTGCAATATCAATGATTTCACATTCAATCGGACCAGAGACGGCGTTATAAAGGAATTCGTATATAAATCAATAGCTTAAAAAAACGGCCTTTCCACCAGCTGTAACGATCGAAAAGATGATGGTTGCGATTTTTTTGCTAATTAGGCAAAACTAGGCGACATGAAGAGAGCCCAAATCGATTGTCAAAGCAGCAATTTGCAATTCTTCTTTTGCGATTGAAGAAATGCAATTTTGCCATCGAGCACTAGACCACAATCTTGGGAATCGAGGTACCTGTCAGAAATGACAGGTAAGAAGAACGTGATATCGTCGCTGATCTAACTGACCAAGGTGGGCAGTAAATTCCCGGAAAAAGATGCCATTGCCTATACCCGGATAGCACCTGCCGCCAAGATAAACTGGTCGGAGATCAAAGCGTCGGGCAGCATACCGCCGCTCACACAGGACCTTGCCAGCGACCGTGCCATCATCAAGAATCCATTAGCGCGCGAATTCTCGTTCCATTGGTCGTCGGACGGAAATGCAGTTGCCCTGCTGCGAAACGGAGAACCGATCGCCTTTGCGGTGGCCTCGGAAAAGTATGGCCATTCCAATGCCATAGCAAAAAGCAGCCAGTTAGCCAATGCATGGGACGAAAGACGCTACAAAGCCGTTTTCGAAAAATAATGCAGGCGCACCCGCCCCTCAATATTGCGCGCTGCCTCATCGACCACAATCGCTCGCCTGTGTGTCTTGTTCCGTTCGCTGTGTTTCATCGTTGATACAATGAAGACGGATCGATGGCTCGACGCGCATGAATTTTCCAAATCCTTCAATGCACGTCAAGACGATTCAGCGGACAATGTCGGTATTGAAAATAATGTGGCCTCGAAATTTTGCCCGCAACCATGAACATCAGACCAGTATTTGGCAAAATAAAGTGCAGCATGGGTCGGCAAATTGGTGCCGTATTTACCGCGGGCATCAATGCTTTCTTGTGCTGGTTCGCATTTATTGGCCATGACGTGTTGGCTCAGACTTCCCCTCCCGATACGATCGCCCAGCGCGTCATTGCGTGCACCGCCTGCCATGGAAAAGAAGGGCGTGCCGCCAGCGACGGTTATTACCCTCGCATCGCGGGCAAGCCTGCGGGATACCTCTATAACCAGTTAATGAATTTCCGCGAGGGCCGCCGCAAGTATCCGTTGATGGTATACATGGTCGATCATCTTTCGGAAGATTATCTCCACGAAATCGCGGCGTATTTCTCCAATCTGCATCCACCCTATCCTCCACCGCAAGCGATGATTGCGTCCCAAGCCGACATGGAGTTAGGTGGCAGGATCGTCCGGTCGGGCGACCCGGCCCGCAATGTTCCAGCGTGCATTGCCTGCCATGGCAAAACCTTGACAGGTGTCGCGCCGTCAATTCCGGGTCTTGCCGGTCTGCCGTTTGACTACATGAGCGCACAACTGGGCGCCTGGAAAATTGGTACCCGACGAGCGGCGGAACCTGACTGCATGGCCGCGATTTCCTCACGCCTGACCGGCGAAGAGATCGGCGCTGCCCTGACGTGGCTGGCGGCCCAACCGATCCCGTCCGAAACTGCGCCGGCGACGGCAAGCGAAAAACTGCCGTTATCTTGCGGCAGCTTTCCGCAGTAGCCGGAGCCAATTATGAAACGCATTCTACTGTCTTCCGTATTGGCCATTGTGTTGATCGTGGCCATGGTCCTGGGTATCCAGACATTTTTCGACCCGGGAAGCGGCGACGCGGGTGTGCCGGTTGCGAATGTTGCACAACAAATTGCGCTCGGTAGCTACCTGGTGCAGGCGGGCGACTGCATGGCATGCCACACAAAGCGCGGCGGTGTCCCCTTTTCCGGCGGCCGCGTCATACCGACACCGTTCGGCAAGCTTTACTCGCCAAATCTGACGCCCGATCCAGCCACCGGACTCGGCAGTTGGACGGCAAACGATTTTTGGCGCGCCATGCACAACGGCAAATCAAGAGACGGGCGGTTCCTTTATCCGGCTTTCCCGTATACCAACTACACCAAAATCACGCGAGCGGATGCAGACGCGATGTTTACCTATTTCAGATCGCTGCCCGCCGTTCATCAACCGACTATAGAGAATGAACTGCGCTTCCCATACAGCCAGCGTATTTTGCTTGCCGGTTGGCGCGCACTGTATTTTCGTCCCGGTGTATATGAATCGGACCAAAGCCATACCGCCGATTGGAATCGCGGCGCCTACCTGGTGCAAGGACTTGGTCATTGCAATGCCTGCCACACCAACCGCAACACTCTGGGCGCCACCGAGCAAAACGCAGATTTGGCCGGCGGAATGATCCCCATTCTGGGCTGGTATGCCCCCTCTTTGACGTCAGACGCTGAAGCAGGACTCGGCAATTGGGAAAACCAGCATATCGTTAGTTTGCTCAAATCAGGCGTTTCGCCACGCGGTACGGTTTTCGGTCCCATGGCAGAAGTGGTCAGCGACAGCTTGCAACACCTGTCCGGCCCGGACCTTGATGCGATGGCCGTGTACCTCAAGTCTTTGCCGCAAACCGTATTGCCGCCTTTGAGCAACGAGATGGAAGTCGCTACCGATCAGAGCGTGGCCATTCTCACGCGCGGCGCCCAGATCTATCATGATCAATGTGTCCCATGCCACCAGAAGAATGGCAGCGGGCTGCCGCCGGCGTATCCGCCGCTCGCCGGTAATCGTGCAATCAGCATGCAATCGTCGATCAACCCGATCCGCATGGTATTAAATGGCGGATATCCTCCTAGCAGCGATACCAATCCGCGACCTTATGGCATGCCGCCATTCGGCCCAACGCTCAACGACGCCGACGTTGCAGCCGTTGTGTCCTATATTCGCAATTCTTGGGGAAACCGGGCGCCGATGGTGTCGTCGGTTCAGGTTGGCAGATATCGCGCCGTGCCCATTGACTGATCTCTCGATGGCGAAAGACTCCTCGTCGTGATCGCCCGGCAAATTGTCCAATGACGAATTTGGTTCAGCACTGGTTCCTGGTTTTGGCCGAGGCCGCTTCCGCGCTGAGTTTTTCCAGCGCCTTCCTGTCGACTTCGTTCAGCTTTCGAATATAGAAGGCAAGCCTTGCCGGAATACGGCTGGGGCTGTGCCGATCAAGACTGCCTGCGCGCCCATTTTCCCACGGTACTTAGCAAGGTCTCCATGACCACAGGTTTGGGCAAAAAGCCCGACATGCCTGCCTCCCTGCAGCGCTCGACCTCTTCTGCGAGTACGGCCGCTGTCAGCGCGACGATCGGGATATCCCTGAATCGCGGCTCGCCCGCACGGATCCTTCGCGTGGCTTCAATGCCGTCCATGACCGGCATTTGTATATCCATCAAAATCAAGTCGAAATCTTCGCGATGTACAGCATCGACCGCCGCGGCGCCGTCATTGACCAGCACTACAGTGTGGCCCGCCTGGCTCAACATGGTTTCGACAATAATGCGATTCATTTCGGTATCTTCCGCCACCAGGATGCGGGCCGGTGAGAAATCGACGGCAAACGGCGCGGCGGCTGTTTCATCAATCGCGGTCGTCTCGGGCAGACCGGCGGCGAACCAGAAAGTGCTGCCTACATCGGGCGTACTCATGACCCCGATCTGCCCGTCGGGCATGGCCTCGACCAGGCGCTTGCTGATAACCAGTCCCAATCCCGTACCACCGAATTTTCTTGTGGTCGAGCGGTCAATCTGCGAGAAGGACTGGAACAGCAGATGCTGTTGTTCCTGCAGCATGCCCACACCACTGTCCTGCACCTTGAACAACAATCGGCCGGTCAAGGCACGGTCTCGCTCGACACTCACCAGAATGCCGCCAATAAATGTAAATTTGATGGCATTGGAGAGAAAATTGAGCAACACCTGGCGCAGACGTGTCGGGTCACCCAACACCCATTGCGGCACGTCGGGCTCAACCTGAATTTTCAAGTCAAGCTCCTTGGCACGGGCCTGCTGCTCGACCAATGCGCAGCATCCGGAGACAAGTTCGCGCACGTTCAAAGCAATCGATTCCAGATCGAGCCGGCCGGCCTCGATCTTGGACAGATCCAGCACGTCGTTGATAATCGCCAGCAGCGCTTCACCGGACTGTCTTAAAAGCGTGACGTAGCGCCGCTGCTCGCCGGACAAATCCGTCTCAAGCAGCAAGGTGGAGAATCCGATCACACCATTCATGGGTGTGCGTATTTCATGGCTCATGCTGGCAAGGAATTCAGATTTCACGCGGTTGGCTCGCTCCGCCTCCTCGCGCGCCTCCTGCAGTTGGTGCTCGGCATTCTTTTGCGCCGTCACGTCGCGCATGATGGATACCGTCTCCAATGGCTCGCCGGTTGCCGGATTATGCACCAGCGTGTGATGCGCCTCCAGCCACACCGTATGTCCGTCCTTGTGCAAGGCACGTCCGGCAACCGAAGGTATCGGGTGATCGGTGAACATGGAGTCGAACGATGCACCGACCCGTTCGCGGTCGTCCGGGTGAAAAAAACTGGCACGCGGGGCGTTCAACAATTCCTCTGGTTTGTAGCCGAGGACACGCTCGTACGATGGCGAAACGTAGTGCCGAGTGCCGTCGCGCCCCACGCTGACTATCAGGTCGCCGGCGTTTTCAGTAATGCTGCGGAATTGTTCCTCGCTCTTGCGCAAGGCTTGTTCGGCCATGACGCGCTCCTGCGCATCACGCAATACACCAATCATTTCCACCGGCGCATGCGTACGCGGGTCACGCATCAGGCGAATGGCGATATCGATCCAGCGATAGGTGCCGTCCTTGCGCAGTGCCCGCACCAGCACCGAGGCATCTTCGCGCTCACCGCTTGCCAGCGACGCGAACGCAGCCGACAGGATCGGCGCATCGTCAGGGTGCGCCATGGACACGGATTTTGACCCGAGGAGTTCTTCGGGCAGCCAGCCGTAAAGCGAAAGCGATGCCGGCGACACGTATTTGCGCACGCCATTGAGATCGACCACCACGATCAGGTCGCGCATGTTTTCTGCCAACATGCGGTAGCGCCGTTCACTCTGCTCCAAATTCTCTTTTGCCGAGGCGTTGGCGCGGGCCTGGCGCAACAGCAAGCCAGTACCGCCAGTCAACAGCAACAATGCGGCCACGGCCATGACTGCGGACATGACCAATGCCTCACGCTCGGCAGCCAATCCGTGCGCGCGCTGATGTTCGAGCGAGCGCTGCGCATCACTCTTCATGGCCTCGAACAGGGCATCGATATCGTGCTCCAGTGCGTCTGCTTGCGCGAGATCGTGACCGCCTGTTACGTGCGCGGCGGGAGCGCCGGCACGCGAGCGTTCGACCAACTGCCCCGCCAGCTCGCCGAGGGTCCGGGCGCGCGCGCTCTGCCCCGCATCTTTTGCCACCAAATCGGCCAGGCGTGCGGCATGTTGCGCCAAGCCGATGGATGTCGCCAGCGCGGCCCGTGCGTCGTCCGGAGTACGGCGCAAGCGTAACAAGGTATTGCCGGCTTCGATTTTGGCCAAATCGACGCGCGCCGCCTCGACATCGTCAATGACTTGATGGGCATGTTCCATACTTTCTACGCGCTCGCTCTCCAAGTTGAACAGCCGCACCATCACACCGATGCGCGCGCAGAGGAAGAGGATGACGCCGATCGCACTCAGGGTATAGGCCAGGCGTGCACCTTTGTGCCACAGCAGGGTACGCGACGCGAGCAACATCATCCCTCCCGCCAAAGCGCCACCGACGATGATAAGGCCAAGCGCAATTTCGACCAGAGTTACCGTGGCATAGCGCGCCGTGATCGTGACTACTACCGTCGCACGTCCCTCTCCGGCGCCAACGGGCGCCCACCCGACAAACTGCGGCACGGCGCGCCCGTCATTGAGCATGCCCATTTCCGCGCCTAGTTGCCGCAATGCCGTCAGATCTGGAGACAGCTTGCCGATTATGGTGTCGTCCGAGGGAACACCTCCCAATACGACGCCATCGGGATCAAGTATTGTCACCTTGGCGTCGTCAGGCAAGGGAACGTCGACCAAGCCCTTGCCGATTGAGGCCAGATCAATGGCTGCAACCACAAAATATTGCACCGAACCGGTCACCCGGTCGAGTACTGGAAAGGTGGCCGTAATCTGCGGCACCTGCGCGTCGGTACCAATGCGATAACCGGACAGCGTGAATGATTTGAGTGCCAGGGATTGGCGAAAAAAATCATCGTTGCCGAAACTTGCCCCAGGCGGCACCGCCTTGGCGCTGCAAGTGATGCTGCCGTCCGGTTCCACACGCGTCAGGTTGTTGATCAAGCTAATCTCGGACACTACGTGCGCGAGGTAGGCATCGCAGCGCGCATAGTCGCCGTCATCGAGCTCTCTGGACAGACTAATCACGCTCAGGGTATCGCGTATCGAATTGACCTTGTCCGACTGCGCGTCGGCAATCAGCCGCGCCAGGCGAAGCGTATCGTCTTGAACGCGCGTCTCATACGGCAGATGGAACAACAAGGTCCAGGCCAACAGGGCAAGGCCCGGCATGAGAAAGGCAGCCACAAGGGCGACGTAGCGGACCGGCATGTTGAGCGAATTACGAATATCAGAAACCTCGAGAAAATGCGTGGGGCGAAATGACGGATGAAAAGCTTCCGGCGCCTGCTTGTCGCTGCAAGCGTGTCTCTGTTGCTTTTCGCTGCCGCTTACAGGCCGATATTGCCCTGAAGGCGCGCCGGATGCAAGTCCGGGAATCGCCAGTACGAAATTGCGTCAAGCGAATCACAATGGCCGCCAGGCGACGGGCGGAAGTTACCTTACGACGCGACAAACTTCACGCCATATGGAAAAGAGCCAACGAGCGCCCCATCGTCTGTATCGCGCTGCGCTGCCTACTTGCGCTTCTCGGGCAACTTCGCCATGGCCCACAATCCGACAACGCTCGACGCGATGACGTAGTAGGCCGGCGACAGGGGATTACCGGTCGTGCCGATCAACCACGCAATGACAAATTGCGTCGTGCCGCCGAACACGCTAACCGACAAGGCATAGGAAATGGCCAGCCCGGAACTGCGTACATGATTGGGAAACACCTCGGCCAAAGCAGCTAGCGAAGCGGCAATACTGAAGGAAGTGAGCAATGCCAAACCGGACGTCACCGCCACCAATGCCCAAGGGGTCCGCAATGCTACCAAAAGCAAAAACGCCGGATAAATTGCAACAATCACGAGCGCACGCGGCACCATCATTACAATTTTTCGGCCATAACGATCGGACAAGGCACCTCCGCCCAAGGCAGCGAAGATCATGCACACGCCTTGCGCCAACGTGGCCAGCATGGACTCTGAAGCCGTCATCCCCAAGGTGGTCAACGCGTACGTCGTCATGTAATTACTGATGTAGGTAGAAATCGTAAGGCACATGATGATCATCATGCCCAGTGTCAAGGGACGACGGTACTCGCGCCAGAGCAATCGCAGGACGTCGGGTCCGCTGCGCGTACCTGGCGCTTCCAGCGTTTCGGGCAATTTGCTGCGCAGGTAAATTCCGAGCGGCACGATCGCCAGCCCAAGCGCGAAAGGCAAGCGCCAACCCCAGTCGGCCAATTGCTCTTTGCTCAGTAACGCCGACACGCCAACGCCTGCGACGCCGGACGCAAATATTGCCATGCCCTGGCTCGCTCCCTGCCAACTCACCAGGGCGCCACGCCGCCCGGGCGGCGCGCATTCGAGCAGCACTGCCGTTGACGGTCCGACCTCGCCGCCCAGCGCCAATCCCTGCAAAAGGCGCGATACGACCAGAATGACGGGCGCCGCAACGCCGATCGCGGCATACGGCGGCGTCAGGGCGAGGCCCATGGTGCCTATCGTGATCAGGCTGATCGTCAGCATCAATGCAGGCCTTCGCCCGGCACGGTCGGCATAGGCGCCGATCAGTAAGCCGCCCAAGGGGCGGGTACAAAAACCGACGCCAAACGTGGCCAGTGAAAGCAGCAAACTCATCAAGGGGGTCTTGGCCGGGAAAAACGCCTTGCCGATATAGACCGAGAAGGCCGAATAGGTCAGGAAATCGTAAAATTCCAATGCATTTCCAGCGACGGTCGCGATCACCGCACCCCGCCCCAGCGTCGGCGAAGGGCCCTGCACCGTAGCAATGGAATTTGCCCCTACCCCGTTGTGCAATGGCCGTTCCGTGAGAATGGTACCGTCCGTCATCGTCGCCCCTGTCGGTCTGGCTGAGTAAATGTCAAAATATTAATGCACAATGAGCTTATCATGTGCCATGGCAAGCTGATCGCGAATAAATGCGGTGCAAATGGCAAAAATTTGCAGAAGCTTGTAAGGTAAGTTGTCCGAGGGCGACAAAGACAGAGGATAACGTCGCGCGCCCGAGGGAGATCATGACTATTGCCATAGAAACAAGCTCCGCAATCGTAGTCAACGCCACTGGCCAGTCTGGTAGCACCGGTGGTGCCTCTGTTGCTCTGCAAGCCCAGCTTGATCGTTGCACCAAACAGTTGGGCGACTGGGTCAATTGCTCTTCCGGGAAAACGCAGGAAGGCAAGCAAATTATCCAGGCACTGCAGGAGAAGATCAGCACCATCAAGGCGCAAATCCAGAGCCGGCAAGCGCAAGGAGCACATGAACCAAACTCCAACCAGTCAAATGCCGTGGGCTCCTCCACAGGCGGATCGACAATCGTAGCGCCGGCATCGCTCGCGCTTGCTCCGATCGGCAGTCTAGGAACCTTGCTCAACACCGTTGCCTGAAAAACCCATCAATCCGCCGTCTTCTCACGGCGCAGTGTTTCATGCAGACGATTCAACAAGCTCGCGTCCGAGCGAACGAACTGACCGAAAACGCACCGTGTCGCCTCGGTTGACGGGGAAACACGCCCCAAAGCAGTGTATAGTCATTCCCGAAATATTCCCTCAATCCATCTCGCAATCAATTTCGAAAGAGCCGACATGATTCGCAACATGTTTCGCATTGTCCTCACTTTCCTGTCATGCGCCCTACTTGCAACAGGTGCCGTCGCACAAGCTGCGGAAACCGCCCCTGTCGATGCTGCGAAGCCGGCGCACCAATTGGAGTTAACTACCATGGTTCAAAGCCAGATCCACTATTTGCTGTTTCTTCCCAAGTCATATTCGGCAAAAGGCGAACCTGCGCCCTTGATCCTTTTCCTGCACGGATCGGGTGAGCGCGGAAGCGACCTTAACCTGGTGAAGAAATGGGGGCCGCCGGCCATAGTGGAAAGCAATCCGGATTTCCCATTTATGGTTCTTTCGCCGCAAGTTCCCGAGGGGGGATGGTGGCAGCGTGAGCAATTGAAGGCGATGATCGACGACGTCACGGCCAGGTACAATGTTGACCGCCATCGCATCTATATCACTGGTCTGAGCATGGGCGGATTCGGCACCTGGGAAATGATCATGGCCTATCCGCACCTCTTCGCAGCCGCAGCGCCCATATGCGGGGGCGGCGTGCCGTTATTTGTTCGCTCTATCAAGGACATGCCGGTATGGGCATTCCACGGCAAGAAGGACGAGGCAGTACCGGAAGAGCAATCGGCCAACATGGTAGCGGCGCTTAAGGAAGCCGGCGGCGACGTAAAATACACGGTGCTCCCCGATGGCGGCCATATCGACGCCTAGGTGTATGCCTATGCCGAAAAGACCGGCCTGTTCGATTGGTTCTTGCAGCATCGCCTACCTTGAGCCGGATACTTGCGGCAGCCTCAGAGCGCCAAGCCTGAAAGTCCTAAAAGCAAGCTTTGTTACGCATCGTCAGGAGCGCAAACATGAACCTCGGTCATCACGTGGAGAGTTACCGTTTCTGGGACATCGTCACGCAATGGGCGAGCGAATCAATGCAACACGAGCAAATCGTTGCAAGAGCGCTGGCAAAGGGCGTGGTGCGGGACGGATTGCGCCTGCAAAGCATTGATCCGAAATGGGTCAATAAGGGCACGTTTGAATTGCTTGGCCCGCCCTACGTCGGATACGTCGCGCAAGACGGCAATATCCCAATCTTTATCCGCTCTTCGGCACTCAACCATTTGATTGACGTCGTCGAGAATGCCGCTGCCCCGGACGCAGCCCTGCTGTTCGACGAATTCGTCGTGAAGCAGGACTTTGCCGCCTGGCTGGACCAGGTCGGCATCAATCCGCCCGCATTCTGGTTTGAATCGAAAGCAGACCGGCACGGCGAACCGATCCCGGTAAATCAGGCAAGCGCAGGATAATCGGTGTAGCCCTTCTCGCCGGGGGTGTAGAAGGTCGACATGTCGGGTGCGTTGATTGCCGCACCAGTCTGCATGCGTTTTACCAAATCCGGGTTGGCCAGGAACGGCCGGCCGAATGCGATCAAATCGGCCTCATTGGCGACCAGGGCTTTTTCAGCACTCGCAGCGTCGAAACCGCCGGCCAACACAAAAGGACCGTCGAACGCATTGCGCAGGCTTTTCTTCAATGCCGCAGGTACCGGCGGCGCGCCCGTGGCGGAATGGTCGAGCACGTGCACATACAGCAGCCCCAAAGCGGAGAACGCCTGGACCAAGGCCAGATATTGATCTTCAATTTCCGGATACGCGCCGGTACCATTGAACACGCCATAGGGGGATAGACGAATGCCGACCCGCTCACTGCCAATCGCTGCTGAAACCGCATTGACCACTTCGAGTGCAAAACGATTGCGTCCGGCGACGCCGCCGCCGTAGCCGTCCTTGCGATCATTGACCAATGGGCTGAGAAATTGTTCGATAAGATAGCCATTCGCGCCATGCAGTTCAACGCCATCAAATCCCGCTTCGATCGCCAGCGTGGCTGACGCGACGTATTCCTTGATGGCCGCCGCAATGTCGGCCTCATTCATGGGGCGCGGCGGGCTGTAGGGCTGCATACCTTGCGAATCGGTGTACATCTCGCCGGGACACGTCGCCGCGCTCGGGCCGACGACTTCGGCGCCCACCGGCAGATTGGCAACGTGTGTCACGCGGCCGGTATGCATGAGCTGGATGACAATCTTGCCGCCCTTCGCATGCACGGCATCCGTGACAAGCTTCCAGCCGCGTGCCTGATCGGCATTGAACAGCCCGGGGATACGCGGGTACCCGAGTCCGTTTGGCGAAGGCGACGTGCCTTCGGTCACGATCAATCCGGCACTTGCGCGTTGCGCATAATATTGAGCCATCAGGGCGTTCGGCACGTTCGCATCGACTGCGCGGCTGCGCGTCATTGGAGACATGACCGTACGATTACTCAATGCAAGCTTACGGGCAGTAAATGGTTCGAATAACATGGTTTTTCCTTCTCATGAATGGGGGAGGCAAATTGATAGTACGTGCTCGAAAGACATCTCGTTTCGTGGTTTCGGAATCGGCGACCAGGCGCTAACCTATCATCGCCCCGCTTCACAGCCGGCCGCATGAGAACGCATCATCGATTCATAACGGGCAAGGGCCTTTGGCTGTACGCGGATTTCCCCGGTCGCAGAATGTGGGCCCGGAATCGGCTCGTTCATGACTTGCTCGATTTGGTATTTGAGCTCGGCATGGAACCACCGAAATTCTTCATTGGATGTGTTCATGTCTACATTCTCCGTCGGTTAGTTCACGCAAAACACTATACGCCGGTGAGTGCAGCCACTCGGTGCGCTTGCGAACTCAGTGTCGCATTTGCGGCGAGCCGGTAAGCAATCGGAAAAAGGAGTAAGCTCACCCAGTGGGCGGCAGTTATGCGCCACCTGTGCAAAGGAGAGAATTCATATGTCACTTTCAGCTATCGGAAGCGGCTTGTCAGGCATGCAAGCTTTTCAACGAGCTCTTGATGTTACCGCCAACAATGTTGCCAACGTCAGCACTAACGGATTCCGACCGCAGCAAGCCAGCTTTCAAACGGTGGCTGGCGGCGGCGTCAATGCCACGGCCGGAGCTAACCCCTCGCAGCAGAATGCTGTGACCTCGGGCACACCCAGCGGCACCGATCTGGTCGCCGAAACGGTCAAATCGCTGCAATATAAATATGGATTTGATGCGTCGGCTCAAGTAGTCAAGACTGCCAACGAAACCCTCGGAACGCTGATCAACCTCAAAGCCTGATCTCGGGGCAAAACAACGCATCGGTATCGCCTAACAAGCCCAAGCGCGCTGCCCGAATTTGCGCAGGCTAGAATGACCAGGTTTTTCGATTGCCAAAAGCGCCGGCCACCAGGCCACGGTACCTCTTGCGCAACAGAACGGCGGCAGCCGCCGACGCCACGGCCAGCGCGATCAGACTCGCCAGGTTGGCACCGCCACGGTTCACATAAGGCACGGAGCTCGACAGCATGGTAGCAGCCTCCAGCCCGTGATCATAAGTCGCCCCGATTACCTCCTCCGCATCATTGATCGCGTTGGTCAGATAGAGACCCTTCCCGGCCGGATGTAGCAGCATCTTGTTGTCGCGCCAAACGAAGGATAGGCGCATATCGCCAATAATCGCTGTTCCAGCTACGTGACCGGCACTATTGATGCTGGTGGCGTAACTGTCGCCTCGGCCTATCATTGCACCGAGATCGATCATGCGCTTGCCATCATAAGCAAATGCATGCCAATTGCGGTTCGCCGTTTCCGAGGCACCGGCAATCATGCCGCCGTCGTTGATCGCCGTAGCTGTGCTGGAGCGGCCTCCCAGCGTACCCAGGTCCACCATGCCGCTTGCGCCATCATAAAGAAAAGCATGGCGGTAGGCGTCCGGGGTCGTTGCTGCACCCACCACCTGCCCCTTGTTGTTGATCGCGTTGGCAAAACTGATTTTGCCGCCCAATGTGCCCAGGTCCTTGAGCTCTGCGCCAGGCCGGCTCAGGAAAGCGTGCCAATCGCCGTTCGGGAGATCGGAAAAACCAACCGCCGTACCTTCGTTATTGAGCGCCGTGCCATGGCTGTTGGTTCCGCCGAGCGTGCCCAATACCTGCATGCCGTTGGAACGGTTGTATAGAAAGGCTCGCCAGCTGCCGTCCTTACGGTCCGACGATCCGACGATGACGCCTTTATCATTGATGCGCTTGACCTGGCTCTCCCGGCCACCCAGTGTGCCAAGTTCGATCACTGTGCCCTTCTCGAAAAAGACGCCGTGCTCGGACCCATTGTCGTCCTCAATGACGGCGGCAACCTGACCCGCGCTATTCATGTCGTAGGCAATTGTTTCACCCTGCGACAGCGGCATGATACCGAGAGGACGAGTAGCCGCTAAAACTTCACCGGCAGTCACGGACAGCAGAAGAAAACAGCTTGGCAAGAGACGATGCATCGGGTGATCCTTTCCGGGCGGGACGACAGGTCGGCGTTTGCAATAAACCAATGGCATTTAAATATACCGCGAAGTTGTCAGTTGTCGATGACAAATTGTTTTGTCTTTCTGGCCGGCAGGTATTGGACACCCCGCAACGCGTTGTACTTGCTACGCGCCTGCGATCCGCTGCAATAAATTCCAATAGCGTATCGGTGCAATTCGCTCGATCAGCGCAATGAACCGTGCATCCATGCCGACCAGGACACGAACCCTGCGCCGCTCCATCCCGCGCACGATGATCTCACCAGCCCGCTCGGGCGGCATGCGGAGCATCTTTTCGCTCAAGGCCCGGCGCCGAGAGATTTCCTCCTCGGGAATCCCGGCAGGGGCGCGCGCATTTCTGGCGATCGATGTCGCGACGCCACCCGGATGGACGACCACCACACCGATGTTCGATCCCGCGAGCTCATGGCGCAACGCATTGGAAAACCCGCGCACGGCGAACTTGCTGGCAGAATACGCGGTCTGGCCGGCGGGAGACACGAGGCCCCAGACGCTCGATATATTGACCAGGCATGCGTCGTCGCAGGCACGCAGCAAGGGGAGAAAGGCGCGCGTCATCCGCACGACGCCATGGAAATTGATTTCCATGAGCCAGTCGAAATCGGCCTCGCTGACCTGATCGAACCTCCCGCCCAATGCCACGCCTGCGTTATTGACGAGAATATCGACCTGCCCATGGCTCTCCTGTACTTGCGCAGGGAAAGCCTGCACCATGGCTTTGTTGGCCACGTCGAGCTTGTGGCACGTCACGCGTACGGCATGTTTTCGCGCGTCCCGCGCGGTGTCTTCGATGCCGGACTCATTGAGATCGGCCAACGCAAGGTGGCAGCCGCGTCGCGCCAGCGAGATTGCAATTGCGCGGCCGATACCGCTGCCGGCGCCGGTGATCACGGCAACGCGGTTGCGCACATTCATCATGACGACACTCCAGGTTCAAAATGCATGACGCCATCGTCGATACGGCCGAAGCGAATGGTGAGCAAATCTTGTACATAATTTTGATACACCTGCCAAGGCTTGCGAGAGCCCTGTTTGGGCAGGAGGTGCTGGGCGCGTTGCACGTAGCCTGAAGTGAAGTTGAGGAACGGCATGGCCTCGACGTCGCTCTCCGGTCTCGGCATTGCAATAGCGTGGCCGTGCCGTTCCATGTATCGCAGCAGGCGGCAAACATAGCCGGCGGTCAGGTCAGCCTTTAACGTCCAGGACGAATTGGTATAGCCGAAGGCCATGGCAAAGTTCGGCAAGCCGCCGAGCATCATGCCTTTGTAGGCCATGGCATCATTGGGAGCAAACCGCTCGCCGTCGACCGACAAGGCAATTCCTCCCAGGATACTAAGTTTGAGTCCGGTCGCAACCACCACAATGTCGGCGGGCAATTCCTTGCCCGATGCGAGCGTGATGCCATCGGCCGTGAAGTGGTCGATGGTATCGGTCACGACCGACGCCTTGCCCTGGCGAATGGCGCGAAAAAGATCCCCATCCGGCACGACGCAGACGCGCTGGTCCCACGGGTTGTAGCTTGGCGTGAAATGGGTGGCGACGTCGAAGCCTGGTTCAAGCTGCTTCGCCGCCATCTGCACGATGTTTTGCTTTACCCAGGCAGGCCTGCTGCGTGCCAGCTTGAAGAAGAACATACCAAGCAATACATTTTTCCATCGCGTGAGGCTATACGCCAGGCGGCCCGGAATGAATCGCCGCAACCATTGGGCAATGACGTCTTCAGAGGGTCGCGTAACGATATAGGATGGCGTACGTTGCAGCATCGTAACGTGGTCAGCGCGCCCTGCCATGGTCGGGACGATCGTCACGGCGGTGGCGCCGCTGCCAATCACGACGACACGTTTGCCGGTGTAGTCAAAATCCTTCGGCCAAAATTGCGGCAACACCATGGCCCCTTTGAATGCCGTCTCGCCGGGAAACTCCGGACGGTAAGCTTCGTCGTAACTATAATAGCCGCTGCATGCATGGATGAAGCGGGTGAGCAGTATGTCGCGCTGACCGTTTGCGGTATTCTCTATTGTGACAGTCCAACACGCGTCGTGGCCGGACCATGCCGCACTAACGACCTTTTGTCCAAAGCGGATATGTCGATTGATTGCACCTTCTTCTGCTGTCTCGCGGATATAGGCAAGAATCGAGGGGCCGTCGGCAATCGCTTGGGGGTTGGTCCATGGCTTGAAGCGATAACCAAGGGTGTACATATCCGAATCGGAACGGATGCCGGGGTAGCGAAACAAGTCCCAGGTTCCGCCGAGGGTCTCGCGCGCCTCGATAATGGCGTAGCGCTTGTTCGGGCACGCTTGCTGCAACTGGCGGGCCGCACCGATGCCGGACAAGCCGGCACCGATGATGAGTACATCTAGCATTGAATCGCGCGGCCCCGGCAGGACAGGTGACATCGAAGCATTCCCTCGATTAGTCTGACAATCATCTTTGTCAGTTATTACTTTGCACTTTACCGCAGGCGCTGGAATCTGACAAGGTTCCGTGTCAAAATGGGTAAATGGTTAAACCATCCATCTCACCACGTGCCTATCGCGGCGTTTCCCGAGAAGATCGACGCGAGTCGCGCCGACGAGCGCTCATCTTGGCCGCCATACGAATGTATGGAAGTGTTGGATTCCGTCAGACGTCCGTGAAATCAATTTGCGCTGAGGCGGGTCTTACCGAGCGCTATTTTTACGAATCCTTCAACAACAGCGAGGAATTGCTCCTGGCAGCTTATCATGCCGTCACTACCGGCTTGCTCAATGAATTAACGCAGGCGGTCGAGCATATCGATGGTAATCGTCCCGAACGCGCACGCATCATGTTGAATGCTTATTTCTCTTTGCTCAAGCGGGAACCAGCAGCGGCACGCATCATTCTCATCGAAATCCGCGGCGTCAGCCGAACAGCGACACAAGCCTACACAGACGCCCTGCACGAATTTTCCCGCAGACTCGCCGACGATTTTTCAATAGGAAGCGGGGATGCGCAACAATTGCTGGCGTTGGGTGTCGTCGGCGGGATCAGTTTGATCGCGCTGCATTGGATCGAACAAGGGCATGCGCAATCGGTTGAGGTCATGGTCGATGTTGCACTGCAATTGACAACGGCATTGCTTTGATTGCGTCGGAAAACGGGCGACATGAACCATTTACGACGAGAGCCGTGCAACATTCATTACAGACACTCTGTCTGAACAACCGATGGGCGCGATACCCTCATTGATCGTAAATTCGCGCACCCAATCCCATGCCGTTGATGCGAATTCCGTGTGACTTTGCGCCGGGACGCAAACTGCAAGGCTGGGAACCCATGACAGGGCCACGGCAGTTTCAGTAAAAGCGCCAATGTTCGCTACCGCACTTACAGTGCGTTAATAGAACCCCACACTCACCATGCCTGCCGATTCTCACATTGCGAACCGACAAGGTTTGGCGAAAGGGAGTTATGGACAGGATTTTGCGGCGAATCAGGTTTTCCGTCTCGGTCTCGGCGCTGATTACGCTTACTACCGGCATCATTTTGACAGGCGCGACTTTCACAGCGCTGCGCCGAGTCGAGTCCGAGCGTCAGGCAGTTCATTTTCAGCAAAGCGCAAAATTGCGCATTTCCGCCATTGAAACAGGGCTGCACGATGCAGTCGAACAAGTAACGATTCTCGATCAGTTGTTCGCCAGTTTCGGCATCATCAGTCGAGAGCAATTCCGGTCATTCACGGCACCGATATTGGCGCGCTACCCGGAGATTCAGGCACTCAGTTTTCAACGCGTATTAGTGCAGGCAGAGCGGCACAAATTCGAACTGGAAATGCGCAATCGCAATGCGGAATTTCAGGTAACCGAAATCGTGGACGGACAACAACGCAAAGCGGCAATCCGCGACAGTTACAGCGTGGTCGATTATATCGAACCTGCTGCCGGCAATGAGGCGGCCCTAGGACTCGACACCGCCTACCAGGCGGACCAGCAGGATGCAAGGAAACGTTCGCGCGAAACCGGCATGCCCAGTTCAACCGGCATGCTTTCGCTGGCGCAGCACAAAGGCTGGCATACCGGATTCCTTGTCATGGCACCGGTCTATTGGCGCGGCGTCCCGCTTGAGAGCATCCTGGCACGCGACCGCGCCACGATAGGCTACACGGCGGCAGTATTTCGCGCCGATCACATGATCGATACCATTCTGCATGGCAGCGGCTTTGACGATGCCCCCGGCATGAGCATCGGCATCCACACCGGCGAAGCCGGAAACGCACAAGATCTTGCCTTCCGAATGAGCGCGCCCGAGTCCAACGATCAGCCCTGGCCCCTGTTCTCAGGTTGGCTGTTCTACGACCATGCCGAACCCGTGGTCGACGCGTTTAAGCTGGCCGATAACACCTGGCACGTGGAAGTCCTGCAAGCGCCTGTCTTTTTCACAGTGCACAACAGCGGCGCACTCTATGTTTTGCTGGGCGGTATGTTATCCAGCATGATGGCTGCCGCTTATGTTTACATGCTTGTATTGCGTTTCGCGACAATCGAAAAAGTCACCAAGGGACGCGCAGCATCATTGCAATTTGCGAACTTGCGCCTGTCGGAGGATATCGCACAGCGCATGAGTACCGAGAGATCCTTGCGCCTGCGGGAACGCGTGATTGAAGTCTCGGCCAACGCAATCATTATTTGCAGCGCTGACGCGCCGGACTACCCGATCGAATATGTCAATCCGGCGTTTGAACGCATCACCGGATATACCAGGGAGGAAGTGATTGGGCGCAGCCTGGAGTCGCTACAGGGTAACAGCCAGGACCAACAGAATATAGAGGAAATCCGCGCAGCGTTGCGCGACAAACGCGAAGGACATGCGTTGCTGCGCAACTACCGCAAGGACGGCACCGGGTATTGGAACGACCTTTTTGTGGCGCCGGTCAAGGACGAGACAGGAATCTTGAGCCATTTCGTGGTCGCGCAATATGATATTACCGCAGTCATGACGTACGAAGCGGAGATGGAATTCCAGGCCAAACATGATGCACTTACCGAGTTGGCCAATCGCGAACTCCTGCGCGAACGTCTGGCCAAGGCCATCGGCGACGCAGAACGAAATGGTACGGCGCTCTGGGTGGTATTTCTTGACCTCGACAGGTTCAAATTCATCAACGATACGCTCGGACATGACGCGGGCGATGTCTTGCTGAAAGTGTTGGCCGGCCGCCTGCTCTCCGCTACCGAGCAATCCGACACCGTTGCAAGATTGGGGGGGGATGAATTCGTCATGGTGCTGCCTGGTCAGTCGGAAGATGCGCAAGGTGTATCGGTCCTGCAACGCATCATGGATTCTGTGGCGCAACCACTGATGCTACAAGATCATGAATTCTTTTTGACCTGCAGCATGGGCATCGCGAAATTTCCTGGTGACGGAACAACCGCCGAGAGCCTGATCAAGCACGCCGACATTGCCATGTATCGCGCCAAGGACATGGGCCGCAGTATTTTCCAATTTTATGCGCCTACCATGATAGAACGCACGCTTGATCGATTGAGCATCGAATCCGACCTGCGTCACGCGCTGGAAAGAGACGAATTTATTGTCCATTACCAACCCCAGGTAAGTTTGAAAACCGGCTGTATCGTTGGCATGGAGGCACTATTGCGCTGGGTGCATCCGGTGCATGGCATGATCGCACCTGCGCGATTCATCGGTTTGGCCGAAGAAATGGGACTCATCATTCCAATTGGCGCATGGGTAATTCGTGCCGCGTGCATTCAGGCAAAAGCCTGGCATGACGCCGGATATGGGGAACTCAGGGTGGCGGTGAATCTCTCGGCGCGCCAGTTTACGCAGAAGGCACTGGCACAATCAATTGCGGACGTATTGCGTGCAACGGGTCTGGCACCGCATTTGCTCGAACTGGAGCTGACCGAAAGCATGGTGATGAACGATGTCGACAGCGCCATCACCATTCTGAGGACACTGAAAAACCTAGGCGTGCACATAGCAATCGACGATTTCGGCACCGGTTATTCCAGCTTGTCTTATCTGCGCCGCTTCCCGATTGACGTGCTCAAGATCGATCAATCCTTTGTGAACGACTTGACCATCGATGCCGATGCGGCGGCCATCGTCGCCGCCGTCATCACTCTTGCGCATAGCTTGCGCCTGCAGGTCATTGCCGAGGGTGTGGAAACGCAGGAACAACTGGCCTTCCTGCGAGCGCACGATTGCGATCAGATGCAAGGCTATTATTTCGGCCGACCTTTGAATGCCGAAGCGTTTGCATCCCTGCTCGAGAGAGGCAACCACCTGTTCCCATCCGACGACGTGGCCAACGGAGTCGCCGAACCCCGCACGCAAGCAAATCGCCACGCCGGATTCGCTTCCGGTATTGGTTGACTTTCCCGCTTCAGCCAGATGGTTCGACCAGACCGTCGATGCGTAATGCTGTCACAGGTTCGTCTGCCGGAGTCCCCTCATATCGCGAAGTCTCTGCATGATTCACGACCGGGCTGTATTTCAATACAGGACATGCAGTCGGAGAGACGACAAATCACCGGGAATAGACTACCATGCGCCAACCCCGGGTTTAGAAAGGCGAAGCGCAGGTGACTTTTGCAGGTTCGCCTTCGTCGATTCTACCAAATTGATGGTACTGATCGGTGCAACCGTGCGCCGCGCCGTCTTTGCGGCACTGAATTTTTCGACCGGAGAAATATCCCTTTCCGTGTAGTCTCCGTCGCCGATTTTGAATACGTGGACGGCATGATTAAGCTTGCCGACCTGCTCCTGCAGGCTTGATGAAGAGGCCGCGGCGTATTGCACCAAGGCTGCATTCTGTTGCGTCACTTCGTCCATTTTCGCAATTGCGCGGTTGACCTCGCCAATGCCTACGCTTTGCTCGACGCTGGCGGTAGTGATATCGGACATGATGTCGGAGACATTCTTGATCGAAAGGACAATTTCATCCATCGTCTTGCCCGCCCGGTCGACCAATGTCGCGCCGGCATCGACTCGCTCGACCGAATCCCCGATCAGGGTCTTGATCTGCCTGGCAGCTTCGGCCGAGCGCTGTGCCAGATGACGCACTTCGGTCGCCACCACCGCGAATGAACGCCCCTGCTCGCCCGCGCGCGCCGCCTCAACGGCCGCATTCAACGCGAGTATGTTTGTTTGAAAGGCGATACTGTCGATCACCCCGATGATGTCAACAATTTTCCCCGAACTTTCCTTGATCGCCGTCATGGTATGAACGACTTCGCCAACTGCCTGCCCACCTTTACTGGCAACTTCCGACGCGGCCATGGCGAGAGCATTTGCCTGACGCGCATTGTCGGCGTTGTGCTGCACGGCCGACGTTAACTCTTCCATTGCCGACGCTGTCTGTTCGAGATTACCTGCCTGATTTTCGGTTCTTATCGATAGGTCGCTGTTTCCCGCCGCCAGCTCGCCGGAAGACGAATCGATCGAAATACTGGCTTGGCGAACCATGGAGACCGTCTGCATCAGACTCTGACGCATATTCTCCAGTCCCGCCAACAGTTGCCCCATCTCATCCGGCGATCCGGTTGCAATCTTTTGCGTCAGATCGCCTTCGCCGATCAACGAGAATTGATTGAGCAAAGTCTTGAGCGGCATGGAAATGCGGCGCAACAGGATAAAGGCAGAAATCGACACGGCAATCAGGCAGCCAGCGACGCCGAAGAGATCAAGCAAACTAAAGACGACAAAAGCGGATTGACTGGCCTTATATTGTTGTTCTGCAGATTTAACCTGGAAAGCGGAAAGTTGATCGATCTTTTGCGCGAAATTGGCAAAGTGCTTACCGGCAGCTTCTGCATCAAGCCCGGCCGCTGCTTCCCGATTGCCCGATTTGAGCGCATTCAATGCCGGCGCATAGGCCTCGCTGATATAGGCCGTGCGAGCGGCATCCGTCGACTCGGCAAGTTTACTCCCATCCACATTTTTGGACAAAAGAAGGAAAGACTTCCAGGCCTGGACGGATTGATTGGAAAAATCCAGCGACCTGTCCATTGCCGCAGCCACACCAGGCGAATCGGAATGAGCCAGCACCCAATCGAGCTCCTGTCTCGCCCGCAGCAACATGATTTGGCTGCGATCTATCTGAATGATGGACGGTAGTTGATCAGTATAGAGCTGCTGAATGATAGCGTTACCACTCAAGACGCCAAAATAGCCCATTGCGCCGCCTATGACAAGCATGACGCCCATGAACGCCATCGAGGCAATCAGCAGGAACCTGATCGATAGTGTCGACATGATATTTTTCCCTTAAGCGAGTTCTGTATGCTGCATGGTTTCACAGTGAAAAGACACCCATTATGATTTACATCAAAAGCCCTCGACTCGATAGGTCAACTGGACTTTCCAATCCATTAAGGTTTGCTGCGTCCGTGTTTGCCGAATAAACATTAACCAAGTGGCTTGTAGTGTCATATCACCAACGCGACTTCTGCTATCATCCTGCCGAAGCACAATCCTGGCAGACAATGCCGATCAATCAGATCTCCAATGATTCGACAATACAGCGCACCTCGCAGAGTGAATGGCCTTGACACGCTGCGGGCTGCAGCAATTGCTTTAGTTCTCATGTATCACTATGCCGTCGTTGTCAGCGGGCGACCAACGTTTGGCTTCTTGACAACAATCGGCTGGACCGGCGTAGATTTATTCTTTGTGCTGAGTGGCTACCTGATCGGCAATCAGATCATGTCGCCGCTGGCGCTCGGAGAGAGATTTTCACTCAAAACGTTTTTCGCAAGAAGATTGCTGCGGACATTGCCGAACTACTATTTCGTCCTGTCGCTCTATTTTCTGTTTCCTGCGCTGCTCGGCGGCTCCAACACGGCATCGATCTGGCAATTCCTGAGCTTCACGCAAAACATCGGATTGCATTTCGGGGAGACCTTCACGCATTCCTGGTCATTGTGCATTGAGGAACAGTTCTATTTGATACTGCCGCTCGTGGCAGTCATGATCGCCACCCTGCCTGGATCGCTGCGCTGGGCCTGGCTCGCGCTCGGCGCAGCGGTCATTGCGGGCATGGCATTGCGCGGCATGGTCTGGGTGGAATTTGGACGCAACCTGATGACATCGCCGGATTTTTCCTCCCACATTTATTATTCGAGCTTCGCCCGCTTCGATGAATTGCTGCCCGGCGTTGCCATTGCCATGCTAAAGAACTTCCGTTGCAAGCAGTATGCGCAGATTACCGCCAAAGGCAACACGCTGCTCGCGTGCGGCATGTCGATGTTTGCCGCAACGGCCTACCTCTTCACGAACTATCAGGAAATCGACGGGTACGGGTATTCGTTTCTTGTCATGACCTTCGGCTATCCATTGCTCGCAACGAGCTTCGGCCTGCTTACCTTGTCTGCGCTAAGCGAGAATTCGTTGCTCAATCGTTTGCGTGTGCCCGGCGCTGAAAAACTTGCGCTCTGGTCCTATGCCGTTTATCTCGTTCACAAGCCCATGTTCAAAGTACTGATTGCCCCGCTCGAGTCATGGGGTGTCGACATCAATGCCCCGGCCGCCATTGCTATTATCATGCTGCTGTCTCTTCTGGGCGGCTGGCTGGTTTATCGACTGGTGGAAACGCCATTCATGACACTGCGGGCGAGGTGGTTTCAGGTCAACCGAGACAAGCGGGGAAATACGTACCTCGCCAGCTAAAGCCGCAAAGGGAAATTGCGCCTGACTTCATCGTTTCAATCACGCATGCAGGCACAGCCTGATACGGGACAGCTTGCTCCACTGCCGCCGATTTCGCTTTCTGAGTATGCCTGCAAAATTCTTTGCAAATTGTTGCACAAACGGATACATTAACGCGGGCATAGGGGTATTGGCGTCGTCGCCCGGCAGATTCAGCACACAAGCATAAGAAATAGTTGCACTTTATGAGAACTGTGCCGGCATAGAAAAAATTCAGGGCTCATGCTTCACGCCTTCGAATCAAAAAAGAATTAAAAGTTGCACCAGCAATTGGCAGGTTTCAAGGGGGGAAGTCGGCAACTCGCGCAGGGTCTCGGAGCCCGCGTGCCTGTCGTTGTCCGCGTCGTTAATATTTCCACCCCACATTGTCTATCGATAGAGCGGTAATTTGGGGGAATCGTTCATGGTATTCAATTCATTCGCGTTTGTGGTTTTCTTCGCGATCGTTCTTGCGCTGCATTCGCTACCGCTCAATTGGACCTTCCGTAAGGTCAATCTGCTGATCGCCAGCTACCTCTTCTACGCCGCCTGGAATCCGCCATTCGTCATTCTGCTATGGATTTCGACCATAGTTGACTGGTATGCAGCACAAAAGCTGGTTCATACCGAAACATCCATTGCTCGGCGCGCCTGGATGCTGCTTTCGGTTATCGCCAACCTCGGTATGCTGGCCTACTTCAAATACGGAAATTTCCTGCTCGATAACTTCAATACCTTGATGTCCGCCTTTGGCGTGAGCTACCACCCGCCCGCCATGGACATCGTGCTACCGGTCGGCATTTCGTTCTACACCTTCGCCACCATGTCCTATACGCTCGACGTTTATCTGCGCCGCGCTGCACCGGCACGCAATTTTCTCGACTATGCGTTGTTCGTCACATTCTTTCCCCACCTGGTCGCCGGACCGATCATGCGCCCAACCGAGCTAGTGCCGCAATTTCAGACTGCGCGGCGCGCTACGGCAGATATGTTGCGCTTCGGGCTGGCACTCATGACGCTCGGCATGTTCCAGAAAATCGTGCTGGCCGATACTTTTCTCGCCAAGGCGGCCGAGCTGGTTTATGACGGCAAGAAGATTCCCGGCACGCTCGATGCCTGGTGTGCCACCCTCGCCTTCGGCGGTCAGATTTTTTGCGATTTCGCCGGATACTCGACAACGGCAATCGGTGCCGCCATGTGCCTCGGATTCGCAATGCCGGATAACTTTCGCTTCCCCTACGCAGCAATCGGCTTTTCCGACTTCTGGCGCCGGTGGCATATCACCCTGTCGGCGTGGCTGCGTGACTATGTCTATATTCCGCTGGGAGGCAATCGGCATGGTGAGGCGCGCACCTATTTTGCGCTGATGATCACTATGTTGTTAGGCGGCCTCTGGCACGGAGCAAGTTGGACGTTTGTGGTCTGGGGCGGACTGCATGGTTTTTACCTTGCCCTTGAGCGTGTTCTGAAAAAGGCGTTTAACGGCTACCGGCCCGGGCAGCTCGTATTATTGGCACTTGGGATCATGACCTATATTCTGATCCACATTACCTGGGTATTTTTCCGCGCGCACAGCTTCGGCGGAGCCTGGCTGGTGTTATCCGGCATGTTAGGCCAAAACACCAAGGCCACGCCTATCCTGCCGACCGCACAGCTGGTGTTCGATGGCGTCATCGTTGCCGGAATACTCTCGGCGCATTGGTCAACGCGCCATCGCACGCTCGAGGCAACCGTTGCAGAGGCGCCGCCGATGCTGGTAGCAGCGATCTGGGGGCTCATGGTTTTTGCCATCGTCATTGCACAGGGGACAGGAAATGCCTTCATCTACTTCCAATTTTGAGCGGCCCGGCTTCGTCAGGCAAACCGCATCGGACAGGCCAGGCGTTGCGCAACCCGTGCCGGAGCGCGACATCCCGGTGCAGCCATGGCGCCGCATTTTTCTTGTCGCGATATTGTTGGCGACAACGTTGACAGCAAGTTGGGAATACTACTGGCGCGCGTTCGGTAGCGAAGCCGGATTTCGAAATAGCGATGGCGAATGGGCGGCGCAGCGCAATCGCATCGACCATGGCGATGGTGCCAAAACGGTGCTGGCCGGATCTTCGCGCGTGCTGTTCGACATGCAGTTGCCGGTTTGGCAGCGGCTCTCCGGCGAACGACCCATCCAATTGGCGTTGGAAGGCACTTCCTCGATCCCGGTTCTCGAAGACCTGGCAGCAGACCCGAATTTCAAAGGCCGGCTGCTGGTTGGCGTTGCGCCAGATCTTTTTTTCGGCGGTTTCGCCTATCGCGCCGACGCAATCACTTATTTCCACAAATGGAGCCCGTCCCAACGAGCCGGTGACTGGATCTCGGCGCACTGGGTCGAACCCTATTTTGCCTTTTACGATACCGATTTCGCTCTGGGCACCGTGTTGCGGCGCCAGGACTGGCCGGTGCGCCCGGGCATGCACAAGGAAATGCGTGTGCGCAAGCTGATGGTGCAACCGGATCTGGATCGCAATTCCCACATGTGGAGCAAGGTCGAAAATGACCCGGAATATCGCGCCATCGCCCGTGCAACCTGGGCACAACACTTCGATGGCCCAATGCCAGGCATGGAAACACCAGAACAGAAAAAAGCCAAAATCGACGAACAAATCGGCAAGGCGGTCAAGGCTGTCGCCACTCTGCACGCGCGCGGCGTGCCCGTGGTGTTTGTTCGCCTGCCCAGTTCCGGCGAATACTACGCCTATGAACAAAAATATCTGCCGCGGGCCGAGTCCTGGGACTTGCTGCTTGCGCGCACCGGCGCGCCGGGCATCCATTTCGAAGATCATCCGGAATTGCAGGGCTACGACACGCCAGAGTGGTCACATCTTTCGGCAACGGAGGCAACGCGCTTCTCCTCTGCCTTCCTGCCGATTGTGCAACGCGAATTCGCCAATGCAAAGGGTTTGCTCTCAGCTAAGCATTGACACATTACGGCGACGCCAACCCGTAGCGACGGCGATGGCGATGATATGAAGACTACGTCATCACCGCAAGCGCCAAATGGATTCTGCGTGACGCAGGCATTTACGCAGATGTGATTGATCTTCATCGGCAATTCGTACCGATCGTAACCCCCGCTCGTGCGCACAATGATGCCGTTCCACCCAATGCCAGTAACGGCTGGTTTGCCCTGCTAAGGTGAGTCAACAGAGGTGCAAATGAAAGTTTCCTCAAGGCACTTGTTGTCGCGCAGATTGGACAAAGTGCGATACTCCCGTCAAAACGCCAACTTTTCAGCCCTCAAGCGGCATATACTCAAATTGCTCATGTTTCAAGATTCGCATCCCAAGAAAGCTGGACAAAATTAGAACTGTATTCTTTTAGGGGGAGAAGTCGTGAAATCCATTTATGACTTGAAGATCGCAACAAAGCTTCTGGCGTCGTTTTCTGCGGTGCTCGTCCTGACTGCCATTCTCGGAATTTTCTCAATCTCTCAATTGGCCAAGGTCAATCAGACATCGACCGACATGGAAGTCAACTGGATGCCTAGCATCCAGGTTCTGCTCGAAATCAAGAGCACCATGCAGCATATACGTACTCTGGAATATGCCAACCTCATCTTCACTGACCCGGAAACCGGCGCCAAGGCCCAAAAACTACTTGATGATGCACTGGTTTCCTTTAAGAAGAGTAACGAGCAATACGCCAAACTGATTTCCGAGCCTGAGGAAAAACGCATTTACACCGAATTCTCCAAGAACTGGGATAAATATCTGGTGGAACATGACAAGGTCGCTCAACTGATCAAGGACGGCAAGACTGACGATGCCAAGGAATTGATACGCGGCGAGTCACTGAGGCTCAATGGCATCCTGAGCCAGCAAATTGACGAACTCGTCAAAATCAACGTCGAAGGGGGTCACAGCGCCAGTCATACAGGCGACTTGCTCTACGAGTCGTCGCGCCTGTGGATTGTCGGCACCCTGATTGTCTGCATCGCCTTAGGCTTGTCATTGGCTCTGTGGATTGCGCGCATCGTTTCCAAACCGCTCAATGAAGCCTTGAGAATCGCGCAGACCGTTGCCGGCGGCGATCTCACCAGCCATATCCAATCGAGTTCCAGGGATGAAACGGGCCTGCTCATGCTCGCGCTCAAGGACATGAACGACAATCTGCTTAAAATTGTCAGCCAAGTGCGCTCCGGTACCGATACCATCGCGACCGCATCGGCACAAATTGCATCCGGCAATCTCGATCTCTCGCAGCGCACGGAAGAACAAGCCAGTTCGCTTGAGGAGACCGCTTCGTCCATGGAAGAGCTGACCTCCACCGTCAAACAAAACAGCGACAATGCGCGGCAGGCCAACCAACTTGCGGCTTCCGCTTCCGACGTCGCAGTCAAGGGCGGCAGCGTCGTCTCCAACGTGGTCGAGACCATGGGATCGATTAACGACTCTTCCAAGAAAATAGTCGACATCATCAGCGTGATCGACGGCATCGCCTTTCAAACGAACATCCTGGCTCTGAACGCCGCCGTAGAAGCCGCGCGAGCAGGCGAACAGGGACGCGGTTTTGCCGTGGTTGCTGCTGAGGTACGCAACCTGGCGCAACGTTCAGCAGCGGCAGCCAAGGAAATCAAGTCCCTCATCGGAGACTCTGTGGAAAAAGTCGAGGCCGGCAGTAAGCTGGTCAACCAAGCCGGCTTAACAATGGAAGAAATTGTCGCGAGCGTACGTCGTGTGACCGATATCATGAGCGAAATAACTGCGGCCAGCGCTGAACAGGAAACCGGCATCAGTCAGATCAACATCGCCATCACCGAGATGGACAACGTCACCCAGCAGAATGCTGCACTGGTGGAACAGGCGGCAGCCGCAGCCGGATCTCTGCAAGATCAGGCGGCCGGATTGTCGGAGATTGTGTCGATCTTCAAGCTCGATGCGAAATATGTTGTTCAGGCAAGCAAGGCACAACCTGCCGTTCGCATGACTGCATCGAGGCCGCAAGAGAAAATAGGTGCGAATCCGAAGTCCAGACCGACATCAGGAGCGGTCCGCTCGCTTGCCAAAACATCCAGCGCGGAAGTCAAGCGTTTGGCGAGCACCACGACGAGCGGAAGCAATGACGATTGGGAAGAATTCTAGGCTGCCCACTTTTTTGCCGCTTGAAGGATGGTTGGAAACTATTGTCCAATTTTCTCAACACTAGTTCTTCAACCATCTCGGCAGCATGGCAACCAGAACACCATCCTTGAGGAAGAAGTGATGGTAAATGGCGGCCGCTGCATGTACCCCGGCCAACCATAAGATCAAGTCGCCAAGCCAGCCATGAAGCTCGGCGAGCGTCTCACCGACCGCATGTGAAATGCCAAGCATGGCCGGTATTTGCAAACCGCCCAGCAGGGTAAGGTCGTGGCCTTCAAGCCACGCACCGCATATGGCAGTGAGGGGCGCGGCGAACAAAAGCAAGTAAAGCGTACCTTGTATTGCCTGTGATATCACGTGCATCCAACGCGGCATGTCTGGCTGTACCGGTCGCCGATCCACAGTACGCCAAAGCAAGCGCAAAGCGGTTAGAAAGAATACCGAAAGGCCCAACGACTCATGCAATTGCCGGTCGAAATCATTGTCCGTCGAATAAATGCGATGTTCCGAGCCACCCGGCCCGTAGATGAATGCAACAAGCACAAGAATTGCCGTGATCCAATGAAAACATTGTGCCAGGACACCAAAGCGCCCAACGGATGAATATCGCATACTAAGTTCCTTCAAATATGACCTGCCAGGCCGCTGCAAGAGCTACGAGTGCCCAGAGCTCTAAGCTGCAGAATGATACAACTCTTCTTCCTCCGAAAAATGTCATTGCAGTATTGATCGGAGCAAAGATTGATGCCGTCAGAGATTCTTGCAGGAAGATTGCGCCGCCGATCGATACGAGCTCGATGAAATCGAGTCCGACTTCCTTGCGCATAGCCAATGAATGGTATCTGAAGTCGCAATCGCCAGCACGACTGCCGCACCCGAAGCCGGCCTCCCCCGATTGCGTCGCGGGAAAAATATTGTGCAGCGCCCAACAGCAGCGTCAGCGCGGAAAACCCGGTCATGGCGTAGCCGGTGATGCGATTGTCCAACTGCATGCGCACCTCGCTCCTGTCCCGCCCGCCTATACTTTCCCAACAATCCGTCAATGGCGCGCAGCATGTCCAACAAATACCTATGCCGCGCAACTGCATCAACATCATAACTTCATACAGATAGGGATATTTGAGGTAAATCAACCGGACGAATTTTATATTCCGCCAGGCAAGTGAACAGAAGGTGCGTAAATGTACCCGTATCGGGCGAAAGCTGCGAATACCCGTGCCGCGTTCAGGCAAAATTCCTGACAACGCGTTGCCCAAAAAATTGCGAATGGAACAGGATTCAAAAGGCCCGTGGCATTGTCGTCGCGCGTTGCCTTAAAGTAGCATTGTCTGCGACTTTCTGTGCGGCCTGGTTCTATTGAAACCAGCTACAGGACGGCAGAGGGAAACACCGGGCGTCGGGCCTCGCGGCCCAACGCCCGGCAGATGTTTTGGCAATCAGTTTTGCAGGAACTGCTCGTTCCCCACCAAGCCCATACGCGCTACGTTGTCCCTTTGGGCCGTTGCCATCACGGACGCCACCGTCTTGTAGTCGACCAGACGATTGGGCTTGATGTGCAATTCCGGCTGACCGTCCTTGGGCACGGCCCCGATCTGGGCCAGCTTTGTATCGAGCGCTGCCCGATCGATCTGCGCGCCATTCCAATAAAATGTTCCGTCGAAGTCGATCGCCAGTTCGATTGATGTCAAACGTTCGATCGGCGCCAGATTGGTGACAGGTAGATTCAAGTTGACAGAATGGTTCTGAATCGGAATCGTAATAATCATCATGATGATCATTACCAGCATGACGTCAATGAGCGGCGTCATATTCATATCGATCATCACATCCGGACTACTCGTATTTCCAGTGCCAAGTGCAATACCCATGTCAATCCCCCAGAAATCCGAGCGCATCGCGACCCGCACTGCCGACGGGCTTTCGAGCCGCAATACCACTCAGTCTTGGTCTCGTCCCGCCGGCGAGGTTCGTACAAGCTTGCATTTGAATAGGTGATGTAACTCAGTATAGGCAGTTTATCTGGGCCGAAGCAAGGTAGCTGCGTGCAATATGTTGCGTTGTTGACATAACCGCAGTGAACGACCGGCCAAAGTCTAACGACTACAATATATTGCGCAATCGCGTGCGAAGCGAGAACGTCGCGCGCAACCCACTGAACGGTACGGCGAATCGGACGAGGCAACGGGCACCGAAACTTCAACTACTCTACTTCGCGCCAATGTCCACCCAATTTGACGATACCGAATTCAAAAACCCGCATTCTGCGAAGGCTGCGGCGAGCGTGCCATTGGCAATCATATTGGAAAATTCGCGAAACACCACGTCCGCAATCTGTTCGCCGAGCAAAGTCCGCGCAGCAGCAAAATGACGTGTGCCCTCTAGCACGACATAGCGCCCAGTAACCGGCACAAGGACGCAGCCTTCCAATTCGATGCGCAAATTATCATGTGAGGGAAACGGCGCCAGCAATAGGTCTGCTTCGCCGCTTCGCACGAGATACACCATCTGGCGCCAGGTTTTGACATCGAAGCGTCGCGTGACGCCAAGCTGATCGAGTGTACGCCAGTCGGCGCTCCAATCGCGGTTCGATACGACGCGCTGGGATTGCAAGTCGGCCAAGGTTTTAATCTCTAACGTGCGCGTGTTCCCGTCTCGGGTGAACAGGCCCACGACAGACTGTCCTTCCAGAACAATCGCTTCGGAGATGATAATTTCGCCCGCGAACGGCTCGAGATCGCTATACCATGACGACGTGGCGAGCGCCGCGATGCGGCCCAGGCGCAAATGCTCGATGCCTTGGGCGTAGCTGTCTATCGTGACGAGTTCAATTTCCACATCCGGCAGCAACCGTTGCATTTCGCGTTGAAACAGGGCCAATTCGGCAACATCGCGTCGGCTATGCGGTCCGCCGAAATGGGTCAGCGTACTTACGTCGCGGCCATTGAGGAAACGAAAATAGTCCTCTGCCACGTCGCCCGGCACGCCAATCTTGGCGCGCTTGGCATTGAGGTTGGGTGCGCGAAGTGGAAATACAATGCGTATCGTCGTTCCTTTCTCCTGTTGCGACTCGATCTGCACGGTACCGCCGAAAAGTTGCGTAATGAAATTGTGCACAAGATGCATGCCCAGCCCACTACCGCCTTTACCCAATTTGGTCGTGAAGAATGGCTCGAACACACGATTGAGCACCTGCGGCGGCATCCCGATGCCGTCGTCCGTATACACGATTTCTACCGAATCGTCTCTTATCAACTTCGCCGCGATGTGCATGCTGCCGTGCGTCCTGCCCGCAAAGGCGTGCAGCAAGCCGTTGTTGACCAAATTGATGATCACTTGGCTCAATGGGCCGGGATAGCCGTCAAGCATGATGTTGGCCGGTACGTCGACGACCAATTGGTGACCCGAGTGGCGCAACAACGGCGTCATGGCCAGCGATGTTTCGTCCATGATGTCGCGCAGGGCAAAGCTGCGGCGTTGGCCAGAATGCTGGTCGGCGGCAAGCTGTTTGAAACTGGCAATCAGCGTCGCCGCACGCTTTAGATTGTGCGAGAGAATTTGGCTACCCTCGGCGGACTCGGCAAGAAAGTGATTGAGGGCCGTACGCGTGAGCGCCGATTGCGCCTGTTCTCCCAGGCGGCGCGTCAGGTCTGCTATGGTGCTGGCGGCCAGCACGGCGTTGCCGATCGGCGTGTTCAGTTCATGGGCAACGCCGGCGACAAGCGTGCCCAGCGCAGCATATTTCTCATTCTGCACGAGTTCGTCACGAGCCCGTTCGAGCGTCTGCAAGCTTTCGATCAAACGGGAATTGGAAATGGACAACGCGCGGGTTCGTTCCTCGACGCGCGCTTCGAGCGTCTCATTGTAGTGATGCAGGTCGTCGCTCTTTTGGATGGACGCGTGCAACCTTTTGCGCGCATCGCGCCAGACAAATGCAAGATAGCCAATGATGCAAGTCAGCCATACCAGGATGATGCCGAGACGGAAATTGGCCTTTGATATCCACAAGCCATGCAGCTCGACAGACTCGAGGACGATCTCGTAGTCGCCCGGCACCACTGCGCCGCCGGTCGTCAGGGCGAACGTGGTGACGTTATTCAGTTGGGGCCCAAGCAAGTTCAGACCCATAGGGTGCGCCTGGGTCCACCATGATGCAACCATGAACTGCGACAATTTGAATTCGACCGGCATGGGTTGCGCACCCGGCTCAAACACCACCTCGTGTGGCTTCAAGGTCGAGCCATCGGCAAGGTTCGAATAGGCTGGGTCGAAATTACGCAGGAAAACGCGTATGGCACCGCTTGGTCCCTTGGCATTGGTGCGGACCGACATGCTGATCGAGTCGAACGCAGACAAATCCATGCCATGCTCATCCGGCCCCAGGCGTAGGTCCATCTCACAAAACGGCCATTGGTAGGCAGCCACGATTTTGCAGTGCAACACGTGCGCATGGCCGCGACGCTCGAGGGTGGCCACGCTCTTGCCGCCCTCAGGCCGGTCGTCGACCGCAGACTCGATCCCACTTGGCACGGTATCGATGCGTAAAGTCCGCCCCATCCAGTTGGCATTGGCATAGAGTGCCAAAAAGGTGGCCAAAACCATGCCGATCAGCACGCGATGCATCGATGTTCCCATCATGACTTCCCTGACGGAAAAATCTCACACTGCTGCAGAACGACGCGAATGCAATCAACCATCAATCCCCCAATTAACGTGACATGGCCCGGCATGTTGACGGGCTATTGGCAAGCCACTGACGGCGACAGGAAGAGCCTGTTGTATTTTGTTGTCGTTCTTGATCCCCGTTCCGTCTGATGAATATTACGCCCCAGCGCCAAATCCCGCAAACTTGATCGCGGCAATTCCCCACGGTACTTTTGGCGTCGAAACTTCCGTACGCGGCCGTGTTGCGAAATCTCGCGCCAGAGCGCACATTCCATGAGGCGCAGTGCCTAAAATAATATGCGAACTATTCCCGACAATTCCATCGATGACCCTCCGCCTGATGAGCACGGGGACGTTCGGTTGCAACGTCAACTCGTTCGTGGCAACATCTATTTGCGCCATGGCCGGGGGCGCCATGGCACCCGCCATGAGCCTGTCCAGCACACCCATTCACAAAAAATGAAACACATAAACGGGTCAACATGAAACATACCGGAACTTGTCATTGCGGCGCTATCGAAATCCGCGTCGAAGCACCGGCAGAAATCGACGCCTACGAATGCAATTGTTCGCTTTGCGAGCGTACTGGATTCCTGCATCTGATCGTGCCGAAAGACGCGTTGGAAATCGTCCGCGGCGAAGACGCCATCACGACCTATGCTTTCAACACCAAGGTAGCGCGGCATTATTTCTGCAGGACCTGCGGTTGCAGGCCCTTTTACGTTCCGCGCTCTAACCCTGACGGATTCAGCGTCAATGTGAGATGTCTCGACAAGTCAGGCATCAGCCGTTTGACGATTCATCCATACGATGGGCAAAATTGGGGAGTCAGCACTCCAGATCTTTCGCACCTAACGAAGACATAAGCTCGGGGCCACAAAAAAGCCGGGACAAAACTGCCGTCCCGGCTTTTACAGATACTCCATACAAGCACCAAATGTCGCCATCAGCGCTTACATCTTGCTGATTTTCGCGCCTTGCAGCGATACGCCGGCCATCAAGCCTGCATTGGTGGTAACAAAGCCAATGACAGGTTGCTGGGCGGTATTGGTATCGATGTCGCCATTGGCGCCAATTGTCGCCAAGGCCACAGTGGCATCAGCGCCGACCTGCCAGCCCCGGCTCGCGCGGAACTTGTCAAGCGAGTCCTGCGTCATGAACAGTACAAAGATTGCTTTCGACTGTGCACCGATTTGCCAGCCCACCGAACCTGCATACAGGCGATAGTAATCTTCGGTCATGTTACCGACATGCAAAGCTCCCTTGCCGTATTCGCCACCGACGACCAGACCGGCTTGCAATACCGCTGGGAATACCAGGTAGCCCTTGGACCGGCGGACCAATTCACGCGCACTCGGCACGGTTTCAAAAAGCTTCGCCGTGGCTTCGTCCGCATCATGGTTCACCTCGCGGCGATCGGCGTGCGGTCCATCGTTGGTTGGCGGTGTTGTCGTACAGCCGGTCATGCCAAGACCAACCATTGCGACCGCGGCGACTGCAAGCGTACTACTACGAAGTATCGAGAATTTTTTATGCATGATCTGCTCCAGAGAAAAGTGGGCCAAGACCCGGTGTGAACCGTGTAAGGATTCGATGAAATTGCAGTCCATACTGTAAGCCGTCGATGCTGCCGCTTCTGTGCTCCACCGAACATAAGAGTAAGCACCAATTTGGTCCAACTGACATTGCCCGCAAAGAAATGCCATTGCGAAACATGCTGCTCGACGATGTACTATTGACATCCACCGGCAGCAGAAGTTCATTGACTGCAATCCGACGGGAGACAAATCCAGGGCAATCTATCGACCGCCGTGCTTCAATGCCCAGGGGCTTGCAATTGAAAATCCTCCGGGGCACTATGCTCAACACCTCCCTTCCATGAATGTCGATATGTCTTCCGATTTCGCGAACTATGTCAAAGAATTACTGGCCCCGCTCGGCCAAGTGCGCAGCAAAAAAATGTTCGGTGGGGCCGGGATTTACATCAATGACCTGTTCTGTGCATTGGTGATCGACGACACGCTGTATTTCAAGGGTGACGATCAAAACGAAGAAGAGTTTGCCGCAGGCGGGTGCCCGCCGTTCGTCTACAAACACAAGGATGGCCGCGCCGTATCGGTACGATATTACCGGCCACCGGAAGAAGCCATGGACAATCCAATGGAAATGGCGCGTTGGGCGCGCTTGGGCATGGCCGCCGCCCTGCGTAAATCAGCAAAAGCAGACGCGAAACCTCAGAAGAAATTGGCTGCGCGAAGCAAGAAACCTGGGACGACCAAAGAAAAATAACGGCCCGACGCGCACCTGATCAAGTATGATCTTGAGCCGCTCTGCCCTCCACGTCTTTACGCACCGCCTTTAAGCGGCCTCCACTCCGACGAGGCCACCAGGAGCCGCAATTGCGTCGCTGTGGATAAATGACGCGATGCAAACCTGGTTCCTGCCTTCATCCTTGGCGCGATAAAGTGCGAAATCTGCGGAAGAAATCAGCGCCGCCGGGCTCGCCTTGGCATGCGGTACCACACATGAAACACCGATGCTGGCCGTCACCACGAGGGAAGGCGGATTTTGTAGATGTGCCAGATTGAGCGCCTGGATTGCAGCAATCACCCGCCGCGCGACTTCGTGGGCTCCCGCCTCATCGGTATCGGGAAGTATGATCGCAAATTCTTCGCCGCCATAGCGCGCCGCCACGTCGCCGGGACGTTGCGTGGCGCGGTGCAACTCGCGGGCAATCAAGCGCAGACATTCGTCGCCAGCCTGGTGACCGTACATGTCGTTATATTTTTTGAATTGATCGACGTCGAGCATGAGCAAGGCGAGCGGCTGCCTGGCGCGCTGGGCGCGTTGCCACTCCAGGTCGAGCAGTTGATCGAAATTGCGCCGGTTCGATAGTCCGGTCAACCCATCCTTGTTGGCGATATTACGCAACACGCGATTGGCATCGGCCACTTTTCGATAGAGCACCGTCAAGCCATGAAATTGCGAGAACAGCACAAACAAGGACGTGAAGAGACTGCCAAACTTTGCAGCGTACCAGCCGAGCGAATAGCGTTCGCCACCATAGGCTGTGAGCCAGATGTCGAGACAGGCAGCCACCATGCCGACCGACAACCATAATTGTTCCGGCGTGCGCCAGCGCAATCTCAGGACGGCAAACAGCGCGACCAGGTTGGTCGACAGGGCGACGGACGGAATCAGCAAGCCATTTCCGCTAAAGAAGGTCTGGCCATTGGCAAATACAGGCGGCAGGAAATCGATCCATGACGTCGCGAGTACGCCAAGGAAAATAACCAGCGCTGCCACGACAAGAACCGACCTGCCCAGCGACGCGGGACGCATGTCGATTTTGCCCTGTGCCCAAGCATAACGCATGATGGCAATGCCAAAACCGGTATGCCAGAAGGTCCATAGCCAAACAGGACTGGCCATCGTACCGATCAGAGGTTTGCCATTGAGGCCCCCTGGAAATGCCATCAATAAGGGGATGAAGATCAGACCGATGTAAAGATAGGCGACCGCGAGGCGTATTGCATTATCGCGGTGTTCGATACTGCCCTTGGCGAACAGCAAGGCTGCCAACAGAATATTGATAACGATCATTGATGACGCAAAAGACGTCATATATCCCGGCAATACCGGCAACATTACTCCGGCAAAAGGCGTCGCCGCGAGTCCCAAGACAAGCAGCAGGACACCCACCGACAATGCAAGGCGAAATTCCACGCGGCCGACCGTTGCTTCTTCGATAAGAAAAATGCTATCTTCCATGACCCCACCTGTCCAGATTTGTCCATATTACCCCGGTTTTTTCTTGAAAGTAACGAAAAGTGGCATTGTTCGAAGAATAATGTCGCGCATGATCGACGATACGAGCCGCCGTGGCACCCGAAGCGCCAAGTTGACGGAAACACATTGTTACTACTTCGTTGTCATCGCCATGCCCGCCCCCTTCGTTACTGAGCCGTAGCAACATTGAATTGAACGCACCCTCAACAAGGAGACGAACATGTTTACCAAAACCAATGCACGTCACGTACTCATCGCCATCGGCACCATCGGAGCACTTTTTGCTGCGGCAAGTAGCGCGTCGGCCGCCGAGACGCAATGGCAAAAGGATCATCCGCGCCGTGCGCAAGTCAACAGCCGTCTGGCCAATCAGAACAAGCGCATCAAAAATGAAGTGAAGGAAGGCGAGATCAGCAAGGGCCAGGCGGCCAGCCTGCACAAGGAAGACCATCAAATCCGCCAGGAAGAACGCGATATGGCAGCCCAGAACGGCGGCCATATCACCAAGCAGGAACAAAAGACCTTGAACCAGCAGGAAAACGGCGTCAGCAAGCAAATCGGCAAGTAGCGTGAGCCGCCCGCCTGATCGGCGGGAGTGTTGAAAGATTCATCGGCGCATTGTGCGGCCGTAGAACGGCGCTGAAGCCGATCCGATGCCCTCGCGGACCCGCCAGTTTAACTTGTAATAAGTCGTTACAAAAGAGCGGTGTCGGGGCCACACGGGCCTGAAATATGATCCTGCGCAACGATTCGGGTGAATGTCGCGCAGGCTAGTAATCGAAACACCCCAGGTCGGGGAATCTACTATGTCGTACCTGAAACTTCAAATCAACAACCTTACACGGGAGTCATCAAAATGAAATTGAAACTGGTTACTACAGCACTACTGTTTGCATCAATCCTTCCACTGACGGCATGCGCCGATCTGCCCGGTGAACACCCCGGCTATCTGCACGCACTGACCGACCTGCGTGATGCACGCTGGAACCTTGAACATCGCCCTGGTGATGCCGCCGTCAGCACCAACGAAGACGTGGCCATCGTGGAAATCGACCGCGCCATTGACGATGTCAAGAAGGCTGCACGACGGGACGGCAAGGACATGGACTATCATCCACCTGAGGACGCAAGGCTCAATCGCGCCGGCCGTCTGCATCATGCAGTGGAATTGCTGAACAAGGCGCATAACGACCTTGCTCGCGAAGAGGACAATCCTGATGCGCGCGAACCGAAGCATCACGCGCTGGAACATCTCGACCGCGCGATAGACGCAGCAAGACAGGCACTGCGCGCCGCTGAAAACGGCATGTAAACTACGTGCAGGCATGATGGGCTGGGTCCGGCATCGGACGCAGCCCTTTTTTTGTTCGATAAAATTATCGTTAGAATGAAATTTATAATTCGCCTCGCTCGATCCATTAACTTGCGACATGAGGATATCCGGCGACATCGTGTTTCAGGTCTGCTTCGTCATTGATGGCATAGCGGAAACTAAAAACTGAACAATTCAGAATCGGCATTGATTAAAACCACGGACGTACCTGCGGCATATGGACTTCAACCAAAGAGCCGACACGAATATTCTGCGAATTCCTTGAAACGAGGTACACCAAAACGCAGGTGAGAACGTTAATAGCATCAGTGGACAATCAAAGTCCCAGAATCATGCGGCAAAAGCGAAATGCGTTTTGATTGCGCAGGTTATTGACCAGCCCATGGCCGCCGTCAAAAGAGAGATGGGATCGGATCCGGCAGCAGTCGGCAATCAAACTTGGGCGGCAAATCGCGCATTCAGGATTATCTGTAGAATTGGCTCAGATGTACTAGAACAAACTCGCGGCACCCATGTCGTGGAAATACCGTCTCTCCTGAGGAAACTGAAATGAAAATTGAAAATCTGGCACTCGTGGCCGCTTTATTTGCTGGACCAGCAATGGCAGCCGACGTTGGTGTATCGATCAATGTCAACCAGCCCGGCTTGTACGGGCAAATCAACATCGGCAACGTTCCGCAACCGCCACAAGTGATTTATACCCAGCCCGTCTACGTCCAACGCCCGCCTGACGTGCGCGGCATTGAGCCGGTCTATCTTCACGTTCCACCCGGACACGAAAAGCATTGGGAACGACACTGCCGCGAGTACAACGCGTGCGGCAAACCCGTGTACTTCGTGCGCGAAGATTGGTACTCGAATCACTACCGTGGTCACGAAGACCATGGCGACCACGATGACCACGGCGAACACCACGACAATGGGCGCGGCCATGATCATGAAAGAGGCCGTGAGCACGGTCACGACTAACATATGGCCCAGACTGTGAAGATTGCTCCAAAGGCGATCTTCACAGCCGTCACTGCAATCGAACGTGATGCGTCCGGAGACGGAATTCAAGCTCGCGCCAACCGCGCGGATACACAACCCAGGTAGAAATATGGACACGTCACAGAATGGCACGGGCTTGCGTATTGCTCCAAAGGTCAAAGGATTGGCGCGCCGTCGCCCGCTGAAATTGGGGTTGGCCGACAACATGCTTGCCGATAACGTCGACCATGTTATCTGAGCAATGTCTGCATTGAATCGAATGCGATTCCATTCGCTCGACCGGCTCGAAGCCCACTACTCGTCCCTGACTTGCCTCGCCCGGTAGCGCATCCCCGTAGCACTGTCTGCTTTCCCTAGCGATGCCGGTACGAATTTTTGGGGGAACCTGAGATTGCCCGGACAGCGAGCCACCACGGGACGCTACCGGTGCGTGCTTCAGCCTGAATACTCACGTACGACTCGGCACTACTGAATCACGGGCGCCTATGCCGGGCCGCTACGCTTTTCCCAAATCGCTGCCGGATTGCCACGTTGGCCGGCTCTGAAACGTAGCGCGCGACCAGCCACGCAACCAAGGCCGATAGCGACAAAAACAGGGCGAACCATGGTAGTCGTGTGTAGTAATTTAATTGCTCCTTGGTCACGGCGTTTCGCATGGCCGCGAGGACAATGATATGAAACAAATACATTTCGTAACTGTGCTGCCCGAGCCAACGCACCCAGGAGCTTAGTCGCCCAGTGAGCCACCCTTCGCAGCGGTCATGGGCTGCGCCGTAAATGAAGACCGCGCTGGCCAGCGTGATTTCGGAAAATCCGAACACTTCATGTTCGTCGATCCCACGCAAATACACGAAACCGATTGCGGCAAGTGCCGTCCACTGCATCACCCTACCGCACATCGCCGGTATCGTTATCCGTTTTACTGCCAACGCGGTGAGGCAACCGAGCGCAATTGAATCGAAACATGCTTGATAAGCGTACATGAAGAAAATCTCGTTGTCGGTGTGCTGGCTGCGATAAATCGGACCGATGAGAATGGCTGCGAGGCAGACAACAACAATCAGCCACGTGCGGCTCGCCGCCAGGCAGAGCAACGGCAGCAGGAGATAAAACACTTCCTCAACCGATAGAGACCAATAGATATCGATGCAATAATTGACGTAGCCGCTCGATTGCATGAGCACGTTATGCCAGAAACCCAATACCGACGCCACTGAAATGAAGAAATAACTTGCCGGCAATTGTTGGTGGTTGTCGGTATTGTTAAAAAACGGCACATTCAGACAACCCAGGCAAACAATGATGGCGAGAGCCAGCACCAGGCTAGGCATAATGCGAGCAAAGCGCATTATGTAAAATGTGCGCGCATCGATGGCTTTCAGGTCGTTCCAGCGCGCCATCGAATTGGCCGTGATCAAATAGCCGGAAATTACAAAGAATATCGTCACGCCGTAATTGCCGTTGAACGCAATCGCCCGCGTCAGTTCCGGCCCGAGCAGCGCGCCGAGCGGGCTGTTCTTCACTCCATACGCGAGAGAAAAATGCAGGATCAGAACACAGCAAATGGCGATGCCGCGCAAGAAGTCAATGCGCGGGTTTCGGGCAACAGCATAGTCGTGTTCAGTTGGCATGCGCGTGCTATGAGATCAAAGAAACGGGATCGCGCAGTGTATGCCGGTTTCCCAGGATCAGGCAATACCCTTTCCCGAGGCAAGCGGAGCAAACCGGTGGCGAATCCATTATCATCAACGAAACAATACTGAAACTCGAAAAAAATCAATCATGCCCCATCCGCTCGACGCCATCTCATGGAACTCTCTTAGCGGCTTGCATGCGCAATATGCGGTCGGAAGCGATACCGCGCGTCGCTATGCCAAAGGCTATTCACCCATCATTGGTTTTGCAGATCCAGCGCAACCCGATTTTGACGGACTCTCACCACACTGCGATCATGGTGAACATTTTTATTGCGAAAACTGGGACGGCATTGCGCCGGCCGGCTGGAAAATCGATGAAGATGCCACCAAGTTCAAAATGATATGGCAGCATGCAATGCCCGTCGAAGACCGGGCACCGGAAATCGTCAGCCTCACGCCCGAACACACACCACAGGTACAGGAGCTGATCAAGGTCGCCAGTCCCGGCCCGTTCGGCCACCGCACACTCGAACTGGGTCAATTCCAGGGCTGGTTCGAAGGGACGCAACTGGTAGCCATGGCCGGAGAACGTTTGCGCGCCGGGCGTTATCACGAGATCAGCAGCGTGTGCACGCACCCGGAATTCCAGGGCAAGGGCTTGGCACGTCGGCTGACCAACACAATGATCCGCCAACAAATGATGCGCGGCGAACTCCCCTTCCTGCAGGTCATGCGCGGCAACGCCGGTGCCCGCAAACTATACGAGGGCATGGGTTTCACTGTCTATTGCGAAACCGTCGTTCGCATCATATCCCTGGCGTGAAAGCAGCACATGAGCGAACATATTGAAAATTCCGGCGGCGCCGAAGCGCCACACGCCACCATCGCAAACTGGCGCACGCGCCCCTATAGCAAATGGGCATTCTGCAACATCTCCGATATCTTGCCGACCGCATCGATCCAGAATGACGCAGATCGCATCAGCCGGCTCGGCCATGCCGCCGAAGCACTCGACGACTTCAAGCTCCAGCTAAAAAGCGGCGAACCGCTCAACCTGCCGCAATTCCTGCAACGCACACAGACCGACGGTTTCCTGATTATGGTCGACGGCGTCATAGTCCATGAGAACTATCGCGGCATGCTGACCCCGCCTACGCGCCACATTTTGATGTCAGCGACCAAATCGGTCGCAGGCCTGCTGTGCGGTATATTGAGGGACAAGGGCGTGCTCGATGTAGAGGCACCGGTTTCCGAATACGTTCGCGAGATTGCCGCCACGGCGTATGCCGGCGCCACCGTGCGCAACCTGCTCGATATGCGCGCCAATCCACTTTTCGAAGAGGCCGAGTTCAAGGCGTACGTCACAGCGGCGAATTGGGACCCGGTTGCCGCCGGTGCGCGTCCGTCCGGCCTGCACGAATTCTATGCATCGCTGCCGCATAAGTCCGGCAGCCACGGCGGACCGTTCCGCTATATATCGGCCAATACCGATCTGCTCGGCTGGGTGATGGAACGCGCGGCCGGCCGCCCTCTTTCGGCGCTAATGCAAGACCTGTTGTGGCGCCCGATGGATGCCGAGCAGACTGCCTACCTCACGCTCGACCGCAATGGCGCACCGCGCACCACGGGCGGCCTGTGCACGACGCTGCGTGACTTCGCGCGGATCGGTCAACTGTTGATGGAGCAAGAATCGCACAGCCTGATTTCACCTTCATGGATAGACGACATTGCCGACGGCGGTGATCACGCGGCATGGGCCAGCGGCGAATTCGCCGCTGCGTTCCAGGGTGCAAAAATGCGCTATCGCAATTGCTGGTATGTGATGGATGCCCAGTCGGACAGGCAACCGCAAACCTTGTTTGCCATGGGCATCCATGGGCAAAACCTGTTCGTTGATCGCGCCAATCGGATGGTCATTGCAAAGTTCTCGTCACAGGCGCAGGCGCTCGACGTCATGGCGATCACATTGACGCAGATGGCT
>DATBQE010000151.1:0-15648 GCA_036561005.1 Burkholderiaceae bacterium | reverse complement strand
ATTGCCGAGCGGTTCCCAGTTGCCGTTATCCCAAATGATCACCTTGCCTGCGCCATACTGGTTGGCGGGGATTTGACCTTCAAACGTATTGTAGGAAACGGGGTGGTCCTCGACATGCACAGCCATGCGCTTGTCTTTTGGATCGAGACTGGGGCCTTTCGGAATGGCCCAACTTTTCATGGTGCCGTCAAGTTCAATGCGGAAGTCGTAGTGCAGGTGGCTTGCCCAATGTTTCTGAATCACAAAGGCGCGTGTGCCAGGGCTAAGTTTGCCGTTCCCCGGCGGTTCGGGCGTGGCTGCAAAATTGCGCTTGGCTTTATACGCCTGCAACTTGTCGGTCATGATCACGTTTTTTTATGTCGCGCGCCGGCGGTCCTGGTGCTTGCCGGCTTCCTCGTCGCATGCGCTTTTGCGCTGGTGGGGCTGGCAGCTTTGTTGCGAGCCGGTTTGGCCGTGTCGCTTGATGCCGGTTTCGCACCTTTGTGCAGGCTGCGGCGCAAGATCTCGGTCAAGTCGTATATTTTCGCACCCGCTGCCGGCGCCTCTTCAACTGGGGCGACCGTGGCGGTATCGCCTTCCTTGACCTTTTCGCCGACCAGCTTCAGGATTTGCTCTTTGAAGGTGTCGGAAAATTTCTGTGGTTTCCATGCTTCACTCATATCGTCCACCAGCTTTTCCGCCATATCCATTTCCGCGCCCGTCAGCTTGGTGGCTTTGAGGCCGGCCGGCGGCAAGTCCAACTCTTCCAGCACACGTATCTCATCCTCCCAGCGCAACAGCTCCAGCATCAACGCCGCCCCGACCGGGACCAGCAAGGCGAGATGCTGGCGCGTCTGAATTACGACCTTGGCGACGCCGGCCTTTCCGGTCTTCAACAACACCTCGCGCAACAAGGCGTAGACTTTGGCGGACTTGTTGATCGGGCTGACGTAGTAGGGACGATCCAGATAGAAAAAGGGTATATCGGCCACTTTCACAAATGCTTCGATTTCGATAGTCTGCGTTGTTTTTGGATAGGCGCCGGCGATCTCTTCAGCGCTCAATACGACATATTCGCCTTTTTCGTATTGCAGGCCTTTCACGATATCTTTGCTGTCGATTTCCTTGCCGGTTCGCTTGTTGATCCGTTTGTAGCCGACAGGGTCCATGGTGCGTTTGTCGAGCCAGTTGAAGTCAAGGTGATGCTCGGCGGTAGCGGTGTGCAGCGCGATAGGGATATGCACCAGGCCGAACGATATTGCACCTTTCCAGATGACGCGTTTGGTTGATTCTGCCATGCCTATATCCCTTTCGTGCCGGCCGCATTAGTTGCCTGCATTAGTTGCCTGCGTTTTGGTGCCGGCATTACGGCGTGGGTTGATGCCCTTTGTGGCTCTCGTCCTTGGGCCGGGCCGGAATCCCTTCTGCTTCGTTTTTCTGCTGTTTCATTTTGTTCACTTCATCCAAAGGGAAGGTTTTCTTTCCCTCGCGATTTTGTTGCGGTTCGTTGCTTTGCTTGTTCATAGTGACTCCGTGGAATGTTTAGGAATTGATACGGCATCACAACGATCATGCAATATTCCAGTAGCGCATGAGGACGTCACTGTCTTGGCCAAAGAATGTGGTGAGATGATTGCGATGTGGTGACATTCCACCACGGGGACAATGCTGTGTTTGTTCGGCGGCGCACGCAGGTTGGAAAAATGCGGGGAGGCAGCGGACCTATTCTCGGCAGGGCAACTATTGAACTGCGTAATCAAATCCTGCCGATGACCCGCAAAAACGCCGATAGCCGCAAAGTGCGGCTATCGTGAATTGATGGAAAGGAAGATTCTTTAAGCGGCCGACTGTTGGTCCATGACGGGATCATTGGCACCTAGTGCTTCGCTGAGTGCCCGGTTGACCAGGCCATCCAACTCAATCACCAGCACGCGCTCTTCGGTCAGTGCCTTGGCCAGTTCTTCGGCAGACAAAGAGAACGATTCGGATTTGTCGCGCGTCGTGAAGATGAACAGCGAACGCAGCGGGCTGATCCATGACAACTTGACTTTCTTGGCTTCAGCGTCGCCCTGTGCGGCGAACTCGAACCACATGCCGCGTTCGAGACCCTCGATATGCTGGACAGTTTGTTCGACTATCGGGGCTTCTTCGGCTTGTTGCGCCTCCTGCTCGACCTTCTTCTGCAAGCGCCGCTCGGCGGCTTCCTTGGCCACTTCCATGGCAATTTCGAGACGGCGCTGCGGTGACATTTCCAGCGGCGCGCGAACGATCGATGCGTGGCATTCGGCCAGTTCGGCAAAGAACTGCAGCCGCTCGGCGTCGTCGAGTTTGACCAGGTCGAGCCACTTGTTCAACATTGCCAGCATGTTCGGCAATTTGGTGATGAGCTCTTTTCTTTCTTCCGGCGTGATCTTGGGCTTGACGCTCCAGATCAGATCGTCCATCGTCTTGACCGCGCTTTCGAGCGCCTTCGGCTTTTCTTCCTGGATGCTATAGGCCAGGGTCAGGACTTTCACCCACTTGTTTTCAAGGAAGGTTTCGACGAAGGCAACGACTTCGCCGGTGCCGATGCGGATGGCGATTTCATTCTTGGCAGCCTTGGTTGCCGCACCCCATTTTTCCTGCTTGAGCGCTTTTGCGATCGGTGCGGACAGCGCTTCCGAGGCGACTTTCTCTTCCTGCTTAAGGAAGGCCTCGAGATCCGAAACCACATTGGAAAAGACCGTGGCTTCCTGGTCGAATTCCTGGTGCACGCGATCGACATTGCGTTTGATGGCCTGATAGACCGGATCGTCGTGGCCCTTGCTCTGGTCCCACTCGACGCTGGTCTTGCTCAGCAACTCAATCAAGCGGCGCGCCGGGTGTTCTTCCTTGAAGAAGAACTCCTTGTCGTTCAAGGCGGCTTTCAGCACAGGCACTTGCAGGAAACCGATCAATCCTTTGATTTCGGCCGGGATGTTTTGATCGCGGAATACAACGTCAAAGATTTTGGTCAGCAGGTCGACCGTGCTTTCGTCGACGCGGCTCAGCGACCCTTGCGGTGCCGCGGCCTTGACGCGCGGCAGCATGGACGCCATCGGTGCGGCGCCGGTGGGCACGGTGCTGGCCTGATACAAGGCGTGCGAATTTTGCAGGCTCGAGAGGAAACTGAGCAGTTGGCTCGATCCCATCGGCGCGGTCATTGCCTGATTCGGTGAACCTGCGAGACCTTCGGCCGTCGCGTACATGGTGCCGGGATAGCCTGGCGCAGCGCTGCCGGAAGGCGCGCTGCCAGGCATACCGGAGAAGCCTGTGGCGCCTGCCATGCCTGCCGGCCCGGCCATACCGGGCAAGCCCGGAATCATCGGCACACCGGGAAGACCGGGGATCATGGGCACACCGGCAAAGCTGGACATTGCATCCCCGGCGGGAAGGCTTGGTGCGCCGGCCATGTCCGCTTGCGGGGAGAATAATTGCCGCAACTGCTGCAATGCGGCTGAATTGAGTTTTTCCGCCTTCTGTTTCGTTGGCAGACTGCCCGTGGTCTTCTTGATGTTGTAGAAATCCGCCAGCTCGGGGAGAACGCCTTGGTCGACCAATTCCTTGTTGATTGCCGCATAAACCGGCGCCAAATCGAGGAATACCTCTTCCTTGAGCAATGGCAGTATCAGGCCATGGCTTTCGGCGTCCGGATTGAATTCGGCCCATGCGTCGGTCATCGCGCAAATGATTACTTCCGGGCGGAATGGCAGCTGGTTGTTGCTGATTTCTTCGCGCCCCAGGATATGGGCCACGCGAAGGCGCAGCGCCGTCAATTGATCTGCGTGCTTGCTCTCCAGCGGACGCGACATGTTGCTCAACATGAGCTGCCTGTCCATGTCGGCGTACGGCACCAGGGTCAATTCGTCTTCGTATTTGTTGCGCGTCGAGAACGCCGGCGATTCGATTTGATCGATTTCCTGCTTGAGTATCTTTTGCAGACACCCAGTCGCCAGGAAATGGAAGGCGTACAGGTTCTTCTTGAGCAGGTTGGAAGAATTGAACGTCAGGCTGGCTTGTTTGGAATCGGTACTGACATCGGATAGTTGCATCAACGCATCGACCAGGCGCTTGGCAAACGCATCGACTTGCCCGTTGACGGCATTGGACGCGACACTGATGAGTTTATGCAGGCTAGCGCCAGACCCGTCCGATTTGTCGGACTTGGTGCGCCTGTTTTCCTCAACGATGTCGGTAGCAGTCATGGTGGGCCGGAATGCGTGCTGCTGGTTAGAATTATTGTTTCTATTTGATGCTCTTTGACCTAGTCTGTATTCTGACAGCTTATTGCTACAAGGCAATATCTAATTGCAAATAAATGTGAAATATTTTTTGCATTTTAGCCTTAATCGAGTTAACAAATGATGTAGAACAACTAATTTTCTAAAATTATTTTGTGTTGTTAACGTCTTGTCATGGATTAATGTGGCGGAAAAGCGGTATATGATCGAGACATACCGATAGAAGAAGGAAGTTGTGACGAATAGATGACGAAAAATGGTACGCGAGAAGGTACTCGCTCACGATTTGCCTATGACAAACGCAAAAAAGCCCGCACTTAGCGGGCTTTTAGCTGCACAACGCCTGATGGTGGCAAAACCGCTGACTTTACGGCAGCTTGATGGCTTCAGCAAGAATGCATTCCGCATGGTTGAGTGGTTTTCCTACGGGCCGGTACACATGGTCACCGCGGCGGATGGCCTTGCCGCTGACAGGGCAGATCGCCGACCGAGGGGCTTTGCGCAAGGCCCAGAGTTGTTCCGTGTAATTGCATAGACCGGACTCGCGCCAAGAGACCAGCAATTGGTTTTTGGAGGGGGTATCGAGAACTTGTACGGTGATCATAATGAGTGGGGCGTTCGTCTAAATGTCGGCTGCCCGAGCTACCTGCAATAACATTTTGCAATTTCTTCGGCCTCAGTATAACAAGAAAGGCTATCGGAAGTCCATAGCCTTGCTGGTTGTATTGGCAAATTGATAAAATCGCATCGAGAGGCCATTGCATAGTCGGATGGGCTCCACGTGCTTTGGCGTGCCTGGCAATAGTCTTATGGGCACCACTAAAAATCTACTGCGCGCCCAATCTCGGGCCTGCGATGCTCACTGTACAGCCGTACGGCTGCGCTTCTCGGTCCGGCCTTGGCCCGCTCGCTACAATTTTTAGAGATGCCCTTATTTGATGCCTTCCTTTTTCTTCGCGGCGAGAAAGACTGGCCACCAAAGCGGGTGTCCTATTTCACCCGCTTGGAGCGTAAATGTCGGGTCCAGCTTCAACGCTTTTTCGAATTGTTGCCGGCATTGGAGAGTGCGACCCACAAGGCAGTAGCTGAATGCCGAGAATTTGAGGGTGTCGAGCTCCAGGTCCTTGTAAATTTTCACGTCGTCGAGCACCGTCGTCGAACGTTTGATCGCGCCATGATAGTCGCCGTTGTTATACAGGCTGACGACGCTGTCGCGTTCGGCCTGGGCCGATGCCCTGGCTGCCTTTTCGGCAATCTGCTCCGGTGTCTCAGGCGGTGGCGCCGGAGGGGCAGTCTGCACAACCGGCGCAGGCTGTGGTGCCGGTTGCGCCGATTTTAGGACGGGTTGCTCGGTCTGGCACGCCAACAGCACGGCGCCCGCCAGCGTTGCGGCAACAATTCCACAAGAATTTCTTGATCTTTTCATCGCTTTGATCGCACTAATTGATGGGGCCGCAGGGGCCGGATATGGAATTTTGGACGATTATGGCCGAGCGCAGCAACTCTTTTATGCACTCCCGCGCACAAAATAACACGCTCCGGCAAAGACGTAATGTTTGAAGTATGGGCTTAAATGCGTCAGCGCGCAGTGAAATCGTACTCGATCACGCCAAAACGTTTCTTGCTGTTGACGTTTACCTCAATCGAATGTTCCGGAAAGTTGGGGTTGACGAGTTTGATTTGATGTTTTCCTTCGGGTAAAACCAGTCGCTTCAACGGCGGCGTAACACCTTTGGCGACCCCGTCGACAAACACATTCGCCCAGGGTTTAACCGACAATCGGAACAACGCGCTGGTGCTGTCGACTGCAGAAGGATCCTGCACCGTGGCGTCGGGCGCACCTGCGACCGGAGCGTTTGTGGCCGGCGCACCTAAGGCAGGTGCACTGGCAGCCGGCGTTTTGGTATCGGGGTGAGTGGTAGTTGGGAGTGACGCGACGACAGGCGGCTTGGTTGTCGCAGGCGTGGAGGCCATCGCAGCTGCCGCCGGCAGTTTGGTGTGGCTCGACGCGTCCGGTGCCGGCGTGCTGTCGGGTTTGCTGCTTGCCGCAGCAGTGGAAGCGCCGGCCGATGCGCCCGAGGCGCTCGCAGCAACTGCATTTGCGGTTACATTCGATGCCGGCAAGGGCGAACTGGCCGGTAGCGGTTGCGCATTGTTGTTGGTTGCTATGGCGGCGCCTGGATCGGTATTCGAATTGTCGATCTGGCCGCGGTGGGTGACGTGGTAGGTGCCATAGGCGCAGGCGAGAATCAGCCCAGCAGCAACCAGCGCCCATGAGCCTTTGTTGGAAACGTTCTTCTTCTGTCCCGCGCCGGTCTTGGCGCCTACAGCCGTTTTATCCGCGGGCGTTGCCTTGCCCTTTTGCAGTTCGCGCGGATCGGCTTTGCTCGAACTCTCGCCGCTAGGTCTGCGGCTGGATGAGGATTTTGCCGAAGGCAGGTTTGACACCGGCGCACTGCCGGTCTTGTCGATGCCAAGTAACTTGGTGAATTCGGCTATCGTCTGTGGGCGATCCTGTGGCTTGACGGCCATGCCCTTGTCGATTGCAGCGAGAAATTCCTTGCTGAAGCCGGCACGCGGCGCACTATGCAGCAATTCGATCGGATCCTTGAGCATTCTCGTGACCGACGTCGGCGGCGCTTGCCGTGTGATGGCAAGATACATGACAGCCGACAAGGCGTAGATATCGGTCCAGGGGCCTTGTTTCATGTCGCCATCTTCGGCGTATTGTTCCACCGGCGCGAAGCCGGGCTTGAGGATCACCGTGAGGGCCTGCGTCATGTCCCCGAGGATCTGGCGCGCCGCGCCGAAATCGAGCAGAACGGCCTCGCCGTTATTCTGGATCATGATGTTGTCCGGCGAAATATCACGATGCAGAACCTGCAGTTTGTAGAGTGTTTCCAGTGCTTCCAGTATGGGCTTGAGGATTGGCTTGAGCCAGGCTTCAGTGACCTTTTCCGGATGCTTGGCAATGATGTTCTTGAAGGTTTGGCCTTCGTAGTAACGCATTGCCATATAGGCGGTTCTGTTTTGCTCCCAAAACCGGTATACCTTGATCAGGGCAGGGTGATCGAACTGGGCCAGCAAACGGGCTTCGTTGATGAAGCTGTTCATGCCGGTTTCAAACGTCTCGCGATGGCGCTTGGATTGCACCAGCACGGAATTGTCGACGCCGCGCGAGGCCAATGCCACCGGCATGTACTCCTTGATCGCGACAGTGCGCTGCAGCGAGTGGTCGAACGCCAGGTAGACGTTGCCGAAGCCGCCTTCGCCGACCACGCCGGTGATTTCGAATTCAGCCAAACGCGTGCCGATGGGCAGGCAATTGGCCGAGCCGGTTATCGACCAGTGCGGCGATGCTTCCGTGGTCATTTCCTGGGTGTTCAAGTTCGGGTCACCGTTTGTCATGTGGATAGCGGGCTTGCAGGGCCTCGCTCCGTATGTTCGTTATGTGTTTGCATCGCGTTCGACGAACCAGAGCGCCTGGGCTGTGTAATTATCGCGGAATTTTGGCGAGTTGCTGCTGTTGCCTTCAACAATTTCCCGCATGCGGCGCAGCCACTCGTCCGTCGAAGTGGCGCCGATCAGACTGACCTCCATTTCGCTTTCGGTTATCCATTCCCAAAATCCATCTGTGCAGATCAGTATGGCGTCGCGATCGTGCAGCGCGACCGCCTCCTGGGTCATCTCCGGGGCGGTTTCACCGTCATTGCCGACCGCTGCATACAGCACACTGCGTTGCGGATGGGTGCGCAGGGCCTCCGGCGGACAATACCCTGCGTCGACAAATTGCTGCACCAAGCTATGATCACGCGTTACGCTGTGCAACTTTCGGTTGCGGAAGTGGTAAATGCGGGTGTCGCCGAGGTGGGCCCACAAGGCGCAACGGTTTTCGCTGTCGATCAACACGGCCGCAATGGTGGCGCTCATGTCGTCCACCGTGGCATTGGCTTTCTTTCCTTTTGCCACCATGGCGATGGCCTGGCTCACATAGAAACGCATGGCACGTGCGCCAAACGATTGCTCCTGCAGGAAACTGTCGATAATGGCCTTGACGACGATACCCGATGCAATTTCGCCCCCGGCATGTCCGCCGGCACCATCGGACACGACAAAACATGCCAGGCCGCCGCGCCTTGCGCTGGCCTGTGCATCCTGGTTGGTTTGCCGGTCGCCGATATCGGTGACCTGCGCCGAACTCAGTTCGAGGATGCGATCGGCGGACACCTCATTGGCCATCATGCTCCTCGTTGCGGCTGCGCTCGATTTCCTTCTCGTAGGCCTTCAGGAACGCTTTGCCAAACAGTTTTTGGTAATCCTTTTGCGCTTCTTTGTTGATCTCTTCGAACAGGCTGTCATATTGATCCCACATCTTGGCTTTGCGATGCAGGGGTACGACCGAGTCGAAGAAGGTCGGGGATTTGATGCGTTCTTCCAACGCGGCTGGATTGAATCGCTTCAACACTTCGCTGATGGCGCCGTTCATGCCGGCGATCATGCCGCTTTGGTGGGCGTGCAGATCGGCAAAGGCATCTTGCAGCGCTTCGGACGGACCCATGAAACCTGGCATTTTCTTGCGCAGCATTTGCGTGAGTACTGTCTCGCTGTCGGAAAGGAATTTCAGCGGATTGTTGTTGCGCACCACCACCATGGTTACATCGGCTTTGACTTCGCGCTTGATCGAGGCGCGCGTTGCCAGCAATTGGAACGTGCCTTTGATCGACGTGGCCAGCAGCTTGCCCAGCATTTCCATGAATTCCGGCGTCATGCCAGCGTTCAAGCTCACGTTTGGAATGCCGGCCCCCTTCAGGAATGCCTGCATCAAGGCATCGTTTTCAGCGCCGGAGCCGTCAGGTGCGGATTGGTCACCGGCGTGGCTTTTATCCTCGTCGGGTGTGCTGGTTTCCGCAGCGCTTTGACGCGAACGCTGTGCGCTCGCTTCGGATTTCTTTTGGTGCAGTTCAGCCAGGTTCGGGATCGCGCGTGCAGTGGGAGCGGGCGGGGCTACGGCGGGCGTTGCGACTGGCATTGCGGCCGCTCCTACCGTCACTTCCTCGGGTACCGGTGTCGAGGGCGGTTTTGGCACGGCGCGAATTTCCTGCATGGTTGGGGGGAATGATACTTCCGGCCACTCCTGCTGGGCACCTGCAGCGCCATCGACCGCAACAAGATGCGGCTCCGCGCGCAGAATATATAAACCGATCTGCATTTCGTCACCGGCGTTGAACGGGTATTCGCGCTCGAATTCGATTTCCTTGCCATTGAGCAGGATAGGGCTGGCCTGGCTCAGATTGACAATGGTATGGCGGGCACCATCGCTCTTGATGGAAGCCTGCACCCTCGAGATCAGATTTTTCGGGTCCGGCAGGACGAAAAAATTCTCGTCGCTACGGCCGAGAGTCCCCCCGTCGCGACCAAAAACTGCGGACAGCGGTGTCAGCGATGCCTGGTTGTTATAGGATACCGCCGTAAGTTTAATCATTCACATCGCTCCGAAAGCCAACGAAATTCCATGCAACGGGCATACGCGGAAGGTCTGCGACCGGGCCTGAATCTATTCTATTGTAGCCAATCCAGCAATTAAAAAATATTCCGCAGAATAATGCTAGTGTGCATATTCACAAATGTTGCAAATTGGAATCATAATTCAATTTCTGGAAATGGCCTACTAGTTAGGCAAAATCGCACATCCCGGGCGTATACCCCATAAAGCTACCAAAAGTCATGCAATGCCGGCGAGATCGAGGTATTGCGCGGTCGCCGGCATTTTGATAGCGATATTCCGCCCTTGGGCTATCGCTGTTGTAATTATGGCGTTACTCGGCGCTGTTGCGCACTTCAATTTCCAGGCCGCCAAATTTTTCACCGGCGCCGGCTATCGATTCCTCTGCGGCTTCCAGTGTCGGGAAGCGCCTCGCATCGGTATGGGTTGCCACCATGCACACATTGCCGTCACCGTCGGTGCCGACATAGGCGCCATCGCCTATCGCTGAATTGTTGGATCGAAGCAGATAATAGGTTGTCGTCATATTGGAACTTTCTGCTTTGGTTAATCGTGTATGGCGGGCGCACAACCCCTGCCAGGTAACGATGCGATTCGAACATCGGTACTTGGTTCCGCAAATGATGAGACAGGCGCAACTATTGCGCAGTTGCCTGACAATATAAACGGGGAAGCAAGGAATTAATTCCCGATTTACGGGTCATACTCCCGGATTCATCGCAAACTGCAGCGAATTCAGAGTGTAGCCGATAAATATACGTGAACATGTAAAACCTGCACAACTATCTGGCTGGCAGATGCGCAACGTCTGCGCCGGCATGGCAGCAAGACCTACAGGACGACTACATGAAACGCATAGCGAAAATAATATCAATTGCCCTGGGTACCGTGCTTCTATTGATTGCGGCCGTCGGCATATTTATCGCGTACTTCGACTGGAACCGCGCGCGGCCTGAAATTGCCAGTCTGGTTTCAGGCTCACTGCATCGGCCGTTTTCAATTAACGGCCCATTATCGGTAACGTGGTCCAAGGAAAAAAGCGGCTTGGGTCCCGGCGTGTCCGACGGGGACAGATGGCGCAACAACATTCCCTGGCCCCATGTCGATGTGCAAGATTTGACACTCGGAAGCCCCGCATCGAAGGACGCATCTCCCGCTGGCGCGAATTTCTTGAGCGTCAAGCATCTGGCTTTTTCGCTTGATCCCCTGGCGTTGCTCGAATATAGAATTGAGATTCCCGCGCTGGTAATACAGCAAGCGCAAATCAATGCGATTCGAAACCAGGCCGGAGAGAATAACTGGACCTTCAAATTTGGGCCGGCGACTTCGCTTTGGCATACCAATATCGGGCGCGTCGTGATCGATGACGGGCATGCCAGCCTGCACGACGAACTGCGCAAGCTGGACGTCGTTGCTGTGGTCGATACCTTCGATGATGGCAGTCCTGAATCCTACGGCATCACATGGAAGCTTGACGGCAGCTTCAACTTGGCTACCGTCAAGGGGGCCGGCAAGGCTGGCGGCGTCCTGAGCCTGGCCGATGCCAAACCCTATCCGCTGGAGGCGGACATGCAGGTAGGTAAAACCAGTGTGCAACTGAAAGGTACGCTGACCAAGCCGAGCGATCTGGCCGCTCTCGATTTGCAGATGAAATTATCCGGTGCGAGCATGGCGGACTTGTATCCTCTGACCGGGATTGCCTTGCCCAATACTCCTGCGTTCGTAACGCAAGGCCGCCTGCTGGGAAATCTGGACTCGCATGGCGGTACATGGCAATATGACCGCTTTACCGGGCGAGTCGGCAGCAGCGATTTGTCGGGCCAATTGAAATACGAAACAGCGCGCGAACATGGGCGAGCGCGGCCCTTTCTTGAAGGCAGCCTGGTTTCCAATTTGCTTGTCTTCAAAGACCTGGCCCCGACGGTGGGCGCAGACAAGACACCTCAGAAGGTGGGAGCGCATGGAACGCGCGTTGCTTCCGGCAAAGTGCTCCCCGACGAAGAGTTCAAATTCACGCGCTGGCGCGCGATCGATGCCGACGTGAAGTTTACCGGACGGCGCATCGTCAAGGACGAAAAGCTGCCGCTCGACAATTTGTTTGTCCACTTTGTCTTGCACGACGGTACGCTCTCCATGCTGCCTTTGGAGTTCGGCGTTGCCGAAGGGCGCATGACGTCGAACGTGACGCTAGACGGGACCGGTCCGCAGATCAAGGCCGACATGGCGCTCTCCGCCCGGCACCTGAAATTGAATCGGCTGATGCCGGACTTCAAGCCGATGCAGGCAAGTCTTGGAGAAGTCAACGGCGATGCCACCATCCGCTCTTCCGGCAATTCCGTGGCAAGCTTGATGGCTGCGTCTACCGGTCAGTTGAAACTCCTGGTCAACAAGGGATCAGTCAGCAAATTATTGCTCGACGAGGCCGGCTTGAACGTCTTGAACGTGGTGTTGATCAAGGTATTTGGCGACAAACAGGTGAATTTGAATTGCGTAGCGGGCGATTTCGCGGTTACCAATGGGCTGTTGCAGACACGCTATTTTCTGATCGATACCGACCAGGCATCGATCGGCGTGGACGGGCAGATCGACCTGGGCAAGGAGACGCTTGCATTGACGGTCCAACCTGAAAACAAGAATTTCCGATTGATATCGTTGCGCTCGCCGGTCTATGTCGGCGGGACCTTTGCCGAACCACAGGTCAACATTGACAAAGGTAAAGTGGCGCTGCGTGCAGGTGGGGCCCTGGCCTTGGGGGTGCTGACGCCCGTCGCGGCACTATTGCCGCTGGTTGACGTTGGCCCCGGCAAGGACAGTGATTGCGCCAAGGTCATCCTGCAAGCCAAGGCAAAATCGTCCGCCCCTCCAGGTAAATAGGCGACTTGCTGCGGCCGCGTGCGCGGACTGGGGTGTCGTTCCGGTACAATGCCGGATTGTCCGACCCACCACGCTTGCCTTCATGCTGCAGCCCCTAAAGTACCTTTTGCCTTCGATTAAAGTAGAGATGCGCGCGCTTTGGCAACTTGCGTGGCCGATGTTGATCGGCCAGCTTGCCACCGTCGGCATGGGTGTATCCGACGTCGCCATGACCGGCCATGTCAGCGCCGGTGACCTGGCAGCCGTGTCGCTCGGTGCCTCGGTCTGGTCCATCATCATCGTCACGGTTATGGGATTGATTATGGCAATCAATGCCGTGGTGGCGCATGAGGCGGGAGCGGGAAATAACGCACGTATTCCGCACGTCGTGCGGCAGGCATTGTGGAAGGCAACCGGCATCGGGGTGCTTGCGTTTGTCGTAGCCAATGCCTCCACCTATCTGTTCGACGTGCTTGCTCTGGAAGACGATGTACATGTCAAGGCCACCAGCTTTGTCCACGTCATCAGTTTCGGCTTGCCGGCATTTGCAGCGTATCGCAGCCTGTATGGTTACAGCACCAGCATTCACCAGACAAAACCCATGATGCTTATAGCACTCGGTGGCTTGGCCTACAACATAGCCGTCAACTGGTTGTTGGTCTTCGGGCATTGGGGCTTGCCCAAGCTCGGTGCAGTGGGATGTGCGTTCGCCACCGCAAGCGGCACGTGGTTGATGCTCGCAGCCATGCTGTGGTGGATCAAGCATGCGCCAACTTACCGTACCACTTACCCATTCACGCACTGGGAGAAACCCAACTGGCAGGAAATCGGCGCAATGTTGAAGCTCGGCTGGCCGATCGGCGTCACATTTTTTGCCGAAGCCAGCGCTTTTTCAGCGGTCTGCTTTCTTGTTGCGCGTTTTGGCGTGGTGTCGATGGCGGCGAATCAAATCGCGCTCAATTTCATTTCGCTGGTCTTCATGGTGCCACTGAGCTTCGGTATCGGCTTGATTACGCGAGTCGGCCATGCAATGGGGGAGGGCGATCCACTGCGCGCGCGCTTCGTTGCGTGGGTGGGCATCGCGATGTCATTGGTATTTGGCGTGCTATCGGCCACATTCATTGCAGTTTTCCGCACACAAATTGCCGCTGCCTACACGTCCGATCCGGCGGTACAGGCGCTGACGTCGAATTTGCTGTTGTTTGCGGCAATTTTCCAGTTGTCCGATGCGACGCAAGTTGCGGCAGCAAGCGCCATTCGCGGCTACAAAGTGACGCGACCCCCAATGATGATTCACCTCATGGCGTTCTGGGGCTGTTCGCTGCCGCTCGGGTGCATTCTTGGTCTTGCACCTGTCTGGTTCCCCTGGCATCCCGAACAGCCGATGGCGGCATCGGGTTTCTGGATCGGGCTCGCCGTTGGATTGACGGTCGCTGCGACCTCGCTCGTATGGCTGCTCAATCGCGTGTCGTTGCGCCGTATCGCACAATACACTTAAATCCGGCGCCGTTGCGCTGGCGCGACGCGCCTAGAGGAAGCGATCCAGTATCTTGCGGCTATGTTTGTCCAGCCCGCTCAAGTCGCGAATCAGGAAATGGATGCCGTGGTTGTCGGCAATGAGCAACATGTTGCGCCCGATACGACGAATATCCTCTTCCCCGCGCAGGACAAAATCGGTGTCGCCACGGTCAGTTCGCACGCTCCACGTACACGGCGTGGCGAAACTGGTGACGCCATTGATATGCGATATCTCCGGCATGAATTCGTGGCTTTGCAGTTCTTCCTCGACCAAGGCCCGGACCGGCGGCGCCAGATCGGACAACTTCTCGATCCAGGCGACTTCACGCCCGTCGGGACAAACCATGCCGATTCCCTCGTCGGGTGTTTGAATCGGGAAGGCGCGCACTGGCGCCACGGCTTCGTAGACTTGCCCGTCCTCGGCAGTGAGCACGAGGCGGCCGAAGCTGTTGCGCTCCAGGTTGAATGCCGATGTCTTCACAATCGTTTTCATGCGTCACTTCCATCCATATCCACGTCGACCAATTCTGCGTTGCGCGCTTGGGCTTGATACAGGCGGAAATACGCGCCTTCACGCGCCATCAGTTCGTCGTGTTTGCCCTCTTCGACAACCTGTCCGCGATCAAGCACGACCAGGCGGTCGGCCCGGTTCAATGTCGAAAGGCGGTGCGCAATGGCAATGGTGGTTCTGCCTTGCACCAGGTTTTCCAGGGCTTTCTGAATTTCCTTTTCGGTTTCCGAGTCAACCGAGGACGTGGCTTCGTCGAGAATCAGGATGCGCGGATCGATCAACAAGGCGCGCGCGATGGAAATACGCTGGCGCTCTCCGCCGGAAAGCCCTTGGCCGCGCTCGCCCACCATGGAGTCGTAACCTTGCGGAAGGCGCAGGATGAATTCATGTGCATGGGCGGCACGCGCTGCCGCAATGATTTCGGCACGTGACGCATCCGGTTTGCCGTAGGCGATATTTTCCGCAATCGTGCCGAAGAACAGGAAAGGCTCTTGCAAAACCAGGCCGATATTGCTGCGGTATTCGGCAATCGGCAGCGATCGGATATCGACGCCGTCGACCCGGATCGAGCCCTCGGCAACGTCGTAGAAGCGGCAAATCAGGTTGACCAGAGTGCTCTTGCCGGAACCGCTATGCCCGACCAGGCCGATCATTTCACCCGGCTCAATAGTCAGGTTGATGCCGCGATTGACTGCCCGATTGCCATAGCGGAAACCGACGTCGCGCAATTCGATGCGGCCGTTTATTTTTTCCAGGTGCACCGGTTGTGTGGGCTCCGGCACGCTCGACACGTGGTCGAGAATGTCGAAAATGCGCTTGGCGGCCGATGCCGATTTTTGCGTCACTGACACGATGCGACTCATGGAATCGAGCCGCCCGTAAAAGCGGCTGATGTAGGCAACGGATGCCGTCAGGGTCCCGACCGATATCTTCCCGCCGGCGATGAGCCAGATGCCGAAGCCCCAGACTACCAGCAGGCCTAGTTCGGTGAGAAAGGACACGCTTGGGGAAAACAATGACCATGT
>DATBQE010000150.1:0-5935 GCA_036561005.1 Burkholderiaceae bacterium | reverse complement strand
GGCTGGGCATTGACTCCGCAATTGAGCTACACCCTCACAAGGGTAGTTGCCGGGGCACCCTTGAGGACGATACGTAATTGACAATCGAAGCACCACAAACAATCACGAGCGGAAATGCTTCTTGCTTGCTACCGCATCAATGTTGTACTCCGACGTCAGGACTGATCTAGCTAAACGCCCCCTCGCCACCACTTCTGCCCTATTGCCCCTGTAAGGGGACGCGCCGCGGCAAATCGGCGAAACCTGTGGTAGCTCGTTCAAGTACACGACTCATGTATCGCCGATTCGCATCATCGAAGGAGTCGGTGTTTCCGGCTTCTTGCAGCTCATCAAGCACATGATTCAATTGTGCGTCACCATTCTCGTACCAGGCATTAGTCACCTCATCGCCCAGCATGTTTTGTCGCAGGCGCTTCCTCAATTGCATCCAGGCCTTGATGCGGGCCACATCCGGTGTCGCCATAGCGTGACTGCGTCTGTCAAAATTCTGCGCCGCTAACAAGGCGTTGTATTGCGTTACATAGGAACGGTAATCGGTCGCAATCCGCAACGCCTTTTCGACCGACGCCGCCGTAAGTCTGTCAGTAAGAAAAATTCGTAAGCTTCCTAAATCCGATGCGCGATTGCGGTCCTGCTCCCCCAGCAAATAAAACTCGAGCACCTTCAACAAATCGATGTTGACCACCAATTCCCGGTTCTCATCTGAAAACGATACTTCGCCAATATAGGCAGGCAATTTCTCGCCCGCCATGTTAAGCGATTCTGCATCATCGAAGTGAGTCAGTGTCCCGGGGCCGAACAACGGCGCCACTGTGCGCACCGAATCGACGGCTTCGCGTGGCTGCGTCTGATCCGCTTGTTGGCTGTATTCGCCCATCATCATCGCGGACAATGCAACGATGATGCAAGCAATACTGCGCATACGCTGGATCGGAAGGATATTCGGCATGGACACACTATCGTGCAGAAAATTGCGCCGCCAGATCGAATCTGGGGCGCAATCCTGGAGCAAATGTCACCCGTCAGTAGGTGGGCCACCCGCCGGAAAAATACAGGTCATTGATGAACAGTATCGGATTGTAACTATTCTGGCTGTCAAGCTCATGTCGAACCAATGCGCCGTTGCTGACCGACTCGCCGCCCGGTGCAATGAAACGTCCACCGCCGGCATCGAGCGTCGTGCCGCCGCCGTTGACCATGTTCACGCCATTCTTGTCAAGATAGGGTCCGGTGATGCTGGTCGAGCGGCCATACGAGATGTGATAGGTGCTGCTTGCGCCGGCGCAACAGGTACCTTTCGAGACAAACAGGTAATAGTAGACGCCGTTTTGCATAATGAACGAATTCTCGATCCCTGTGCTATCGGCAGCCAGATGGTACCAGGTGCCGTAGGGTTTCAAAGTGCTGGGATCGACTCTGGTTGTGTAGATGCCGGTCTGCCACGAACCAAACGTCAGCCATGGTTGGCCTGATGCGTCGACGACGAAGTTCGGATCGATGGCGTTGTAATTGTTGCCGGCCTTGGACGTCAGGATGGCGCCATGGTCGACCCAATCGCCTTTGAGTATGCTGGTCGCTGTGGCCAGACCGATGGCCGAATTCTGCGAGCCGAATGTCGACACTGCATAATAAAGTATTGCCTTGCCGTTCCAGTCGTGGATGTCGGGCGCCCATGCCGTCGCGGAATTGCCGTTGTACGCCTTCCACCACGACAGGCCGCCAGAGTAAATGCTGCCTCCTTGCTTCCAGGCGTGGCCGTCGGCGGAATACTTGACCCCGATGCCGGTGTTACTGGTTTCCATGATCCACCAAGTGCTTCCTTCCTTGTAAATGCTGGGATCATGCGACTCCAGCGCCCCGGATAAATTCCAGGTCGCCGCCTGAACCGTGCATGTGGCTGTGAGAACGCCAAGTGCGGTTAGGCCGGCCGCCATATATTTCATCACTTTGTTTATTTTTACCATCATCGTCTCTCTTATAGGTGTGTGAATTATCGTGTCGCAATTTTTTGCTAACGAAAATGCCTGCTCCATTGCGTCAAGCAATCGCCAGATGCAATCCTGACGAATGCCGATGCTGCGACCGGATTCACGCTTCGTCCAATCAATTTTTTCTTGGACGCGATAACGATATTGATATTACTGGTCATTCCCAAGGGCAAAGACCTGGGAAGCTTGCGGAGGAAATCTATTTGAAATTGTCAGTATAGTTGCAGGGCCTGCTTGCGCACCTCGGCCAGTAGCAATTGTGCGCTTGGCGACAGGATGCGCGCCTGCTGCCGAATGATACCGAACGCATCCATCTTGCAAGGCAGCTCGATGGGCAGGATGCGCAAGACCTTGAGGGAACTGTAATAGCGCGCCACTTCGATGGGCATTACGTGCAGCGCGTCGGTCTCTTGCAGCAAAGCGGTGATCAATAGAATCGCTGTGGTATCGACCACATCAGTCGGCGGTTCCAATCCGGCGCGGCGGAACATCATGTCGAAGCGATGGCGCAACACGCTGCCCTGCGGCGGTAAGATCCAAGGCAGCGCCGCAATGTCGCCCAATTGCAGCTTCTTCTTGTCGAGCAAAGGATGGTCGGGACGAACCACGACGCAAGCCGGTTCCTCGGTCAATTCCTCATATTCGAGGCTGTCGCCGTTTTCGCGCTCAAGGATGCGGCCAATCATGAAGTCGAGCGTGCCTTGCTGCAGCTTTTCGAGGAGGATGTTGCTCTGCTCCACATGCACGCCGATGCGCAGCTTGGGTGCATTGCGCTTGATGTTGGCAATCGCGCGCGGCACCAGCGCCATGGCCGGCGTCATGATCACGCCTATCTCGACCTGGCCGACCAGGCCGGAACGCAGCGCGACCATGTCGTCGTAGGCCAGGCTCAAGCTGGTGACCGCCATGCGCGCGTGACGGATCATGGTTTCGCCGTAGATCGTCGGTTCCATGCCGTGCGGCAGACGGTCGAACAGACGCACGTCGAGCATGTCTTCGAGGTCCTTCAATTGCTTCGACGCCGCCGGCTGCGTCATGTGCAGGGCAGTCGATGCGCGATGGATGTTGCGATGCTCGTCGAGCGCAATCAGCAGCAGCAGTTGGCGCGTCTTGAGGCGGGCTTTCAAAAACCAATTGGCATTGAAGGTATCCATGGCGAACCGATCAGTGTGAGGTGTCGTATACTTAATATCGAAACGAATATCGGGATTGTACGATGGAATCCTTTTCGGATATCACAACACGAACAAGTTTAGGAACCTGCATTTGACCCAGTCGAACGCCGCGCCGTATAAATCGTGATCAGGCGCTGCATCAGGCAAAAGACAAATAGCAGTGCGCCGATGATGATCTTGGTCCACCATGAACTCAGGCTTCCGTCGAAGGCGATGATGGTCTGGATCAGCCCGAGCATCAGTACGCCCGACAGCGTGCCGGCGAGGTAGCCATGGCCACCGGTAAGCAGCACGCCGCCGATGACGACGGCGGCAATCGCGTCCAGTTCGACGCCCTGCCCGTGCAAGGCATAGCCGGACAGCATGTAGAAGGAAAACAGCACGCCTGACAGCGCCGCACAAAAGCCGCTGATGGCGTAAACCACAATTCTGGTGCGTGCCACCTGCAGCCCCATCATCTGGGCCGATTGCTCGTTTCCGCCGATGGCATACACGGTGCGCCCGAAAGCCGTCCAGTGCGCGACAAAGACTGCCACCGCAAGCACGCACAGGGCGATGATTGCGCTGATCGAAAGAAACGCGTCGAACAGCGGCAACTGCAAGCGTGACAGCGCGACGAACCAGGAGTCGTCGATGGTGACCGACTCCACCCCGATCAGGTAGCACAGCCCGCGCGCGAGAAACATGCCCGCCAGCGTGACGATGAAAGCCTGCAGCTTGAAAAAATGAATCAGCGCGCCCATGGCCGCGCCATACAACGCACCGCATAGCAGGACCACGGCGACCACCGCGGGCCCCGGCCAATGCCAGGTCTGCAGCAGCCACGCGCACGACATCGTAGTCAGCGCCAGCACTGCGCCGACGGACAAATCGATGCCCCCGGAAATAATGACGAAGCCCATCCCGACCGCCAGCACCAGCAGGAAGGCATTGTCGATCAGCAGGTTGGCGACCACTTGCGGCGATGCCAGCCCCGGATAAAATGCCGCGCTGGCACAAAACAGAATAATCAGCAACAGTACCGTGGTGAGCGTCGGGAAGACCGGCTTGCCCGGGATGTCGCGCAATAGCGCGACCAGGCGCATCATGGGTTACCCCGCTTTGCACCCAGTCCGACGATGGCCAGCCACTGCGCAAACAGGCGGCGGCTTTCGCTGCTCTGCGCCAAACATACGAGCAAGACCACGACTGCCTTAACGATCATGTTCATCTCCGGCGCGATGCCGAGCGAATAGATCGAGAACGTGAGCGTCTGGATGAACAGTGCGCCGATTGCCGTGCCGGCCAGGCTGAAATCGCCACCCGCAAGCGAGGTGCCCCCCAGTGTCACGGCCAGAATCGCATCGAGTTCGAGCAGCAGGCCGGCATTGTTGGCATCGGCACTGCGCACGTTGGCGCAGATCAGGATGCCGGCCAGGCCGGCACACAGGCTGCATACTACGTAGACGGTGAAGATCAGCAAACCCGCATGAATGCCGGCCAGGCGCGCCGCAGCCGGGTTGATGCCGACAGCGCGCAGGAACAGGCCGAGCGCGGTTTTGCGCAGCACCAGCGCGGCGATGCAAAATACTGCCGCCACCAGGTAGAGCGAAAACGGCAGGCCGAACAGGTATCCGCCGCCAAGGAAGAAGAACGGCGGGTAATACACCGTCACGATCTGGCCGTCGCTTACCAGCTGCGCCAGCCCGCGCCCGGCCACCATCAAAATCAGCGTGGCCACGATCGGTTGCAACTTCAGCACCGTCACCAGCACGCCATTCCACGCGCCGCATAGCAAGGCGGCACCGAGCGCGGCAGCCAGCGCCAGAGGCAAGGCAACATGCGCAACATAGACCGGCACGCCATGCTGCATCTCCATGGCGCCGCCGATCAGCGTTGCCGCCACTGTGCCGGAGATGGCGACCACGGCGCCGACCGAGATGTCGATCCCACGCGTGGCGATGACCAGCGTCATGCCCACGGCAGCCAGCAGCAGCGGCGCAGCGCGATTGAGAATATCCACCACGCTGCCATACAGGTGCCCGGCCTTGACTTCGATGTGAAAGAAGCCGGGAATGCAAAACAGGTCGAGCAGCAATAGCATGGCAAGTGCCAACACGGGTTTGCTCAGGGGATGGGCAAACAGATTCAAGATACCGCCGACGAACCAGCGCGAAGACTGGGCAAGAACATTGCTCGTCATGGCGCATGCTCCGGTGTGGCGTTTGTCGATATCGCGTCGAGCACAGAATGCTCGTCCAATTCGCCGCGCCGATAGGTGCCGCAGGCGCGGTGCTCACGCATGACCAGCAAGCGGTCGGCGCAACGCAATACCTCCGGCAATTCGGAGGAAATGAAGACGACAGCCATGCCGTCGCGACGCAAGGTGTCGATGCAATCCATGATTTCCAGTTTGGCATGGACATCGACGCCGCGCGTCGGTTCGTCCAGTATCAGCATGCGCGGCTCAACTGCTATCCAGCGCGCCAACAAAGCCTTTTGCTGATTGCCGCCGGACAGCGCGCCGATCGGCAAGTCGATGTGCGCGGCCTTGATGCCGAGCAGCGCGACGTAACGCTCGGCCAACTCGCGCTGGCGCCGGTAAGGTATGGCGCGCATCGCCCCCATGCGCGCCTGCAGCGCCAGCACGATGTTTTCCCGCAGCGACAGGCTGAGGATCGCGCCTTCGTGTTTTCTGTCTTCGGAACAATACCCGATGCCGGCGGCAATCGCCGCGCGTGGGGTATCGATGCGGGCTAGCTTGCCGTCGATCTCGATGGTGCCGCTGTCGGC
>DATBQE010000149.1:0-9689 GCA_036561005.1 Burkholderiaceae bacterium | reverse complement strand
CGACGGCTACTCCAGGGTAGAGTCACGCGATGCGGCAGCGTCGCGGTGACGACGTGCATCGCGGGCGCCAATGAACGCAATCCTGGTCGCCCCGATCAGTTCGTTTGTCGAATCGGGCATGCGACGAACTGAAGTGCATTTACCGGCGGCGGATGCGGTTCATACCCGCTCCGCGGTATCGCGTAGCGCATTCTTCAGGCTGACCAATACCGCGTCTTTCTCATCGTTGATAAAAAAATGGTCACCCTCGAACCATTGCATGCTGAAGTCTGCAGAAGTTTCAAGGCGCCAGGCTTCGGTCTGTTCGCGCGAGCAATGAGGGTCATTCCTTCCGCCGAAGGCCACGATGGGCACATTTAGCTTGCCCTGATCCAGATAGCGGTATTGCGCAACCATCGAAAAATCAGCGCGTATGGCCGGAAGTACAAGGTTCATCAATTCTCGATGTTCCAATACTTCGTCCGGTGTACCGTTGAAGTGCTTTAGCTCGGCGATCAGTTCGTCGTCGGGCAGCATATGCAAATATCGCGGCGGATTCAGGCGCTGCGGCGCGTTGCAACCTGAAACGATCAGGCGCTCCGGTGCAGACAAATGGAGGCGCTCGCAGTGGTGCGCCAATTCAAACGCCACCAGCGCACCAAGACTATGCCCAAAAAATGAAAATGCTTGCATTCCCTCCTCGGCAATGACTTCGCCCAACGCCTCGATCAGTGGTGAAAAAGAGGTATACGGTTCTTCCATGATGCGTGTGCTGCGCCCTGGCAATTGGATGGCACAGATTTCCACGTCGTGATCCATCCCGTCTTGCCAGGACAAGAACTGCGCGGCGCTGCCTCCTGCATAACTAAAACAATATAGCCGGTGTCTTGGGGTGTCGTTGAAATTGCGTACCAGCCATGGTTGGGTATTTTTCTTTTGCATTGTCTTCTCGTCCCACATCTTTCAATGAGTTGCCGCGTGCAGGCCGCATATTATCACTTGCCGGTTCAAATTTGCCAACTGCCGAACTTCTGTGATTGCCAGTTGCTGCATGGCGTTTTGATTGGGCATTGATCTTGCCGCCAAGCATGAACGGGCAGTTTTTGCTTAGTTGTGTACGTTACCGAACCGATGCAAGACCTGCAATAGCGGATCGTACAGGCTCCTACTTCATTAATGAAAAGACAGATCATGAAAACTAAAATCGCAACCAGCCTGCTCGCCGTCAGCATCCTGTTCGGAACCGTTGCCGCTAATGCGCAGGACATGGATCGCGAACATCCTCTGACCTTCATCAAGGATTCGGCGATCACAACCAAGATCAAGGCAAAACTGGCCGATGAACACATGCGTACACTGTTGCACATCAGCGTCGATACCGACGACCACGGCATCGTAGTTCTGAGCGGCCACACCCGTACCAAGGAAATGGCAGAGAAAGCGGTTAGCATCGCCACGCATACTGAAGGCGTGACAAGCGTGCGCAATCACATCCAGATAGTGGCTGATAAAGACTAAGCCAGGAAGTTCAAAAGGCAGGCGCATCGTCTAAGATACGCCTCGCTTGGAGAAGGATTGCAGCATGAACGGCGGGACGGCAATTGTAACGTGCCGGCCCGGCCCAGGGACAAGCTCCGGATCGAGGTAATACGCCTCTGCCTGGGACCTTGGCCTTGCCCTACGTTTATCCAGGCCAATTTGTTGCATCCTTTTTTGGCGCCCTATTTTCCCCAGATTCCCTTGTACGCGCGCTGATAGGGGCGTTGTGCCTCGCCGTCCTTCGATTCGGCTTGTTTGAAGAACTGCGTCGTGATGAGAATGGGAGCGGCGACGTATCCGCTTGGGCGCGCACCGGCGAAAGCACGATTCAATTCATCGGCCAATTGCCAGCCCTGCAGATCTGAAGGTTCGGCCACCGTTGCCAATTGCTGCGATAACCCTGACTTGATGCGGCCGATGGCAATATTCGATCCGTCCCCGGCAGATATGTTGCGGATATCGGCACGGTTGATCTGTGCCAACGGCACATTCATTGAATCGAAATACACATCGTTGATTGCCAGCGAATGGGTCCAGCTTTTGCCGAACAATTTGTCCAGGCGAATCACTGCGGCAGGAATGTCAATATTGGCCGCTGAGATGGGAATGTTTTCTATTGCAAGAATTTTGCACCGCTGGCACTGTTCAACAATTTCCTTCATGCGATTGGTTTTTGCATTTGCCACCGCAAACCGGCTGTCATTGAATATCACAACGCCTATCGGGCCCTTGCTTGTCGCAACCATGTAATTGGCCGCAATGTTCGCCACATCCGCCGGCAGCGTGGAAATATTGACGAATAGTTCTTTTGTGCGTCCTGGTTCCGCGGCGGCATGCCAACCCGCCAGAACGATTCCGGCGCGCTGTGCCGTAGCGACGACGTCTGAAAATCCGCTTGTATCAAATCCCCCTGCAATGATCGCATCCGGATGCGAACGCACTGCTTCCTCAAACGCGCTTCGAATGGCTTGATCCGTACCTCGTCCGTCGACCAGATGGACAGACCACGCGAGTTCCTTCGATGCGGTGAAAAAACCACGATACGTGGCAGTGATGCCGCCATTGCGGAAATCCTGGGAAATGAAGATGATTTTCTTGTTCTTTTGCCCCGACGGACCGTCAATTGGTCCATCCCAGTTTTCCATCGCAAAGGCATGGCATGCGGCGATAAGACCGAACAAGCACAACACCCACCCACCAATATATTTTCCCATGTCTACCAATCTGATTGGCACTACGTTGTTGAGGCACTTGCCTTAACGGATTCGTTATGCTTGGCGCATAAAGATGGTCAGAATGAGTTTCTGTGGCAGCCGGCAGCATCGCCCGCAAGCACGCCTGGGCCTGAAAATTATGACAACTACCCTGTTTACCACGCCACGGACGGATGCGCAATATTGGTGCATCAATGCCCCGCCGTTCCACCTTTTCAGTGTCTGTTTTTCTCCAATCTGGTCAATTTGAATCGTGCGCTTATATTGAACCTGAAAGCCGGCAATTTGGGATTTCCGTCCGGTGGTATCCGTGGCCAAACATATTCCCTATCATTTTGTGCGAAAAATCTGAATCCGGCACGCCAGGGCCTGCGTACATCCATCAGACGGACGAGATCGGTGCAATTTCCCGCCTGCAAGCGTCGCAACGCCGCTTGCAGGCAGGACGGTAAGCGCCGAGTCGGAGCCGTCGTTGCCTCGTGTAAGCAGCAGGACAGGAGACGCCGTCCTGCTGCATGTGCCGGCCTTTCCAACAATATTCACCAAGGAGTCCACCAAGATGAAACGTGTCGTGCTTCCCCTACTCGTTGTAACCAGTTCCCTGCTAGCAGCCTGCGGAGGTTCCTCTTCCAGCGCGCCGCCGCCTCCTATTGCTCAGTTCCAGCAGAACGCGGATATCTGGGCTGCGCTTGGTGGCGATGCCAAAGCCCCTACTGCCGTCGCAAAGGTGGTCAACGATGCAGTAACGGGGCTATTGGCCGACCCCAAGGAAGCGCCCTATTTCAGCAACCTCGGCAAGCCAGGGCACGATACGGCTAACCGGTTGGTGGCTTGCCTGAACCTGCAATTCAGCGCCGTGCTTGGCGGTCCATACAGCTATCCCGGCACCGTTACAGCCGACGGCAGTTCGCAAATGTGCGATGACATGACGACGGCGCACAACGACGTCGGCATTCCAAGCTGCGTGTTCGATCAGTTCATCACCGACCTCGCCGCAGTCTTGAAGCAGGATGGCGTTCCGGATGCATACATATCACGGGTTGCGCCGACTCTGGTCGGTCTGAAGCCAAACGTCGTGTCCTCGATGCCGCAATATCTTGGACCGAACACGGCAGCGAACTGCTCATGATCGCCCGCCGCCTTAACCGAAAGGCGGTAATCGCCAGCGTCGCCACGCTGGCGGTTGCGACCGCCCTCATCGGCTGGATGCATACACCCGGTGCCCGTCACCTATTGCGCGTACTGGGCGTTCCCTGCCCGGTCGACAATGTGACCTCCGAGCAAGTCTCGACCTTGCGCGAAAAAGGCTTGGCCGGCATGCGCGGGCAGTCCGCTGCGCCCGTGCGCCCGGCGATGGGCATGTTGCTCGACCAAACCACCGAAGCCGACGCGGCCGGCTGGGCCAAGACCAATTCGATCAATTGCGAATCGGTCGTGCATGGGTATCGGTTTTTGCGCTGCCGGGGCGTGCCTGCTATGGCGCTTGGCATCGATGGACCGGCAATCAGCGAGCTTTGGTTCAGTTTCGGCCCCACCGGCAAACTTGTCGGCGTCGATGTTTATCGACGCGGGCTCGATGAGCAAAGCACAGTTGTGGCATGGTCCAACGCCACTTCGAACCTGAAAAATGCGCTCGGTGACCCTGAAATCAGCTTCGGTGACCCCACCCCTGCCAAGTTGCTCGCCTCGACCTTGCAAACGGCCAGGGTGCAATATCGTTATGTGGACTACGTTGCAACCGTCACTGAGGTCAATTTGCCGCACGCCGGTTTGGCCGTACGTGAACAATATTTGTCCGGCAATCGGCAAATGTGATGGTGAAATTGGGGCGAATGTCATTGTTTTAGCGCCGGCGCTGCATGCAAACCGCAGCAGTGTCGGCGTAGGCCGTGCCAAGCACGAGCTGCGATGCGCGATGGGCGATGCGCTGGGCGCTGCGGGCTAGCGCCTCGATGGGCTGGCTGACGCCGCGTGATACCCAATAGGCGACAACCAGGAAAAGCGCTGAGCCACCAGCAGCATGAATCTTGCCCTGAAACTGAGCGAACCGGTAAAAAATGGTCATCGCTTTGATCTAATTGTATAAATTGCCGGCTCGCGCCTACGATATATATAGGCGCCGGATTTTTTGCCTATTTCGCATCTTGCAATCCCGGTAATGCGCCCGTTTGGCACCCGCATACCATTTTGACACCGCAACCGACTGCGCGCGAATAGTGCAGCCAATCGATGCGGCGCACTGCTGCAGTGCGGCATGTGCAGGAACGGAGGCAAATTTTCGCTCAATTAGCGTGATAAGACCACTTTTCCCACTGGCACACCGTTTGCTTAGTAGGTCTGTGAACGCAACGAAGCGTGAGAACCATCCAGTAAAAGAATTCAACCAAGCGCTGCCAATGGCGGCAAAGCGCGACAAGGACAACGGCGTCCCCTCGTATCGAAAATACGAGCGGACGCCGTTTTTTTATGATTCGCGCAGTGCCTCGTACGGGCATTGCAATTGCAAGGAGAGCAAACATGGATCGAAGCTTCTGGCGTTCCGGCCACACACCTACCCTGCTGTGTGCATTCCTGTATTTCGATTTGAGTTTCATGGTGTGGTACTTGTTGGGTCCGCTGCAGGTTCAGATTGCGAAGTCGCTGGAGTTGTCGACCCAGGCCCGTGGCCTGATGGTTGCGACGCCGATTCTCGCCGGCGCCATATTGCGCGTCTTCATGGGCTTGCTGACCGATCGGGTCGGTGCCAAGCGTGCCGGCCTGATGGCGCAGGTAGTGGTGATTTTTGCGCTGTTCGCGGCCTGGCAGCTCGGCGTGCACAGCTTTGCCGAAGTCTTGCTGCTCGGCGTATTTCTCGGCGTCGCCGGCGCATCGTTTTCGGTCGCTTTGCCGCTTGCGTCGCGCTGGTATCCACCCCAGCATCAAGGTACGGCCATGGGCATTGCCGGCGCGGGCAACTCCGGCACGGTATTGGCAGCACTGTTCGCACCGATGATCGCAGTTGCCTACGGTTGGCAAAATGTATTTGGACTGGCCTGCATTCCGATGCTGCTGGTGCTGGTGATTTATGCAAAGGCGGCCAAGGACGCACCGGGCGAGTTCAAGCAAAAACATCTGGCTGACTATGCACGCATGCTCGGCAGCCGCGATGCATGGTGGTTCATGTTCTTCTATATGCTGACCTTCGGCGGCTTTTCCGGCTTTGCCAGCGCCCTGCCCGGCTATTTCCACGATGAATTCGGCTTCGACCCAAAAATGGCCGGCTGGGCCACCGCTGCCTGCGTGTTTGCCGGGTCGATCATGCGGCCGCTGGGCGGTGTGCTGGCCGATCGCATCGGCGGCACCAAGTCGCTCTTGACTGTGTATGCGACAACGGCCTTGCTCATTGCGATAGCCGGCTTCCGCTTTGGTGGCTCGCTGGTCGCGCTCACCCTGTTCATTCTTGCCATGCTGTGCCTGGGTGCCGGTAACGGCGCAGTATTCCAGCTTGTGCCACAGCGTTTTTCCAAGGAAATCGGCGTCATGACGGGCTTGATCGGCATGGCCGGTGGCGTGGGCGGCTTTGCCCTGGCGGCCAGCCTTGGTGCCATCAAACAGGCTACCGGCGATTATTCGATAGGTCTGTGGCTGTTCGCATTCCTGGCGGCGCTCGGCTGGGTCAGCTTAAGTGGTGTCAAGGCGCGCTGGCGCTCCAGTTGGTCTGTTGCCATGGCGCGTGTTTGAAGCGGAGATGACAATGCCTAGCAAACCCAAACTGGTGGTAGTCGGCAACGGCATGGCGGGTATCCGTACCATTGAGGAACTGCTCGCCATCGCTCCTGACATGTACGACATTACGGTGTTCGGCAACGAGCCGCATCCGAACTACAACCGCATCCTGCTCTCCCCTGTGCTGGCCGGCGAGCAGGCATTCAAGGACATTGTGCTCAACCCTGTTGCGTGGTATGAGGACAACGGCATCGACTTGCGCCTCGGTTGCGGCGTGAGCAAGGTTGACCGCGTGCGCAAGGTAGTCATTGACGACGACGGCAAGGAAACCCCGTATGACAGGCTGTTGCTGGCAACCGGCTCGACACCCTTCATCCTGCCCGTTCCGGGCAAAGAACTGAAAGGCGTCATCAGCTATCGCGATATACATGACACCGAAACCATGATCGAAACCGCGCGCGTCAAGCGCAATGCTGTCGTCATCGGTGGCGGTCTGCTGGGTCTGGAAGCGGCCAACGGCCTGAAAGTGCGCGGCATGGACGTCAGTGTCGTGCACCTGGCCGAGTGGCTGCTTGAGCGCCAGCTCGACACCACGGCAGGCAAGCTGTTGCAGCATTCGCTGGAAGAACGCGGCCTGCGCTTTCTGCTGGGCGAATCGACAGCGGAAATCCTCGGCAATGACGCGGGCGAAGTGACAGGCGTACGCTTCAAGAGCGGCCACACGGTGGCTGCCGATCTGGTCGTGATGGCGGTCGGCATTCGCCCCAATACTGCACTCGCAGAAGCCGCAGGCATTTATTGCAATCGCGGCATCGTCGTGACGGATGCGCTGCAAACCTACGACCCGCGCATTTACGCAGTTGGAGAATGCGTCAGCCATCGCGGCATTGCCTATGGCCTCGTCGCGCCCTTGTTTGAACAAGCGAAGGTGTGCGCCAACCATTTGGCGCAAATGGGCATTGGACGCTACCAGGGTTCCGTGATGTCGACCAAGCTCAAGGTCACAGGCATCGACCTGTTCTCCGCCGGCGACTTCATGGGCGGCGACAAGAGTGAGGAAATCGTCTTGTCGGACCCGGCCGGCGGCGTCTACAAAAAATTGGTGATCAAGGACGACAAGCTGGTCGGTGCCTGCCTGTATGGCGACACGACCGACGGTGCATGGTACTTCAAGCTGCTCAAGGAAGGCCGCAAGCTGGGCCAATTGCGCGATCAGATCATGTTCGGCGAGACCAGCGTGGGCGATGTCGGCGTGCAAGGGCAAAGCCGTGCCATGGCAATGAAAGACAGCGACGAAGTGTGCGGCTGCAATGGCGTATGCAAGGGAACCATCGTCAAGTCGATCAAGGACAAGGGATTGTTCACCGTTGATGACGTCAAGAAACACACCAAGGCCGCCAGCTCCTGCGGTTCCTGCACCGGGCTCGTCGAGCAAATCCTGCTCAATACGGTGGGCAGCAGTTTTCAGGAAACGCCGAAGACCAAGGCCGTATGCGGCTGCACCGATCGCAATCACGGGGAGACCCGCAAGGCAATCCGCGAACATCATTTGCTGACGCACAAGGAGGTCTACGCGTTCCTGGAATGGCGTACGCCGAATGGTTGCGCCACCTGCCGCCCCGCAGTGAATTACTACCTGCTTTCAACCTGGCCGCATGAAGCCCTGGATGACCCGCAAAGCCGGTTCATCAACGAGCGCGCCCATGCGAACATCCAAAAAGACGGCACCTTCTCGGTCATACCGCAGATGAAGGGCGGCGTCACCAATGCGTCCGAACTCCGTCGCATTGCGGACGTGGCAGACAAATATGCCATCCCCATGGTCAAGGTCACGGGAGGCCAGCGTATCGATCTGCTGGGCGTCAAGAAAGAAGACCTGATCAACGTCTGGTCAGACCTGGGCATGAATTCCGGCCACGCCTACGGCAAGTCGATACGAACCGTGAAGACTTGCGTCGGTCAGGAATTCTGCCGGTTCGGCACGCAAAACAGTACGCAAATGGGCATCGAACTGGAAACCATGCTGGCCAACATGTGGTCGCCGCACAAAGTCAAACTTGCCGTTTCGGGTTGCCCGCGCAATTGTGCCGAAGCAGGCATCAAGGATGTGGGCGTGATTGCGGTCGATAGCGGCTGGGAGCTTTATGTCGGCGGCAACGGCGGCATCAAGACCGAAGTGGCGCAATTTCTGGTCAAGGTCAAAACTGCGGAGGAAGTCAAGGAATACACCGGCGCATTCCTGCAGTTGTACCGCGAAGAAGCGTATTACCTTGACCGCACCGTGCACTACATTGATCGCGTCGGCCTCGAACATGTCAAGAAACAGGTGGTGGAAGACGCCGCCAATCGCAAGGCATTGCACGAGCGGTTGTTGTTCGCACTCGACGGGCTGCCCGATCCATGGGCCGCGCGCATCAAGGGCGCACAGCGGCAGGAATACATACCGATCAAGGTTTTGGCTTAGGAGCGCACATGGATATGAAAGTCAATACAAAGTGGTTGCGCTTGTGCACGGTCGAGGATGTTCCACGGCTCGGCAGCCGCCTCGTTGAACGCGACGCGGCAGCGGGCGGCAATATTGCCATTTTCCGCACTGGTGACGACAAGGTATTCGCGCTGCTCGATCGCTGTCCGCACAAGGGTGGCCCGCTGTCGCAAGGCATCGTCCACGGCGAGTCGGTCACCTGCCCATTGCATGCCTGGAACATCGATCTGCAAAGCGGTGAAGCGCGCGCGCCGGATGTCGGCTGCGCGCGGCGCTTTCCGGTCAAGGTTGAGCAGGGTGACGTGTACCTGGATCTCGGATGATGGAGCGCATAACCAAGTCGACCTGCTGCTATTGCGGCGTCGGATGCGGCGTCCTGATCAAGTCGCGCGACGACCGCATTATCGGCATTGAGGGCGACCCCGAACACCCAGCCAATTTTGGCCGGCTCTGCAGCAAGGGCTTGTCCCTGCCGCTGACCGTACAGAGCGACACCGGCCGGGCGCTGTTTCCTGAAATGCGCCTGCGGCGCGACATGCCGCGCCGGCAAGTCGATTGGGATGCCGCACTGGAAACCGTGGCGCACCGCTTCAGCGATATCGTGCGCGAACACGGGCCCGATTCGGTGGCATTTTATGTTTCGGGCCAGTTGCTGACCGAGGACTACTACGTTTTCAACAAACTGGCGAAAGGTTTGATCGGCACGAATAATATCGACACCAATTCGCGCCTGTGCATGTCGAGCGCGGTCACGGGCTATAAATTGG
>DATBQE010000148.1:0-14913 GCA_036561005.1 Burkholderiaceae bacterium | reverse complement strand
GCATTGCATGGTTTTGCCGCCTATCTGCAACCGGTAGGGGCCGGCGTCGGCTTCGCGCAGGCTGCCGTCTTCGTTGAGGAAGGAACGGCCGTCGGAAGAATAGGCAATGCCAAGCGCATCGAGCTTTTCAAATGCATGGGCATTCATCTGCCAGCCGGCAGCACCATGCGTTTTCGGTGCTTCGCCGAATACTTCAATGCAACGGTCAAAGGCTTTTTGCATCAGCTTGCCGGTCCATGCCGCGTCGCGCTTGCGTACGTTGTCTTGCCAGAGCGTGTGGTCCCAGGTGTGGATGCCGCATTCGAAGCCGGCATCGCGCACTGCACGCAGTTCGGCTGCGCATTCACGGCCGATGTCCGGGCCAGGCAGCAACACGCCATACATCAGCGTTTTCAGACCGTAGTGTTCTACCACCGATGTGCGCGAAACTTTCTTCAACAGTCCCGGGCGAAACGCGCGGCGCAGGGCCCAGCCGGTATGGTCGGGCCCGAGGGAGAACAGGAAGCTCGCACCGGCCGCATGCTTTTGCAGCATGCGCACGAGGTTAGGTACTCCCTCGCGCGTGCCGCGATAGGTGTCTACGTCGATTTTAAGAGTGAGAAAGGGCAATTACTTTGCTCAGTCCATCAAGGCTTTGGCTTCGGCAAAGTGGCCGCGATAGGCGTCGAATATGTTACGCAGTGTGTCCGCCATTGTGGTCGTCGGTGCCCAACCCAGCTCTTCGCAGGTGTTGGTGATTTTCGGAACGCGATTCTGCACGTCCTGGTAACCCTTGCCGTAGTAGGCTGCCGAAGTCGTTTCGATCAGCTTGACGTTCTTTGCGGCGTCGGCATACTCCGGGTATTCGCCGGCCAATTTCAGCATCATGCCGGCCAGATCGCGGATCGAATAATTGTTGGTCGGATTGCCGATGTTGTAGATCTTGCCGCTGGCAACGCCATCCTTGTTGTCGATGATCTTCATCAGCGCATCGATGCCGTCGTCGATGTAGGTGAACGCACGCTTCTGCGCGCCGCCATCGACCAGCGAGATATTTTCACCGCGCACGATGTGGCCAAAGAATTGCGTTACCACGCGCGAGCTGCCTTCCTTTGGCGTGTGGATCGAATCGAGACCGGCGCCGATCCAGTTGAACGGGCGGAACAGTGTGAAGTTCAGGCCGTCTTCCATACCGTAGCCCCAGATCACGCGATCCATCAATTGCTTGGCGCAGGAATAGATCCAGCGCGGCTTGTTGATCGGGCCGCAGACCAATTCCGATTCTTCCGGATCGAACTCTTCGTCATGGCACATGCCATAGACTTCGGAAGTGGATGGAAATACCAAATGCTTGCCGTATTTGGCGGCTGAACGCACGATGGGCAGGTTGGCTTCGAAGTCGAGCTCGAAAACGCGCAGCGGCTTCTTCACATAGGTCGACGGCGTGGCAATGGCCACCAGCGGCAGGATCACATCGCATTTCTTGACGTGGTATTCGACCCATTCCTTGTTGATCGTGATGTCGCCTTCAAAGAAGTGCATGCGCGACTTGTATTCCTCGTTGCCGAGGATGTCGGTGATGCGGTCGGTCATCATGTCCATGCCGTACACATGCCAGTCGGTCGTCTCCAGGATGCGCTTGGAAAGGTGGTGGCCGATGAAGCCGTTGACGCCGAGGATAAGGACTTTTTTCATATGCTTGTCTGGTTTGGATCGCCGTAGCCTGATGCTTCAAGCCAGAGACGAAAGGGTTTGTTTTAATTCTGCCGGTGAAACGGAATGGCCATCGGACAGCAATTCGTTGATCAACAGCGCGCGGCCATCGCCGCATACGCCAAATATGCAATTATCCACTACAGCCAAGCCCGGCGGCAAATTTGCTTGATCGAACTGTATTTCACTTGCCAGGCGCGCCTTGCCGATTTGGTAAGTTTTTCCTGCGAATTCAGTAAAAGCGCCGGGGTAGGGCGGTGCGACGGCGCGGTGCAGATTATAGACCTGCTGGGCGGTTTGGCTCCAATCGATGCGGCCATCCTCGGGTTTGCGGCCGCTGAAATAGCTGCCTTTGCTTAAATCGTTAGGTAATCTCGGCGGAGTACCGGCTAAAATTGCGGGCAAGGCGTTCCACAATGTTTGTTCAGCAGCTACGGTCAATTTTCCGAAAACTTCAAAAGCCGTGTCGTCAGGTAGGATAGGCACTGAAGTCTGTGCCGTGATTGCCCCTGCGTCCGGCTTGGCCGCCATTTCGTGCAAGGTGGCACCGGTCTCGGTCTCGCCATGCAATACTGCCCAATTGACGGGTACTCTCCCGCGATACTTGGGTAACAAGGAACCATGCAGGTTGTAGGCGCCGTCCTTGGCAACTGCCAGCAATTCAACCGGCAACATATTGCGGTAATAGAAACTGAAAATCAAATCCGGCCGGCATGCCTGCACTTGTTGTAACAGTGCAGGCGATTTCGCATCGTCCGGTGTGATGAAGGGTATGCCTTGCTCGCGGCATAAATCCGCGACGGATTCGAACCAGATGGCTTCGTTCGGATTGTCCTGATGTGTGACGACCAGGGCTACGTCGACCCCACGTGCCAGCAAAACCTTGATGCATCGAACGCCGACACTGTGATAAGCAAAAACAACCGCACGCTTGCCCATCTCAGCTGCCCGCGGCCGGCGACGACTCTTCCAATATCGTCTGCACCACGTAGCGCGGGCGGCCGCGCACTTGCTGGTAGATGCGTCCAACGTATTCGCCAAGCAGGCCGATGCCGAACAGGATTACGCCCATGAGGAAGAAATTGATGGCGAACAGGGTGAACACACCCTCGACTTCCGCGCCCCACACCACGCGCCGGAACGCCAATACCACCACCAGCAAGCCCGAGAGGAACGACAGGCCGATGCCCAGCATCGAAAACAATTGCAGCGGCACGACCGAGAAACCGGTGACGAGGTCAAAATTCAGGCGGATCAGGCTATACAACGAATATTTCGATTCGCCAGCCGAACGCTCTTCGTGTTCCACCGTGATTTCGGTCGGCTTGCGCGAGAAAGTGTAGGCGAGGGCAGGTACGAAGGTGTTGACTTCATCGCAGCGATTGATCAGGTCGATCACATTGCGGCCATAAGCGCGCAGCATGTTGCCCTGGTCGGTCATCTTGATGCGCGTAATTTTTTCGCGGATGTGATTCATGGCACGCGATGCATAGGTGCGCCAGGCCGAATCCTGACGCTTGCGCCGGATCGAACCGACGTAATCGTAACCTTCGCGCATCTTGACCACCAGATTGCCGATTTCCTCCGGCGGATTCTGCAGGTCGGCGTCAAGCGTCACGACAATATCGCCGCGCGTCGCCTCGAAACCGGCCAGGATCGCCATATGCTGGCCATAGTTGCCATTAAACAGGACCACGCGTGTGACGTCAGGGCGCAGGCGAAACTGCTCCGACAGGATTTCTGCAGAACGGTCGCGGCTACCATCGTTGACGTACACGATTTCGTAGGCGATTCCCAGTGCATCAAGCGCAGGGTAGAGCCTGGCAAACAGCTTGGCTAATCCGGCTTCTTCGTTGTAGACCGGGATGACGACGGACAATTCAGGTTTCATGTAGTTAGGATTGTTCTATTTATATATGAACCTCCAAGAATCGTAGCGAGCGGCTCAAGATCTGGGCGAGAATCGCAACCGTACTGGTGTACGGCGAGCATCGCAGACCGAATATTGTGCCGCGCAGTAGATTATTGGAGGATTCATGAACGAAGGATGGATTTTACCGCGTCAACTACTCTTTCGACATCGCTTTCCGTCATCAAAGGAAATAATGGCAAGGTGACAATTTGCCGGCATACGCGTTCTGCAACCGGGAACATGCCCTCCTTGAAGCCGCGCTGGCGGTACATCGTGAACAGGTGGATTGCCGCATAGTGATAACCAAGACCGATGTTGATGTCCTGCATCTTCTGCATGAAGGCAGCGCGCGTGATGCGTTGCGGCAGAACAATGTGGAACATGTGCCAGTTGCTTTGCTCAAAATCGGCCACCGGCAATTCTGCACCAAATTGCGTTTCAAAATCGCTGCCGAATGCGTGGAAATAGTGCTTGGCAAGCGCCAGACGTTTGGCATTGAATTCTTCCAGGCGTGCCATTTGCCCCAGCCCTATGGCTGCGGCGATTTCGGTCATGTTGAATTTGCCGCCCAGCACATCGACATCGATTCCGTCCAGACCGCTGCGTGTGACGCCTTGCAGGCGATACTTTTCCGCCAACTTGGCTTCTTCGTCATTGTTGACCACGAGGCAACCGCCTTCGGCACTCATGATGTTTTTGTTGACCTGGAAGCTGAAGGAGACGAAATCGCCGAAGGCTCCAATACGTTTGCCTTTCCATGTGGAGCCGATGGCCTGAGCCGCATCTTCCACCACCCTCAACTTGTACTTGTCGGCCAATGCATAAAGCTTGTCCATATCGCACGGCAAGCCGCACATGTGGACCGGGATAATCGCGCGGGTAGCCGGCGTAATCGCGGCTTCCACCTTGTCGAGGTCGATATTGTGGGTCCGGGCATCGATATCGGCGAAAACCGGCGTGGCGCCGACTTCGATGATCACATTGGCGGTAGCCACCCAGGAATTCGGCGTGGTAATGACCTCGTCGCCGGGGCCTATGCCTGCTATGCGCAGGGCGATTTCCATCGTGCAAGTGCCGGAATTGTAGGTCTTGACCGGGCGCCCGCCGAAATATTCCGACAATTGCGCCTCGAAAGCCTGCACCTTCGGCCCGTTACTGGTCAGCCAGCCTGATCGAAGGACGTCGACCACCGAGGCAATAGTCGCCTCATCCATGGTCGGTTTTGTGAAGGGCAATTGCGGCAGGGCGGACTTGCTCGGGGTTTGGCTCATGGTGTCGGTCGCTTAACTGATGCTGTTCGAGGGCATTATTGTACTTTTGATTTCGATTTGGCTGATAGTATTCGCCAAAGCTGCGAAAAAAGTCGGTTTAATCGTACTCAACACTATCATCATATTTTCGCGATTCCGTCATGGACGAAGGTCTCCACGAACCCAAAAAGCTGGCCGATGTAGAGGACGACTCGAATGACGGCTTGGCTTGGAAGGTAGTTGCGGCGGGTCCGGTATGGCTATTCTTCTTCACGCTTGCGCTGATGAATCGCGACTGCATGGTATTGCCGCATTTACCTATGGATTGCTTGTTGATTGGCGTGGCGGTCGCCGTCTCCAGCGCAGTTGTCAAGTTCTTGTGTAGGGGAAATGACGCCGAGAAGAGGACTGCCAGCGATGAGCGCGAACCGGCGCCTAATCGCGATTTCGCCCATATGCTTGCGATGTTCGTTGGGATTGCACTTTGCACAATGGTCGCTTGTATGATTCTGCTTGGTGAATTTGTGCGGCTTTCATCGAACGTAACACACGATTATGATACGGCCGTCATCGCCGTGCGGCACCCCAAGCGCGATTGCAAATCCCAGGTCAATTTCATTGATCCCATTTTGCAAAGCACCGTCACGGAGTGTGTACAGGGTTTCGATAATGTTCGGCCGGGAATGCTTGTACATGTACAGGCACTGTCCGGGCCGCTAGGCGTGCGTTTCCTATCGGTGAAACGCGCAATTGCAGAGTAAAGGTATCGGATGAAACAAGATTTGAACGTCGCTATTGTCGGTTGCGGCTATGCCACCGTCACTTTCCACGCACCCTTGATCCGGTCTGTGCCGGGCATGTCGCTGATTGCCGTGTCCACCAGCGACCGGGCTAAAGCACAATCGAGCTTGCCCGGCGTTGAAATTTGCGACACGCCGGAGCACATATTCGCGCGAAGCGATATCGATCTTGTGGTGATTCCCACGCCGAATCACACCCACCATCCGCTGGCCGTCCAGGCGCTGGAGGCAGGCAAGCACGTCGTGGTCGACAAGCCTTTTACGCTGGATACTGTACAGGCGCGCGAACTGATTGCCCTCGCCGAAAAGCAGCGCCGTGTTCTGTCGGTGTTTCATAATCGCCGCTGGGCGACCGATTTCTTGACCGTACAAAAGCTCGTCGCTGCGGAAACGCTGGGGCGAATCGCCCACTACGAGGCACATTTTGATCGCTACCGCCCCGTAGTGCGCCAGCGCTGGCGCGAGTCGTCGGTCCCGGGAGGTGGGCTGTGGTATGACCTCGGCGCACATCTGCTGGACGAAGCCCTGTGCCTGTTCGGCATGCCGCAGACCATCGGTCTTGATCTTGCCGCCCAGCGCGACGGCGCGGTCGCAGATGACTGGTTTCACTGCGTGTTGCGCTATGATCGCCGCCTACGCGTCATTTTGCATGCCGGCGCCCTGGTCGCGCAGCCGGGGCCACGCTATGCAATACACGGCACTTTGGGCAGTTACACCAAATTCGGCCTCGATCCTCAGGAAGATCAATTGAAAGCAGGCATGCGGCCGGATGACGCCGGATGGGGCATAGATCAAAACGAAGGTGCGCTGATTCTGGCCAATGACGAGGGATTGCGCGAATCCATATTGCCCAGCGAGCCTGGCAACTACGCCAGTTATTACGTTGCCCTGCGCGATGCCATCCTGCATGGCCATCCAAACCCGGTCCCGGCGGAGCAGGCCTTGCAAGTCATGCAATTGATCGAAGCGGGCCTGCGTAGTGCCACGCGGGGCGCGGTAATCACACTATAAGATCATTTTTCGATTCGATCCCCCTTGAATTGAGGTTTATTATGGTTTCCGCTCGCGCAGGCGGTGCGTTATGGCGCCCGCGCGTCAATACTATTGCAACTCAGACGTGGTGGGTGCCGCGAAGCAATTGGCAGCGCCTTCGCTCTGTCCAGGCTTCCTGACAAACTTGTCACTTTCCCGTCAGCGTCCCGATGGGAACCGTTTCTTATATTGGCGTTACGGGCAATACGAATCCCCGGCAGGTTTCAACCACCGGCAGGTGCCTCGAGCCCTGATTCTCAATAGGAGAAATGCCGTGCGCAAGCAATCCGTATCGAATACGTTCTGCAAAATTCTCGCGGTCGTGGCTATGCTGCTTACCGCGAATTCGCAAGTCTATGCGTCACCGGTCCGCCTTTTGTGCAGCTTCGATCATGGCGCAAACGGTGGCGCACGCGTCTGGATCTACGATCCCGACACCCATACAGTGGACGGGCACCGCATGGGCGAGAAGGTTACTACCGTAGGCGACGCCTATAACCAGTATTTCATTACCGATGATGTGATCGGCTTCTCCACGTCGACCGGGGTGCGCCATACGATATCGCGCGCCGACGGCCGCTATACCGCCTACAGCAAAGACGGCAAGCCGATTTGGTCGGGCAACTGCGTGCCGACGAAATAGCAGGAGCGCAATACCGTAACCGACATCAGATCATCGACCGTGATTGGGGCGACAATGCGAAATTATGTCATCTCTCTTTTTGTTCTCGCCTTGCTCAGCGCCTGCGGCGGCAGTGGTACGGCGGGCAATTCTTCGCAGCAAAGCGGACAGCAGAAGCAACTGGTGCATTCGCAAAAGGCAGTGGCATCGGATTACCAATCGGTAGTGCAGGGACTATACGTCTCTTATTTCGGCCGCCCCGCAGATCCTGGCGGATTGGAGAATTTCGAGCGGGCCTTGTTGAACCTGAATGCCCCGACCGATATTCGGCAGTTGCGCAATGCGGCAGCGGCGAATCCTGCCATCGAGGCCTTGATTGCGGGATTCGGCAATAGCCCGGAATCGGCCAGGCTATATGGCGACTTTGGCGCAACAAACAGCACGGCCAACACCGAGGCATTCGTCAAGGCAGTCTTTCAAAATGTCGTGAACCGCCCGCCGCAGCCGGCCGGGTTGATTTTCTGGGGCGACGCCATTGCCGGCGGCCGCTTGAGCAGGGGAGACGCGGCGCTGGCGATCATGACGGCGGCGCTTGTAAATCAGACGACACAAGGTTTGGCCGATGCTCACCTGATAGGCAATCGCCTGAGCGTGGCAGCCTATTTTACCGATCAGGTCGCGCAGCAGAACAAGACCAACGCCTATAGCGGTAGTGCAGCGGCCGGAAATGGCCACGCCGTGCTTGCCGCGGTGACTGCCGCTACCGATGTCGCAAGCTACGACAATTCAGTTCAAGCCTATGTCGCTGCCATGAGCACACCTTCCGCCAATAATGTGACCTATCAATTGGAAAACATGAGCGCGACCGGTAGTACGGATGGCAGCGTTATCGGCAGTTTTACCTACGACTGGACCAGCTTGCACATCACTGCTTTTTCCATTGCCACGCCCTTGGGAAATTTAAGCAGCGCAAGCAGCGGTAATTCGGCAAGCGTGGCGGCCGCCAATGGATACACAGGCGTGCGCTTCACCAACGGGCAAACTACCTTGACGCTGTATTACGCCGGCACACCGGGTGCAGGGCAGATAGGTTTTTTTAACGGCGCTCTGTGCACGACCAATTATGTGTGCACAGCCGGTACTTCGCGCTTGCCGATATCGAGTCTGACATCGTCAGTATGGTCTTCCGACGAGATATGGGTGCCCAATCTGGTCTGGCAACCAAACCTGATATGGGTGCCCAACGTCGTGTGGGTATCAAACTGGGTCTGGGTATCGGACATGGAATGCAATGCCACCGATTCGGATGGCAACTGCACGGCCTATGTGGACGACGGCTATTACCAGGACGACGGCAGCTATGCCGACCAAGGCGGCTTTGTGGACGAAGGGAGTTTTGTCGACGACGGAGTATATGTCGACCAAGGCGGTTATCCCAACGATAATATTACCGCCGGCATGTCGGTGCTGGTTCCCTGATCGTCGTTCTACTTGCCGTCGTTTGCAACCACAACGCGTCGCCCGTCCCGTGCCACAACGCGCATGGACACGCCTTGTGCCTGTAACTCGTCGTATTGTTTGGGCAGCATGATGGCCATGGCGCGCTGTCCGTTTTTCCAGCGTGCGACGAATTCATCGACGGTCTTGACGCCTAACTGCGGCTCCTGGTTCAACCCGAAATCGAGTTCGTCGTTCGTTTCACCAACATTGATCATGGTGCGGCGCAGATAGAACGGCATGGACTGTTCGTAGGTGCGCACAGTGTAGAGCGTCGTCTCGGGAGTCAATTCGGCCTTGATGGCAGGGACGAGCAATACGCCGGCGCGATCCTGGCCTACTGGTTCGTAGCCGAGGATCAGTATTTGGCCGCCAAGGAAACCGCCGATGGCGAGGGCCAGCGTGGCGATGGTCGGGAGGTCGCTGCGCATTTTCGCGATCCACCAGAATACAAACAACGCGCCGGCCAGCATGACGCTGCACGCGGTCACGATCCAAGGCTGCACGGCGTGGTAAATCGCCACGTCCGCCGCCTCATGCGCCATGCGGGGTAGCCATGCCGCGACCACGACTCCCAATACGGCGATCAGCGCCAGCAGGCCAGCCGTAATGCCCCACGCGCGCGCCTTGGCAGTTTCAAGATATCCCGCAACGAGCAGCGCCAGCGCCGGAAAAATCGGCAGGATGTAATGCGGCAGCTTGGAGCTGGAGATGCTGAAAAAGAAGAAAATGAACAACGCCCAGATCATCAACATCGTCTTGGGGCGAAAGCCGTCCGCAACATCACGCCTGCCTGCCCAGAGGCTTTGCAACAGCACGCCTAACCACGGCACGATACCGACCATCAGGATCGGGATGAAGTAGTAAATCGGGCCATCCCGATGATGCACCTTGCTGGTAAATCGCTCGAAATTCTCGTGGATAAAGAAGAAATGAGGATGCTCGGGATTCTTCAGCCACACCAGGACAAACCAGGGCGCAGCAACGACGGCAAACAGCAGCAAGCCGGTTACCAGATGCAGGCGCGTCCAAATCTTCCATTGACGCGTGATGAGTGTGTAGAGCACCAGTACGGCGCCCGGCAGCACGATGCCGATCGGCCCCTTGGACAGAAACGCCAGTGCCATGCCGGCCCAACTGGCCAGCATCCAGTTGCGCCTTTCGCTCTCGCTTGCATCATCCCGTTGCGCAAGCAGCACGCCACACAACGACAATGCCATCATCCCGGACAGCCCCATGTCGAGCACGTTGACATGACTCAAGCCGGCCCACCAGAAGCTCGAAGCCAGGACCAATCCCGCCGTAGTGCCGACCCAGGGATTGAATACGCGCCGGCCGGTGTAGGTGACGAGTGCGATGCCGAGCAAGCCGCACAGGCCGGACCAGAGCCGTGCCTGCCATTCGCCGAGGCCGAACAACTCGAAGGTGAGCGCATTCATCCATGTCTGCAGCGGCGGCTTTTCGAAATATTTGAGGCCGTCGAGGCGCGGCGTAATCCAGTCGCCGGTTGACACCATCTCGCGGGCCATTTCAGCATAGCGGCCCTCGTCGCTCGGCACCAGCGTGCGCGCGCCAAGCGCATAAAACCATACAAGCAGAAACAGGACCAGCAGTGTCCAGAGGAAGGGCTTGGATTTATAGAGATCGCGCATCAGGCGTTTTCAACGGGTTGTGGTTCGATGATCAGGGCGAGCGCAACCTTGCGTCCCTCGGCCATCAAGATGTTATAGGTGCGGCAGGCGGCCTGGTTGTCCATGCATTCGATACCGATACGGCGCGAGGTCAGCACAGCGCACAGTTTTGGATGAACAAAACGCTGTTTCCTGCCGGTGCCGAGAATCACCACGTCGGGCTTGCAGGCATCGATCAGGGCAAAGTGTTCTGCCGTCAGCGCTTCGAAAGTTGCGGGCGGCCAAGCCACAGGCGGGCTTTCCGGCAGCACAAGCAGGCTGTGCTCATAGGTCGTGGCGTTGATTTCGACGCCGTGCTCCGTATAGCCCGTGACGGTCTGGTACTGCTGGGTGGAAGTTGAGTGCAGCTTCATTTTTGATCGCAGTGAAAAACTGCAAGGTTAGCCTAACAAAAGATCCAGCATTGTAGCGTTTTCGCTATGAGACAGTGGAGCGCATCGCCTATGTAAGCGCTATTTGCCTTTATACATTGATAAAACTGGACATTTTCGGCAAAATGGGTTTTTCGCAATGCAACATTATCAAGGAAATTCGCTGTGCAACCGATTCAAAAGTCAAAAAAGCTCGCCGATGTTTGCTATGACATCCGCGGTCCGGTCCTGGAAAAGGCCAAGCAGATGGAGGATGAAGGCCACAAGATCATCAAGTTAAACATCGGTAATCTTGGCGTATTCGGTTTCGATGCACCCGATGAAATTGTGCAGGACATGATCCGCAATATGCAAGCCGCCTCGTCCTGCACTGACTCGAAGGGTCTGTTCGCGCCGCGCAAGGCCATCATGCACTACAGCCAGCAAAAGAATGTGGCGGGCGTGACCATCGATGATATCTACCTCGGCAATGGCGCCTCCGAACTGATCGTCATGAGCATGAATGCGCTGTTGAATACCGGCGACGAAGTACTGGTTCCGGCGCCCGACTACCCGCTCTGGACGGCCGGCGTGAGTCTTTCCGGCGGCAAGCCGGTGCACTACGTATGCGACGAGCAGGCCGGCTGGATGCCCGATATAGACGACATCAAGGGCAAGATCAATTCGAACACGCGTGCGATTGTGGTCATCAATCCCAATAATCCGACGGGCGCGCTGTATTCGGTCGAGGTGCTCAAGCAAATTGTGGAAGTCGCTCGCCAGAACCAGTTGATCGTGTTTGCCGACGAAATTTACGACAAAGTCTTGTATGACGGCGAAACCCATACCTCGCTCGCATCGTTGGCGGACGACGTCCTGTTCATCACCTTCAATGGTTTGTCAAAGAATTACCGTTCCTGCGGTTATCGCGCCGGCTGGATGGTAGTCTCGGGAGAAAAACGGCACGCCAAGGACTATATCGAGGGCTTGAACATGCTGACTTCGATGCGGTTGTGCGCCAATGCGCCGGGGCAGTATGCGATCCAGACGGCATTGGGCGGCTACCAGAGCATCAATGACCTGGTTGGGCCAGGCGGACGTTTGACCCGCCAGCGCGATCTGGCACACCGGCTGTTGACCGACATTCCCGGCGTGACCTGTGTCAAGCCAAAGTCTGCACTGTACATGTTTCCGCGCCTCGATCCGAAGATGTATCCGATCGCGGACGATCAGGAATTCGCATACGAATTGCTGGCCGAAGAGCGTGTATTGATCGTGCAGGGCACCGGGTTCAATTGCCCGACACCAGACCACTTCAGAGTCGTTTTTCTGCCCAATACGGACGATCTGGGTGATGCTTTCGGACGAATTGCGCGCTTTCTCGACGGATATCGCAGACGCCACCATACGGGATAAACCGTATCGGTGTAAAAAAACAGCCGCGCGCGCTGTTTTTTGCAAATATAGGCTTTACAATCTTTGCGGGTCAAATTCGCCCGCTTTCTTGTCACCACCACCATCGAACTTATGAAACCGATCAAAGTAGGCCTGCTAGGCATTGGCACCGTTGGCGCCGGCACATTCAACGTCCTGAATCGCAATCAGGAAGAAATCATGCGGCGCGCAGGACGGGGCATTCAGATTGCGATGGTCGCCGACCTCAATGTGGAACGGGCGCGTGAAATTACCGGCGGCAATTGCGAAGTGGTCAACGACGCCAATCTGGTTGTCAACCATCCCGACATCGACATCGTGATCGAATTGATCGGCGGCTATGGCATCGCCAAGGAACTGGTATTGAAGGCCATTGCCAACGGCAAGCACGTGGTGACGGCAAACAAGGCCTTGCTCGCCACCCACGGCAACGAATTATTCCAGGCGGCGCAAGACAAAGGCGTGATCATTGCGTTTGAAGCGGCGGTTGCCGGCGGTATCCCCATCATCAAGGCGCTGCGCGAAGGCTTGACCGCCAACCGCATCGAATGGATCGCCGGCATCATCAACGGCACCACCAATTTCATCCTCTCCGAAATGCGCGACAAGGGGCTGGACTTTGACGTCGTCCTCAAGGAAGCGCAGCGCCTGGGGTATGCCGAAGCCGATCCGACTTTCGACATCGAAGGCGTCGATGCGGCACACAAGGCCACCATCATGTCGGCCATTGCATTCGGCATTCCGGTCCAGTTCGCCAAAGCGCACGTGGAGGGCATTACCAAGCTGGAGGCAATCGATATTCGTTATGCGGAACAATTGGGATACCGCATCAAGCTGCTCGGCATCACCAAGCGCACGCCGGTCGGGATCGAACTACGCGTGCATCCGACGCTCATTCCGACCAAACGCCTGATCGCCAACGTGGAAGGGGCAATGAATGCCGTGCTGGTGCAGGGCGACGCAGTCGGCGCCACGCTCTATTACGGCAAAGGTGCAGGTTCCGAGCCAACTGCTTCGGCTGTTATCGCCGATCTGGTAGACATCACACGTCTGGCAACGGCCGACCCCGGACATCGCGTTCCGCATCTGGCCTTCCAGCCCAACGCAATGGCCGATACCCCGATCTTGCCGATGTCGGAAATCACCACCAGCTACTACCTGCGCATGCGTGTGGCCGACCGCCCCGGCGTGCTGGCCGATGTCACGCGCATCCTGGCCGATTCCGGCATTTCCATCGACGCGATGCTGCAAAAGGAACCGGCCGAAGGCGAGAAACAGACCGATATCATCATGCTCACGCACCAGACGCAAGAAAAGAATATCGATGTGGCGATCGCTGGCATTGAGGCATTATCAACGGTGGTGGGGAAACTCACAAGAATTCGGCTGGAGGCCTTGAGCTAAAATACATACTGGCGCATCCGGTGCTGCACGTAGCTTTCACAAGCCTGTTGCACCAAACTCAATGATCTGGATATGTGAGATATGAAAAACGTACTTTTTGTTGGTGCTGATTCGACGGGAGGTGCGCTGTCCCATTTTGGGCTCGCCATGGAAAAAAGCCTGGCGGAAATCGGCATATCGTTTTACTGGCTTGAGGCGTCGGAAACTGAAGAATTCGCCGCCAACTTATCGGCGACCCTCAATGCGAGGGAATATTCGTTCGTCTATTCCTTGATCGGCGTAGGCAAAGGATTCGCAAGCGCGGACCTGCCGCTGTGGGACTCATTAGGCATCCCACTGATTACCATGTATGGCGATAGCCCGGCATATTTCTACGATTTGCATGCCAATCACGGGAATTGGGAAGTTTCGCTCTACTTTTACGAAGAGCATTTGAAATTCCGCAATCGCTTCCCTGCTTTGGGGGGCGCATTGGAAGGCGTGGCGCCTATCATTCCCGTGAGATCTGTCGCAGCCGGCGAGGTCGATTTAAGGGCAAAAGAGAAAGGCAAGATATTTTTCCTGAAGAACGGTAATGATCCGCAAAAGCTGCGGGAATTCTGGAAGCAATCGTTCCAAGCGCGCGTCTATGAGGCCCTCATGCAGATCTCCGGCACGATGGCCGCTGACCTCGACTCTTGCACGCACGTCAATATCGTTCAGATGGCCCTGGATTACCTTGCCAGCGTCGGCTTGACCGGTGGTGCAGAAAAATTGCTGCTGCTCATGGTTGCGCAATTGGACGACTATGCGCGCCGCTTGAAGAGTGAATTGATTGCGGACGTCCTGCTGGATTATCCCGCAGAGGTCCATGGCGTCAATTGGGAGCATCTCAATACCGCCGGTCGTAACGGAACATTGGTTGTGGAATCCAATTACAAGAAGTCCGATGCGTTGATCCGCGATTCATTGGCCATTTTCGACATGTCGCCCAACACAGTCACCGGAATGCATGACCGACAGATGCGCGCAGCGGCCGCCCAAACCCTCTGCGTGAGTAACCGGCAGCCATTGCTCAACCAACTCTTTCCAGACGCGGAATTATTTACTTACGATTTCAATAGAGAGTCCTTGCGACAAAAGGTCGAATGGATGCTGGCTCACAGGTCCGAAACCGTTGAGCTGGGTGTTGCATGTGCCGGCAAATTCGATGAAACGTTCACGATGGAAAAGACATTTTTTCAGCTCGA
>DATBQE010000147.1:0-19746 GCA_036561005.1 Burkholderiaceae bacterium | reverse complement strand
CGAGTTACTTCATTGCGCTCGACCATATGCCGCTCACACCGAACGGCAAAATCGACCGCAAGGCCTTGCCGGCGCCCGACATGACGCGTAGTGACGAAGGGTATGTCGCGCCGCGCACAGCGACCGAAATCGCCATGGCCGAGATCTGGGCCGATATCCTCAAGCGCGACAAGGTCGGCATTCATGACGACTTCTTTGCGCTTGGCGGGCATTCACTGCTGGCAGTGCAACTGGTATCTCGTCTGCGTCACGACTGTGCCATCACAATGGCAGTGCGCGATCTGTTCGTCCACCCCACCCTTGGGGCGCTCGCTGCGCAAATTGACAATGGCAAAGGGGAGAACAGGCATCCGAATCTGGTGCCTATAAGAGCGGCCGGAAACCGCAAGCCCCTGTTCCTGATTCATCCGATTGGCGGCGAAGTCCAATATGCATACGATCTTGTGCGGCATCTTGACGCCGAATTGCCCGTCTACGGATTGGCAGCAAGCGGGCTGTCCAGTGGCGAAGTGCCGCAATCGAGTATCAAGGCAATGGCGAGCACCTACCTGCAGGCTATCCGCGAGGTTCAGCCCACCGGTCCCTATTCCATTGCCGGCTGGTCGCTGGGGGGCATGATTTCCTACGAAATCGCACACCAATTGTCGGCAGCAGGGCAGGTGGTCGATTTTGTCGGCATGATCGATACGGGCAACAGTCAGCTATTGCGCGTGCAACTGCAAATCGACCAGATCGGCGAACTCGACGAGAGCAGGGCCTTGTTGAACTGGATCGTGGATCAGCATCCGGACATCGAAGCAAGCCGGCATGCCGCTTACGGCGAATTGATTGCGCTGGCCTATGGCAAGAATATCAATGCCATGGTGGCATTGTGCAAGCGCGAAAAGATTATCTCCGACCACATCGAGATGGACGCCGTGAAGCGGATACTCGCGCTTTACCGGGCCGCAGCCAGGGCAGCAGTCAACTACCAGGCGCCGATCATGGCTTCCGCCACGACGACGGTCAGCTTGTTCGCAGCAGATCGCCCCGCAGAAGAGGACGAGACACTGGGTTGGGGCAGTTTGCTGGGCGAGCGCTTGCAAGTGATGAAAATCGGCGGAACGCACATGACCATTGTGAGGCCACCGCATATCGCAAAATTGGGCGCAGCAATATCTCGAACCTTGAGTTATTGCACGTCTTTCGGCAATGGCAATGATAAATGAAGTACAGGAGAGCATAACAATGGATTCCAAGACAATCACCACGGATTTGGCAGTTGACGATGGCGCCGCCGGCGCAGGTGCATTGAAATATTCGCGCACGATCGCTGACCTCCCGGGGCCCAAGGCGCAGCCATTTCTCGGCAACGTGGCGCAAATGGACAAACGTCAGGTGCATTTGACGATTGCAAAGTGGATCCGCGAATACGGCCCAATATTTCGTTTCAACGTTTTCGGCAAATCGATCGTGGTTGTCTCGGACCACACCGTCGTCGCCAGGCTGCTGCGCGAACGCCCTGATGCATACCGCCGCAGCGAAGGCGGCACTCGCATCATGAAAGAGTTGAAAATTGCCGGCGTGTTCACGGCCGAGGGAGAAGACTGGCGCAAGCAGCGCAAGCTGGTCATGCGCGGCTTGAATGCAGAAGTGGTGCGCAATTTCTTTCCTACCATGGTCTTCATGACCGAGCGCATGCTCGATCGGTGGAAAAAGGCATTGGCTGAAGGCAAGCCCGTTGACCTGCACCGCGACCTGAAGGCTATGTCTCTCGATATCATCGTCGGCATTGCCATGGGTCACGATATCGACGCGCTTAATAACGACGGCAATCAATTGCAACGCGACATCGACAACCTGTTCCAGCGCTTAGGTAGTCGCGGCGCGGCGAATTTTCCGTATTGGCGCTACTTCAAGCTACCGGCTGATCGTGCGGCAGATAAATCCGCAGCAGGCGTCGAGCAAGCTGTGGCGAATTTCATCAACCGCACGCGCGAACGCATGCAGCAAAACCCGCAATTGATGCTGAAGCCTAGCAACATGCTCGAAGCAATGATTGCCACCAGCGACGATCCGGATTCGGATTTCACGGACCAGGAACTGATCGGTAATGCGATCACCAGCGTCGTCGGCGGCGAAGATACGACTGCCAACTCCATCGCCTGGATGATCAATCTGCTTGCCCATAATCCGGCGGCGGCGGCCAAACTAACGGCGGAGGTCGACGCTGTAATGGGCGACACCCCTCTGGTCAGGGATTGGGAGAAAATGACTCAATTCCCTTACCTTGAAGCAAGCCACAGTGAAACGCAGCGCCTGCGGCCTGTGGGGCCGGTTTTCGGTTTGAAAAATAATGCCGATTGCGTCATTGCCGACACCCTCATTCCCAAAGATACAGCAATATTCGCTTCCACCATGGGCGCAGGTCTGGACGAAGCGCATTTCCCGCGCACCGAACTATTTCAGCCGGAACGCTGGATATTCGAACAGAAACCGCCGGAAAGCGAAGATCCGATGAAGAAACTCTTTCCTTTTGGCGGTGGTCCGCGCCTGTGCCCGGGCCGTTTCCTGGCCCTCACGGAAATCAAGATGGTGGTATCGATGCTGATGCATAACTTTGAACTCGAACTCGACACGACTGCGCCGCCAGTCAAGCAATTGATGAACTTCTTCATGGTTCCAAGCGCAGTGCCGGTGCGGCTCAAACTGCGCAAGTAGAAATCGCCCTCATTTGGAATCGGATCCCCCCGCTACCCAAGCGGGGGAAGCTGTTCGCACGGATAGGCCATCCGCACGCCTCTGACGTCGCCCTCAGCGGCACTCCTGCCCATTTTTGATATGGATCAAGTGACTCAAGCGTTTCCTCCAATACTCTTGAACCCAATGCAGTCCACCCGGTTCAAAATTGAGGAAAACCATGACCAATCACGTTGTCGTCTGGATCGACCATAAAGAAGCGCACGTCATCCATTTCACGCCGGATGCATCTGAAAGCGAGTTCATCAAGACGCATTCCACGCATCCGCATCTGCATGTTAAATCAGGCATTCCCGGCGCGGGCCATGCGGCAGAGAACGTGCCGTATTTTGCCGAAGTCGCCAATGCCATCAAGGATTCCCTCGAGATTCTGATCGTCGGGCCCGGCTTCGAAAAACTGGAATTGATGAAATATCTGCTGAAGCATCAGCCGCTGGTAGGGGAAAAGGTGCTTAGCGTGGAGACGGTCGACCATCCAACGGATCACCAATTGCTTGCCTACGCCCGGAAATATTTTGTCCGGGCCGACCAGCTTCGGTAGCGGGCGCAGCCATACCCTTTTATTCGACAACGGAAGGAGAAAGAAATGGAACGATTTGACGATAAATTCATTGATGACCTGCGCGACTTGGCAAATAACGCCGAGAAGTTGCTGGCCGCAACGGGCGAACAAACCGGCGCCGAGATATTGAAGGTGCGCAATCGCCTTGAGCATTCCCTGCAAAATGTTCAGGGTCAGATCATCGACGTCGAGCGTGACTTGTTGAAGCAGGCCAAGGCTGCGGCGAAAACCACAAATCGCTACGTGCATGAGAATGCCTGGGCATCCATAGGTCTTGCGTCATTGGTCGGCATTGCAGCAGGCATTGCTATCGCGCGGCGCTAAACCGGATTTTGCAGGTTGGCATTTCAATCTCCTGCAATTGGCCTTCGTTCCACAGCATTGCGAGCGCAGTCACGAACCAATCTTGAAGGCACTCGCGAAGCCGGTCTTACCGATGCAGCACCTGCAGATAGGCCGCAACTGCGTCGATTTCACGTTTGTCAAGGCGTTGCGCGACCTGCTGCATCGGCGTTCCCGGCCTGCCGTCGTTATCTTTGAATACCTGCAGCTGTTTCACCAGATAGGCGCTATGCTGACTTGCCAAACGCGGGAAAACCGCCATACCTTCGCCCGAGGGGCCATGGCAGGACTGGCATGCCGGCGTCTCCTTGGATGGGATACCTTTCTCGAAAATTGCCTTGCCCAAGGCAACTGTCGGCGCATCGGCGGCGCCATTCGAAGTCGGCATCTGACGGGAGTAATAGTCAGCCAATCCCTTGATCTGCTCGTCAGTCAATTTCTTGCTGATACCCCACATATATTCATACCCTTCCAGGTCCGAGCGCCGGTGATCGCGGAACGCCTTCAACTGTTCTTCCAGGTAGGCGGGCTGCTGTCCGGCAAGACGAGGAAAATTGGGCGAAACGGAGTTGCCCGTCAGGCCGTGGCAATTCGAGCAAACCTGCGCGGCGGTCACCTGGGGCGCCAGATTGGGGTTCGATAAATCCCTGGACCGTCCGTCATTAACGCAACCAGTAACCAGGGTCGCGCCGATCATTACCGATATCATTTTTGCGAGGTTCATATTTCGATTCCCTTGACGTTGGAAGATTGCGGATGAAGGCAGAGGGGCCGCACTGCAGCGTCCTCAATAAGCCGCCCACAAATAAAGGAACAAGGTGTTGTTGTCGCGCGCGCTGCGTCCATTCCCGTCATAGTTGGTCGACGAGCCGTTGAATTCGGTGAACTTGTAGTACTGCGCGCCGACACGCAGGTATTGGATCGGCTTCCAGAAAATTTCGGGCACCCACACCTTGGTATTGGGTGTGCCGCTCGTATTGCCGAATGCAACCGGATTCCCGCTACCGTCGGGGCTGGTCGTGTACAGAATGGCGTCCGCACTGCCATCGACGGAGGCATAGGCCAGGCTCACGCCGTACTTGGCCTGATAGGTATAGGTCGCTTTGGCTCGCAGGTAATTGAGCGTATTGGAAGCGTTGGCATAATTCCCGGTATAGCCGGGATTGGCGACGTTCCACAACGCGTCGTCGTAGTTCTGTTTTTCCTTTATAAAACTGAACTGCGCGGAAATCGCATGCGGGTCGAGAACATATTGGTACTGTGCGTCAACTCCCATGTCCCGATAATGCACAACCGGCCCGCTGGTGGCAGGGGAGGCGGCATAGATGTCGGCGTTCATGCCGAACGTGCCGAGCATGGCGCTGTGCGGTCCCCAATCCCGATTGAGCGCGAGTCGCCAATAGGGGTTGAATTGTCCTTTCAACTTGGACATGTCGCTATCCGGAACGCCCTGGCTCAAAAATGAAAAGGCCTGATTTGCGGTTCGATACGCGCCGATTTCGGCATATACCGTATCGTTCCAGTAGGCGTAGGCGTTCAAGCCTGCCGCAACTGGCCCCAATTGCATGATGATGGGGCTGGCAGGGACGTTGACGAACGGTCCGCCATTGCCGCCGGGATTGCTGACAGGTACGTAGCTTGGCGTTGACGTAAATGCGCTATTGAATGTGTTCCAGACGTCCGTGACGCCCGGATTATTGTTCAAACTCGCGCCGACTATGAGATCGGTATTTTCGCTGATATAGCGGTCCGCATAACGCAAGTCGAATTGGTCGGATCCGCTGTGCCCAACCCAATGTCCGTCTGAAGCCTGATGGTCATAGGCATTGTAAGTCCATTGCCCAAACAAGCCGACGTTATCGGTAATTTTTCCACCGGCGAAAACACTGGCCGTTGTGAAGTGCATCAAACCGTCCTGCGGGAAATCTGCATCAGCGTCGCCGCTCCCCGGTGTTTTGCTATTGACGCTCGTGCTCGACACGACGGCCATCATCGCAAGCGGCACTTCCGTACGGGTACCCAAGGTGTAACCAGTCAGTTTGAACTTGCGGCCGTAGGGAGTCAGTTCAGGAAACTGCCCGCCGGCGTGGCAGGCTATGCAATTTTGTCCTGTTTGCCTGGCATAGACCGGGATTGCATCGGCATGCTGAGAAGCGAATGACATGGCCATGCCGAACACGGCAGCAAGCAGCATAAAAACTCGCTGTCGACATTCCAATGTCCAAGGTCGACGGTCTGGCAAAAACATATTCACTCCTCTAGCTACGCGGTTGTGCCGCGAATTGGTTATTTTCGGAAGCGATGGGGTCACACCTTTCCGTTGTTGAGCGTTGCACGCCAATGCGAGATACATCCGTCAGCGTTTGCACGATCAATTGAGGCGCGATGATAGGCGGTTGTGAAAAAAAGACGCAACTGTCAATCCTGACAGTTGCGTCTTTTGGCAGCCAATGCAAGGGATGGCCCTGATTGTTAACTCAAGGCAAGATAGTAATTAACATGAAGAAAGTGATTCATATTGGCTTTTTGCTAAGCACTTGTTTTGACAGCGATAGTTTTCCAAGGACTAGATCACGGCAAGATAGGGAACCGAGGCGCGCGACACGAAATGCATGGTCGCACGCACGGTTAAAGTGGAGCGAAATTTTAGTGCTAATTTCTTTCGGGACACTGAAGAACCGAAAGTCTGCAACATACAACCAGCAAGCACAATTAATCATATTCAACTTCAATGAATGCCTAATCAATTTCCTGGGCCAGTTGGCCCGCGCCGGGCTGCATGTGCAAAACCGCGTTCCATTTCATGCGAGATCGTAACGATCCAGATTCATCACCTTGTTCCAGGCCGCCACGAAATCACGCACGAACACATGATTGGCATCGTTGCAGGCATAGAACTCGGCAAGCGCCCGCAGTTGCGAATTCGATCCGAACAAGAGATCGACCGTTGTGCCTGTCCATCGCAATACACCGGTTGCCCGATTATGCCCCTCCAGAACGCCCTGTGCTGCGCTCGATTTCTGCCACACCGTGCTCATGTCAAGCAGATTGACGAAGAAATCATTGGTCAACACACCAGGGCGCTTGGTGAGCACGCCATGGGTCAACTGCCCATGGTTTGCATTCAACGCACGCATGCCGCCAATGAGAACGGTCATTTCGGGCGCCGTCAGCGTCAAAAGACTGGCGCGATCGATCAGCAACTGCGCGGCCGATTCCTCTTGCCCCGGGCGCAGATAATTGCGAAATCCGTCTGCGGTCGGCTCTAATGGTGCGAACGAATGCACGTCGGTCTGCTCCTGCGATGCATCTGTCCGTCCCGGCGCAAAGGGCACCTTGACCTCGTAGCCTGCGTTCTTGGCCGCTATTTCGATGGCCGCTGCTCCGCCTAGAACAATCAAATCGGCAAGGGAAACCTTCTTGCCATCGGTCTGAGCGGCGTTGAATTCGCTCTGAATAGCCTGCAGAACTTGCAGGACACTCGCCAATTCCAATGGCTGGTTGACTTCCCAATCCTTCTGGGGTGCAAGACGGATGCGGGCACCGTTCGCACCGCCGCGTTTATCCGTGCCGCGGAAAGTCGCAGCCGACGCCCAGGCGGTCGTGACCAGCCGCGAGACGGACAATCCGGATGCGAGAATCCTGGTCTTCAGTGCAGCGACATCCTGTTCGTCGATCAAGGGATGATCGACTGCCGGCACAGGGTCCTGAAACGGGAGCTGCGTTTGGGGAACCAGCGGGCCGAGATAGCGCGAAACGGGCCCCATGTCGCGGTGGGTCAGCTTGAACCAGGCCTTGGAGAATGCGTCTGCGAACTCTTCCGGGTGTTCATGGAAGCGTTTGGATATCTTGGCGTAGATCGGGTCAAGCCTCAGCGAAAGGTCGGTCGTGAACATGATCGGCGCGTGCTTTTTCGACGGGTCATGCGCATCCGGAACTGTCGCGACATCTGCCGCATTCTTCGGCGTCCACTGGTGCGCACCTGCCGGGCTCTTGGTCAATTCCCACTCGTAGCCGAACAGATTGTCAAAATAATTGTTGTCCCAGCGGATGGGGTTGGTTGTCCAGGCGCCCTCCAGGCCGCTGCTGATTGCGTCGATGCCTTTGCCGCTTCGGTAAGTGTTCTTCCAGCCGAAGCCTTGCTCTTCGATACTCGCGCCCTCCGGTTCACGACCAACGAATTGGCCGGGATCGGCCGCACCATGGGCTTTGCCGAATGTATGGCCGCCGGCGATCAGCGCCACGGTCTCTTCGTCATTCATCGCCATGCGCGCGAAAGTCTCGCGAATATCGCGTGCTGCCGCCAGCGGATCGGGATTGCCGTTCGGCCCCTCCGGGTTGACGTAAATCAGGCCCATCTGCACTGCGCCGAGCGGATCGTCGAGCTGCCTGTCGCCCTTGTAACGCTCGTCTCCCAGCCACTTCGTCTCGGGACCCCAGTATATGTCTTCGTCTGGTTCCCAGATGTCTTCACGACCGCCGGCGAATCCAAAGGTTTTAAACCCCATCGTTTCGAGGGCGACGTTGCCGGTAAGGACGATCAAATCGGCCCAGGAAATTTTGCTCCCGTATTTCTGTTTGATTGGCCAAATCAACCTGCGCGCCTTGTCCAGGCTCACGTTGTCCGGCCAACTGTTCAAAGGGGCGAAGCGCTGGGCGCCGGAACCTGCGCCGCCGCGCCCGTCGGCAATGCGATAGGTGCCGGCGCTATGCCACGCCATGCGAATAAAGAAAGGCCCATAGTGCCCATAGTCAGCGGGCCACCAGTCTTGCGATGTCGTCATCAGCGCTTTAAGGTCTTCAATGACTGCGTTCAGGTCGAGGCTGTTGAACGCTTCCTTGTAGTTGAAAGTCTCGCCCATGGGATTTGAACGCGGAGCGTGGTGGTGCAGCACATTCACATTCAGTTGATTGGGCCACCAGTCTGCATTCGTCTTTGCACCAGCCAGCGCCTGTTGGCGAGCGCCGCCCGCGAACGGGCATTTTGCGTCGTTTGACAAGATATCCTCCATTGGTTGTTTGTGAGGTGTGTTGCGAATCAGTCTAGGCCATGGAAGTCAATAGATCAAAACAATTATCTTTATTGAATTGATAGCATTTGCGACTAATGCATGACCCGCCGCGTCGGCGTCGGATAATTTCTCCAGGACCGACGCTACTTGGTGATATTGAGCGCGCTTTCTTATCTACTATCGCTTTGCGCATCCTCGGCGAGGAACAGTTCGATGCAGACCGCACGGATTGATTCCACCATAGGAAGCTTGAAAGAGTATTGATATGCCAGGCAGCGCCAAACGCACCGAGCATTTCCCACTGCTGTTCCCACCTGCGCGAACCAAAGTATCCGCAATCGATTGCGTGACGTGAAGCAGGGTAGCGCTGCCCTTACCATGGCGGACGATGTCAACGTATGAGGCCAAGAACAAATTTCAATTGTGAACGAATGCAAAATCCGGGTGATTATTACCGCACCGGTGCGTGAATCGTGGCGGCGATTTAAGGGGATTTGTTGCTCATCGGGAATATGATCAAATCTTTGGGAGACAAATCATGACTACCGCCGCCAACTATAGCGCCGTTGTACAAGAACTTTACGTTTCTTATTTCGGCCGGCCGGCCGATCCCACGGGCCTGCAGAATTTCGAGGCGGCGCTGGCGGCGTTGAACGCGCCTACCGATATTACAAACCTGACCCTTGCCTACAGTACCGATTCTTCGATCAAAGAATTGATCGACGCGTTTGGCACCAGCACAGAATCGGCGGCGCTGTATGGGACGGTAACCAGCAATCCGGCAAGCGTCACGGTTTTCGTCAACGCCGTGTTTGAGAACCTGTTTGATCGACCTGCGCAAGCAGCAGGGCTAAGTTTCTGGGTCAATGCCATTACGTCAGGCCAACTGAGTCTTGGTAATGTTGCGCTTAACATTGCAGCCGGTGCGGAAGCCAATGCAACGCCGCAGGGGTTGCAAGATGCCGCTGCTGTACAGAACAAGATTGCCGTCGCAGCAGATTTCACGGCCGAACTAACGACACCCGCCGAGATTGCCGCGTACAGCGGTGCTGCGGCCGCAGCCAGCGCCCGCACCTTGATTGCCGGCGTCAGTGACGCGACCGTTCAGGGCGCCTATCAGACTGAAGTCGCGTTGGCAGTGACAGCGGTCATGACAGGTACGCCTTATCGCCCGCCCGTTGTCACACCACCCGTGGTGACGCCGCCGGTGGTTGACAACACTTATGAGCTCACCAGTGGTATCGATGCATTTGTCGGCGGCAGCGGCAACAACGTCTTTAACGCAATACTCGACAATGCGGCCGGCCTTACTGCTGGCGGCGCCGTCGCGACGCTCAATGCATCCGATTCCCTCACCGGCGGGTCTCAGGTCAACGTACTCAATATTGCCGATTTTGGCCTTGGCTCAACCATGAGCCTACCTGGCTCGGCCAGCATCGTCGGTATGACAAGTGTGCATGTGGATTCAACAGAAAGCGTCAGCCAGGACTTCAGCACGTGGGCGGGGTTGAACAACATCGTGATCAATACATCCATCGGCCCGGATATGATTGCAGCGGCCGCAACGACGGCAGTAACAGTGCATGATGCTGGCCTGGCAAGCGGATCGACGACGATCACGGGCGGCTCGACCATCCACGCGACGGTAGGCGGCGTCACATCGGGCGGAGCTGTCGCCATAGGCAGCGCCGCAACCAGCGCCCAGATCACGGCAACAATATCCGACGCCAATACCGGTGGCAGTGCAACCGGGAGCACCATCACAGTAACGGGCGGCACTGTCGTCAACCTGACGCAGACAATTGCCGCAGCCGGCTCGGTCATCGGCTCTGCCGATACGGCCACCGGTGGCGCAATCGTCGTCAACGGCGGCGTAGCCACAACGTCCGTCAGCGTCACGCAAAGCGCCCCCTCGGCGCCGCTTGCCGGGGTCGCTTCCTCCAACGGCGTCACCGAGTCTGCCGTAGTCACGTGGGTCGGATTTACAGCATCACCTGGCACGGAAACCGCCGGTGACCTGACCATCGGTTCCGACGGCATGGCAGCACATACTGCTGCAGAAGTGGCCACCGTGGCGGCCGGCGGAAGCGTGGCCGGCCTTTCGATTGTGTCGCCGTCCATATTCTGGTCAATTGCGCCGGCGGTTGGCGCAAGCAATATCTTTACCTGCAATGTTGCCAATGCCAACGAGCCCGATATCACCGTGAGCGGCACTGGTAGTGCTGCGCTGCCTGCTCCCGCGCCTATCGTTACGCAGGGCTCCGGTATCGTGCAGGGTGTCGCGCCCATAGGCGGTGTGGCTGACGGCACAGTGACAATTACCGACCTGAATTCGGCAAACACGGACGGTACACAAACGAATAGTATTTCCAGCGTGATACTCGATGCCTATGGTGTTGCTGCAATCAATACCAACGCCCTTGCCAATCTCTCATTGGCCGACTCGGCGGCAGCAGTGACCATCACCGACAATTCAGCAGTCCCGGCCTCAACCACCTTGCACCTGAAGATCAACAACCTTGGCGCAGGAGCCGCGCTCGACGATTCTGCCATCACCACACTTGATATCGCGACCGGCCCCGCAGCATCTTTCCTTACGGTGAATGCGGGAGCCGTGACCACTGAAGCGATATCGGGCACAAGTACGCTGAGCCAGACAGCGTCAGGCATGATGCATCTCACGACAATTACCGTCAGTGGCGCAGCCGGTTTCGCCGACAGCGACTTGGCAGGCATCGGCAGCCTGGCTTCGGTTACTTCCACTTCCAGTGGCGCAATATCGGTGACACTTAACGCAACCCAGACCAGTTTCACTGGCGGGGCAGGGCAGGACGTGGTTACCATAGGCGCAGCGGCAACTCACGCCATTACAGGCGGATCAGCATCCAATAACGAACTAGTGTGGGGAGCAGCGGCACCGGCCGGTGGCTTGGGCAACGTGACCGGATTCACCACCTTGGGTACCAACGCGTCGACCTCCGGCACCTTCGATATGAGCCAATTCCCTGCTTTCACGGCCCTTGCGGTCCACGGTGCAGGCGGCAACGTCGTTTTCAGCAACGTGACTGCGGGCACACCCTTGCGCATCGATGCAGACACTTTGTCGGCCGTCACGGTGCAAAACGCCGATTCAAACGGTGCGGCCGACAGCATAACTCTGCGCTTAGGCACAGCCACGACGCCTGAATTGGGGTTGGACCAGTTGACGCTGGAAGATCATGTCGGTGCCGGCATCGGAACCGTGAACATGATCAGCAACGCGTCGTCGGACTTCAGTTCCAATATCATAGGAACGCTCACCGACGCCAACCTCGTCACGCTCAACCTCAGCGGCAATTGTGCCGTGTATGTCGCCAGCGATATCGCCGATGTGGCGCATTCCGTCACGTTCAACAATGCCGCAGGAAGCCACACCAGTTCCTTCGTCAGCCTGACCGACAATTTTCTGACCACCCTGACATTCCAAGGTTCCGAGCAAACCTACATCTATGACGTGATCAGCAGCACACCCGTGCTGACTATCACCAACAGCGACACCTCCGGCGTTGCTATTCACGGCATCACCGACGCAGCCTTGACGACGGCGATCTTCACCAACACGATCGCAGCGCCAGCGGGAATAGCCTACGTTGAATATCTCGATGGCACTGCCTTGGCAAGCCTGACGCTCAACGGTAACGTCCAGACATCAATTAGTGCAGACATGGTCAGTACCGGGATAACCGTTGCAGGCGCAACGGACAATGCCCAGGTCGGATTCGTTTCCACCGGCGCCACTGCAGCCGGCCAGACCGACAGCGTGGTGCTCGGCAATGGGGATGATACGGTAGTCCTGGGTGCGGGCGTTGCGACGTCGATGCATACCGTCACCCTTGGCACCGGCAGCAACACAGTAATCGACAGCACTGTTGCCGGTACAAGCATCACCGTGACAGGCAATGCAACAGCAATCGAAAACATCCACGCCGATGCAGCATCAAGCGTGACAATCGTGGTTGGCACTGATCTCGGCTCGACAATCAGCGCCTTGGCGGCGCATATTGCCCACATCACCGCTGGCGCCGGTGCAAATAGCGTAATCAGCAACGGCACAGCCGCTGCGCTCACCATCTCGGTCGGCAATGGCAGCAATAACATCACCGCAAGCGGCGACGGCGATACCGGCAGCATCGCTGTGGGCAGCGGCGCGAACACCATCAACCTCACCGGCGGACTCAACACGGCTGTCAATATTGCACTTATGGCGCACACAGCTCCCGACGGCATTGCGCTCGGCGCAAATGCCAGCGCAAGCGAATTTTCTTCGATTACCGGCATCCTTTCCGGCGACACGATCAGGTTTGCCGATGCTGCGAGCGGTGCAGCAGTGGCTATCACCACTACCCAGGTCGACAGCGATGCGGCAGTCGTCACCGCACTCGGCAGCTCGGCTCAACTTGCGAGCTGGATTACAACGGCGATCGATCAGACCAGCACGCATGGCGTGGCCTGGTTCGTTTTCAGCGGCGACACCTACCTGGTTGAAAATGCCGGCGGCGCAGGCGTCAATGACACCAGCTTTGCCGGAGAAACTGTCGTGAAACTGGTTGGCATTCACAACGAAGCGGCCGCCATGGCAGCGGCACATATATTTACAGTAGTGTAGAAATCCGGGATGTGCCAAAAGTGACTAGACCCAAATAAAACCGCACGGCATTGGGATTCAACGCGAGGTATTGTAGCCAGGTAGTTGCAAGGCACAACCGCACATAAGAGTATGGCGCAATAACATGCCCGCTCGGTATTGAAGAAGCGCCGAAGGTGACGATCTCACCATTCGTTACGACGGAATGCGTTGCACCATCGACCACATGCTCGTTTTCGATGAATTATTAGTCTGAAACGGAGACGCAGCATCATCAAGCCAAGAAAATGAAACTCAAGATCGGCGAATCTACGCCACTTGCTTGCGACGGAATCAGTCAAATTCAGGGGCAGCAATTCACTTGCCAACCTAACGGCACTGCAACGTCATCGCGCGGCATATTGACGGGTTGCGGCATTAAACCTTGATGCCTGGAAGATGGTTGGCTTGGACGTGCCTCACTAAAAAGCGTGGCTCGAATTGATCCAAGCCACGCCTTTCCCTATGGGGTTCTACGCGTTAGCAACCAAGATTGCTGCCTGTCGGCACACCCAACAAAGCGGCAAATTTCTGATACAGCGCGACCCGGTCTGCCATCTCCTGATATCCGACGGAACCCGAAGCCTGATGGCACTCGATGCCGCCATTGATGGCATTGATGGTTTGTGAAAACGCCGTCGAATTCACCATCGAATTATGCGGCGTAACCCCTGCATTGCCTGATTGCGTCATCCAGAACCAGAGCGCGGTTTCCCAGGTGATTTGTCCATTGGTTGAAACCAGGCCCGGATTATTGATCAGATCCACGCCCAAGGCTGCGCCCGCCGCACCGTAGTTGTAGTTCCAGCTGATCTGCAACGGCCCACGCCCATAATATTCCTGGCCCGGCGCGCAGGCATAGCTGCCGCCGCCGCAGTAGACGTCCTGGGCAATTTCATTGATATAAACCAGCCCTGCGGTTTCATGACTGACATTGGCAAAGAATGCCGCCGCTTCCTGCAACCTCTGTGTCGTATTGCCCGTGTTGGCAAAAGCCGGGTAATAGGCGTTGGCCGCCGCCACGAGGTTGGCGTAGGTATAGAACCCGTTCCCATTCGGGAACATTGCATTGTATTGCGCCTGCGTGACGATGAAGCCACCCGGCGCCGGCGTCGGCGAAGGTGTGGGTGAACCGGCACAAGACGTTGGCTGCCAATACCACGTGCTGATGGTCGGATCGGTGCCGTCACTGCCATTGGTGCCGTTGTTCACTTCCAGATAGTAATTCCCATTGGCCGGATATTTAACGACTGTGCCTTTGCTGTAATTGATGCCGGCGCTCCAGGTACTGAAAGTGCAACCGGGCGCGGGCGTTGGCGTTGGCGACGGTGCCGGCGTGGGCGTCGGCGACGGTGAACCGCTGCAGGAAGTTGGCTGCCAATACCAGGTGCTGATAGTCGGGTCGGTGCCGTCGCTGCCGTTGGTACCGTTGTTCACCTCCAGATAGAAATTCCCGTTGGCCGGAAATTTGACGATTGTGCCTTTAGGATAATTGACCCCGGCGCTCCAAGTGCTATAACTGCAGCCAGGGGAGGGCGATGGCGCGGGTGACGGCGAGGGCGAAGGAGATGGGGCCGGTGAAGGCGAAGGCGAGGGAGAGGGCGAAGGTGAGGGTGATCCGCTGCAGTTCCCGCCGGGGCTAAACAGGCTGCCAACAGTCGGATTCCATCCCGTGCCTGCGTAATCGGTTTGCGTCACCAAGGCCGTATAATTTCCGCCGTTATAGGTAACGACTTGGCCGGCCGTGTAAGTGCCGCCGGAAGTCCAGGCGACACAGGCCGCTGCCTTAATATTGCGGTTCAAGTGCTTGCTGGTGCTTGTGCCGTTGAGCGAATCCGTGGACCCGCTGCCACCGCAACCGGCTAGCATGCCACCGATCAAACCCATTGCCAAACTGCTGCATATTGCTGATTTCATAGTCTCTCCTCAACGCCACAGTAAAATTGTTTTATGAACGTTTCCGCTTTTTCGTTCCTTGCAAACCCGAGTCGCCTGACCGGGAACCCCTGCCATATCGCTGCCCTTCAGCCTTTCATCATGCGAGCCCAAAGCTTGCGGCACAGCCGAACAGCAACGAAAATGCGAGCCGATTTTCCTCAAAGCGCCACCCTCTGTTACCCCAACAAAAAAACCGAAGTGCCGGCACGGTCCAACAATGTTGCAACAGGGAGCAGCGACCTAGGATGAGACGACGCAATTTGATGGTCAAGTGGTTTTAATATTTACCGTCCAGTTGCATACCACTCTGAAAGTATTCTCTATGGAAACGTTGCCAATTCGGTGCCGCGATTTGGGGAAATTAGATGACGATGCTTCAATGCGACATGCGCGCCATAGGTAAAATTAGTGACACGTGCGAGAATTGCTCCTCTTCGGCGTCGACCCTTTGCATGGAAATCTGGCGCAAAAGCTGTCGTTGTCCGCATAGGCCCGATTTGCAATCCAGTCCACTTTAAACTGGTTTGCAAGCGCATATCAGGAGGTGCGCTACGCAATGCGCATCGTACCGAGGCTGGCTCTGATGGTTATTGCGGTATGGCTGGGTGCTTGGCTTGCATGAGTTGAAGGTCAGGCCGGCGTTTAGCATTGCGTAGCGGATCGGCGAGTTCTCCAGTTTTAGGGACATTTTGGTGCATTCGAATTATTTCCCATGGCGGTTGGACGCAGAATTCGGCCAATACTTTCCATGCTTACAAAACCGTTAATGGCCCGACAAATATCTCTTTCAGTAATTTGACATAGATCAACTTCGTCTCACGACCGGGCGCGCAAGATCATTGCAATCATCCGCCTGGGAGTTTACGTGAATAAAATACTGGTACCGGTCGACGGCTCGGAATACGCCACGCGCGCGCTTAAATTTGCCATACAGCTGGCAATTGAAAACCCGAGTATTGAGTTATTCATTTTGAACGTCCAGCTTCCAATCCAGTCAGGTTTGGTACATCAATTCATAAGCAACGAATTGATCGAAAAGTATCACGCATCTGAAGGAGGCATAATTCTCGAACCCGCGCGCGAACTGGCAAAGGCCAGTGGAGCGAAGGTTACTTCAACAATCGCAGTTGGCCCGATCGGCGAAACAGTCGCTGACTACGTTATTCGGGAAAAGTGCGATCACATCGTCATGGGAACACGCGGGATGGGTGGTCTCGTAAATTTAGTCATCGGCTCAGTCGCAAGCAAGGTCATCCATATCGTCGATGTGCCAGTCACGGTAGTCAAGTGACATCAGCTTGAACAAATGCATAGGTGGCGTCCGATGAAATACACAACGATTTCCTACTACGGTACAACCACGCGCTTCATTCATTGGATCACCGCGATCCTGGTCCTGGCCGCATTTGCTTTCGGCCCAGAGGGAAGCGAAGCTCAAATTTATTCGGCCGAAAACGCTTTCGGTCGGGAGCTTCACGAAACGCTGGGGGTCTGCGTCTTCGCCATTACGATAATTCGCTTGGTTTGGCGATTCAACGAAAAGGGACCAGCGCTACCGTATCTGCCGCGCTGGATGAATTTAATGTCGCTCTGCATGAAGACCGGGCTATATTGGCTGCTTCTGGCACTACCCGCCACAGCAATCGCCGGCGCGTGGCTTGAAGGACATCCGCTGACGTTTCTCGGGGGGTGGCAAGTGCCGCCGCTCGTTCAACACGTGCACGGCCTTGGTGCGTTGATTGCGGAAACCCATGCCTGGTTTGGCGACGCGATCTTGTGGCTGGCTGGACTGCATTCGGCAGGTGCACTTTTTCATCATTTTGCTCTGGGGGACACCGTATTGCTATCGATGCTCCCGCGCTGGTTTTCATCTCGACGTCGTTAGTAGATGGTGTGCGGCTCGCACGATTGCCGTCGGACAAAAGAGCGGGTCCCTTTAACACTATTGACTGCACAAATGATCGACAAAACGGCCATATCTACTTCTTCCAATAAGATGCCCGAAACTTACTTGGGTACCAGTACGGTTATGCCGGGATTAACGGAAGGCGAGGCCTCCCGCCGTTTGGCGTCAGAAGGCTACAACGAATTGCCAAACAAGAGAAAAAGAATCCTTTGGCATATCTGTTTGGAGGTGGGGCGCGAACCGATGTTCCTGTTGTTGCTGGTCGCCGGCACAATCTATTTGGCCTTGGGCGATCCGGGGGATGCGGCAATGCTGTTGGGGTTCGTCCTGATCAGCATGGGAATCACGATTTTCCAGGAGCGGAAGACCGAGCGCGTGCTGGAAGCGCTACGCGATCTGTCAAGCCCGCGCGCTCTGGTGATCCGCGACGGGAGGCAAATGCGCATTCCTGGTAGAGAGGTCGTTCGAGGCGATTTGCTTGTATTGGAAGAGGGTGACCGGATCGCCGCCGATGGTGCACTTGTCGAGAATCATGACTTGCTGATCGATGAGTCATTACTGACTGGTGAATCCGTTGCCGTGGCAAAATCCGCCAGTTCGCCCGATCTCGATGTGAGTCCAAACCAAGCGGAGAACGCGAATGCCAGAGTCTATTCCGGATCGTTGGTGGTCCAAGGAGGCGGGCTCGCTCAAGTGCTTGCGGTAGGCGGCACAACGGAATTGGGAAAAATCGGAAATCTGACTCAGTCCTCGGAAACTGGAAAGAGCGCGCTCCAGCAGGAGATCGGCAGATTGGTTACACGCTTTTCGATCATCGCCGTTGTAGTATCTCTGGTGGTTTTCCTGGCATACAGTTTGACGCGCGGGGATTGGCTCAACGGTTTCCTCGCAGCCATCAGCCTGACCATGTCCCTGCTTCCGGAGGAATTTACCGTCATCCTGGCGGTGTTCATGGCGATGGGAGCGTGGAGAATTTCGAAAAGCAGGGTACTCACTCGCCGCATGCCGGTGATTGAAGCGCTCGGCTCCGCAACTGTTTTATGCGTCGATAAAACCGGTACTGTCACGGAAAACCGCATGTCGGTCAAGACCGCCGTCGTGGATGGCCGGCAGTTCGATGTCGACTCAGATATCGCCGCAGTGCATGGCGAGTCCCTGCAGCAGTTGTTGAAGTACGCGGTTCTGGCAAGTGAAATCATGCCGTTCGACCCGATGGAAAAGGCGTTTCATCGCTGCATGGACGCGCAGTTTCCTGCAGAGCGCGCTGCGCATCGCGACTGGGTGCTGGCCCAGGACTATGCACTTTCCAAGCAATGGATGGCTATGACCCACGTTTGGCGCGTCCCGGGCAGCACTGAGCATGTTGTTGCGACAAAGGGCGCGCCGGAAGCGGTTGCCAGACTGTGCAAAATGAGCGAGCAATCGATTGCGGTAATACTTGCCCAAGTTCAGGCGCTTGCTGGGCAAGGCTTGCGGGTTTTAGCCGTCGCGAAGGCGATATATCCAGGCGAGGATTGGCCCTCGGAGCAGGATGGCTTTGCGCTGGAATGGATGGGTTTGCTCGGATTGGCTGACCCAATTCGACCCGAAGTACCGCAGGCAGTGAGCGAATGCCGGGGAGCCGGCATTCGCGTCGTGATGATTACCGGTGATTTCCCGGCAACTGCACAGGCCATCGCGCGGCAGGCGGGTCTGCCGTGGGAAAACGCGGTCATTGGAACGGAGCTTGATGGATTGGACGCATCGCAACTCTCAGAGGTCGTGCGAAATGTCAGTGTTTTTGCGCGCATCCGCCCCGAACAGAAACTGAGGCTGGTTCAAGGATTCAAGGCCAATGGTGATATCGTGGCCATGACAGGGGATGGCGTCAATGACGTCCCGGCACTTAAAGCAGCGCATATCGCCATCAGCATGGGCGAGCGGGGAACCGATGTGGCGCGGGAAGCGTCGTCGCTGGTTTTGCTGAACGATGATTTCGCGTCCATCGTTCATACCATCCGGCTCGGCCGGCGGATTTACGCCAATATCGGAAAAGCGCTGATCTTCGTCGTGGCTGCCCATCTTCCCATTGCCGGCTTGACGCTGCTGCCCATCTTGCTGAGGGCGCCAATAGCTTTGGCGCCAATACACATTGTTTTCCTGGAGATGATCATCAACCCTTCCTGCGCGCTGATATTCGAAGCCGAGCCGCCCGAGGACGACGTCATGAATCGTCCGCCGCGGCGGCCGGATGAAAAACTCTTCGACCTGCATAACCTGGCGCTGGCTACGGTGCAGGGATTGGGATTGCTGGCAGGCGTCGCCGGATTGTTCTTTTGGGGACTAGGCAACGGACTTTCGGCTGAAGAGGCCAGGACCTTGGCTTTTGTTGCTTTGGTCATAGGGAACCTGGGCCTGATTGTGGCAAGTCGCTCGGACAAGGAAAGCATCGTCCGGTTGATCTGGAAGAAGAATGCGGCCCAGTGGTGGATGATTGTCGGCACCAGCGCGGCATTGCTCTGTATCGTCTATGTAGATTGGCTGCAATCTGTCTTTCACTTTGCACCTGTGGCTGTCGGCCGGTTATCAATTGCGGTGCTCGTGG
>DATBQE010000146.1:0-56396 GCA_036561005.1 Burkholderiaceae bacterium | reverse complement strand
GCGCGAGGCGGGGCAGCCGCAAGGCGAAGGCTATACGGGTTCGGTCACGGCCGCATTGATCGGGTTCGAGTCCGAGAATTTCAATGCGGCGTCCAGCGCGTTCATCAATTCTTTCAGTTGGATGGGCTTGGTGAGATATTGGAAGAATCCCGCCTCCAGCGCTTCTTCAATGTCATGCGCCATCGCATTGGCACTGACGGCAATGACCGGAATATGCGACGTCAGCGGGTCCGCGCGCAGCATTTTCATTGCCTCGATTCCGCTGATGCCGGGCAGGTTGATATCCATCAGGATGACTCCCGGCAAGTGCGTGCGCGCACTTGCCATGCCTTCTTTAGCTGTACCGGCGCAAAGCAGGCGTAAATCCGGGCGGCGCGCAACAAGGTGCTGTACCAGCATCAGGTTGGCCGGATTGTCTTCCACATACAGCACCGTTCGCGATGACGTGGAATCCGCTGCCACCGTTTGCGGTAGTGCAGTCAAGTGGCCGGGTTGTTCCAACTCCGGCTCTGGCGCAGGCGCAGCAGCCTGGGTAAGTTCAATGCAAAATACGCTCCCCTCGCCAACCGTGCTCTGCACGCCGATTGTGCCGCCCATCAATTCAACGAGCCGCTTCGTCACCACCAGCCCGATGCCGGAACCTTCAGCCACACCGAATTCCTGACCCAGGCGGTTGAACGCCTCGAACAGCCGGTCAATCTGCTCCGCAGCAAGGCCTGCTCCTGTGTCGCGGATAGCGATACGAACCTTGTCCGGGTCGGTAATGACGCACTCCACGGAGACTTCGCCGTTGGGTCGGTTGTACTTGATGGCATTCGACAGCAGGTTGATAAGACACTGCTTGAGACGGGTACGGTCTGCGTGGACGTAGATCGGCGAACTGAATTGGGGGAAAGCCAAACCGATTGCCTGCTGTGTTGCCTGCGGTTCGATCATCAGGTGGCAATCCTGCATGAGCTCGCCGAGCGAAACCTCTTCCTTGAACAGGACGACATTGCCCGACTCGACCTGCGCGAGATCGAGCACTTCATTGACCAGTTTTAACAGGTACCACCCGGCATCGACAATCTGCTTGATGCTTTCGCGCTGGGGTTTCGATGGCGGCGGAGAATCGGTTTCCATCAACTGGGCAAAACCGAGAATCGCGTTGAGCGGCGTGCGCAATTCGTGACTCATGCTGGAGAGGAAGTCCGATTTTGCGTTGTTCGCATTGACCGCATCCTGCCTCGCGGCCTCGAGCTCTTCGTTGGTCTTTTGCAAGGCAACCAGGAACACTTGCGTTTCGGCGTGGATCAAATTGCCGAGCTGGTGCTTTGCGTCCTGATGTTTTAAAAACCCGAACCAAACACCCAATAGACCGGCAAGCAAGCTGGCGACAACAATAATGCCGAACATGACGCGGATTTTTGACTGGAAGCTTTCTTCCCTTTGGGTCAGCGCGATTTTTTCGATCGTGAGGAACGCACTGGTTTCGGCACGCAGCGAATCCATCAGCCTTTTGCCCGTACCGATGGTGAACGCTGCATCGATTGCCGATGAATCTGCAAGCCGACGCAACTCAATCACGCGGGCAGTTTCGGCCAATTCGGCATCGACCAAGGGCATCATGGCATCAAGGCGTTGTTGAGCCGCCGGAATTAACGTATTGCCGCGCAGCGTCTGCAGTTGCCCTGCAATGCTATCGCGCACCAGCAGGTAGGGCTCAAGGTAGGTTTCATCGCCTGTCAGCAGAAAGCCCCGGTAACCCGTCTCTGCATCTTTCAAGGAAGACAGCAATTCATTCGCGCTGTCCAATTCCTGGTTGATGTGCTGCCGTTCTGCGGCCGCTTGCGTGATTTGGAGAAAAGACCAGAACAACACTGCGATCACGGCGACCAGCATCGTTCCCGCGCCGAGAATCGACGCGGTGGATTTGGATGGATATTTCACGGCTGGAATGTCCCTAACTTATTGTGCGCGCTGGCATGCGATTGAACTTGCCCCTGTGTACCGTGGTACAGGGCCGCTCGTATTATTGCGCTTGGAATCGCCGCGCTACTTGTCTTGAGCGCGACGCCCTGGTTTGGAATCTGTAACAACTGCCTGCAGAAACGAGACCTGGGCGGGACGGAACAAACTTTATTCCTCATGATATTGTCATACATGGTGCCTGCAATCCCGTCTGTGCGCCACCATATACAGAAAATTTTCCCAAGCCGTTCAATGCCGACTCGCTTCTGCCGCGCAGACTCCTAGACCATCTGCCCACGGACATAGGCTGTGGGCGGCAAGCCCACATGACGCGTAAATGCAACGGAAAACGCACTCGCAGAGCCGTAACCAACGCGTTCTGCAACATCGGCCACGCCGCCCTCCTTGCGCCGCAGCAGGTCCTTCGCCTTCGCCATACGCCAGGCCAGCAGGTAGGCCATCGGTGCAACGCCGACAGCGCGGCTGAAGCGCTCGAAGAATGCCGAGCGCGACAACGCGGCCTCACCTGCCAGTTGAGCGACCGTCCATGGTCGGGTCATGTTTTCGTGCATGCAGCGCAGGGCAATGGCGACGCGTTCATCAACAAGGCCGCGCAAGAGGCCGGGCGACGCCGCCATTCCGGCCGAGGAGCGCAACGCTTCGATCAGCAGCACCTCCAGCAGGCACGCCAGAATCACGTCGCGCCCTGGCCGTTGCTTGCGCGATTCGTCGCCCACGAGTTGCACGATCGTGGCCAATCTCGCTTCGCCGCGAACATGCACCAATTGCGGCAGGAGCGACACCAGCAGCGCCGCGTCCGGTGAATCGAACACGCAATAGCCCACCAACATGTGAACATCGGCAGGCCCGCTTGGCACGCCGAGCCTGAAGCCGCCGCCCGGCAGCGCGAGCGGCGCGGCATCGTCGTTGCCCACCGACGTCCCTTCATGACTGCGCATGCTGAAGCCATAAGCCGCAGGGATGAGGGCAAAATCGCCGGCATCGAGGTTCACCGGTTCGCGCCCGTCAATTTCAAGCACGCACCTGCCTTCGAGGATCACGCAATAGAACGGCCGGCCGGCTTCGGTGCGACGCACGCACCAGGCGCCGGCCCCGCTGACAACCTTCGAGAACGCTGCCCGCGGCTGAAGAAGCGTGACCACCTCCGCAAGGGGGTCAACCATTACAGGACTCCTACTAATGATAAGTGGACTTTTGATTGTAGCAAGTCCTGCGGCGCTTGGCTATAGTCTAGCTACCGCAATCCACTCACAGGAGTCCCCATGAAAACCGTCCTCATCACCGGATGCTCATCCGGTTTCGGCCTGGAAACAGCCCGCACCTTTCTCGAGCACGACTGGAAGGTCATCGCTACCATGCGCACGTTACGCGAAGACATCCTGCCGCGTTCGCCGCATCTGCGCGTGCTGGCACTCGACGTCACCGATCCCGCAAGTATTCGTCAGGCAATCGAAGCCGCCGGGCCGATCGATGTGCTGGTCAACAATGCAGGCATCGGCATGCTGGGCGCTCTGGAAGGTACCGCCATGGAGACCGCCCGCGATATTTTCGAAACCAACACGCTCGGCACGATGGCGATGACACAGGCAGTGCTGCCGCAGTTCAGGCAAGCGATGGCGGGCGTGATCGTGAACGTGACGTCGAGCGTGACGTTCACGCCGCTACCCCTGCTCTCCGTCTATACCGCCAGCAAGGCCGCCATCAATGCATTCACCGAGTCGCTGGCGCTGGAATTGGCGCAATTTAACGTACGCGTGCACCTCGTGCTACCGGGCCGTGCGCCGGAGACCCGCTTCGGCGAAAACGCCAGGCCTCGCATACAACAGGGCATTCCCGAAGCCTACGCCGCTCTGGCGCAGCAGGTTTTTGCGGGATGGGCACAGTCGTCGGCAGTAACGCGCGCAGCCGACGTGGCCGAAGCGGTCTGGCGCGCAGCAAACGATCCATCGAGCCCGATGCGTATCGCTGCCGGTGCCGATGCCGTGGCGTTGGCGGCACAGAGCTGAACGAAATGGGACAACACATTACAAGATAAAGAGGGCCGCACAATATGCCGTTGGCCGAGGCTGCCTGCTGTGGCCGCGCGCAAGCACCACATTCGAATAGTGGAACAGTCGGCAAAATCGGCCAAAGGGCACAAGGGGGAAACCCCTTGTGCCCTGCCTTTTTACACAAGGAAGACTGCAGCCTCCTGCGAATCGCGCGTCACGAAAACGCGATACTTGTAGCCGAACAAATTATCTACTGCGCTACGCATCAGGCCTGGCACCAGAAGCACGGGAAAAATCAGCAAAGCGAAAGCGTGAAGCACCAGTAGCCAAACCCTGAATGGCTTGCCCTTCCTCAATTCGACGCCATTGATCCATTCTTTATGGATCAGGTAGCCGTCCGCCTCCAGGCGTGCAATTTCTGCAGCGGTTGAACTGGGGAGTTCACTTTGGAATTGAAACGATCTGTCAGTCATATCCTGTTTCCATCAGTGTCGAGAATTGGTCCATTCAACGCGAGATTCATTGTGCCTTTTTGCCGAAAACCATACATTGCGCGCCCGCCGCGCCCGCCGGAGGGAACAGCCCCACACGCATGGCGAATTGACCCCAAGCTTGGTATTTCCTCAACATGAGGCGGTAAACGCCCCGAATTCCGGCACTTTCGCGAATAAAACTCCGTCTCGCAGTCCTTGAAGAGCCGTTTTACCTGTACATTGCGTCTACACTATCGCGCTCCACGCATGGCCGGGGCCTTCGCATTGCAAGCTGGGGCGCTGTGCTCGAACCGAACCCGCCCGGCTCGCAAGAAAAGTCTACCACGCGGCCTCGTGCTGCAGGCAGGGCCAGGGAGGCAACCGAGGCCATGCGCGATAGTAAATGCCCGATGAATATTCAATGTCTGCGCCCGCTCGACCTTTACGATGAAAACACCCAAACGAATCCAGCCCCTTGTTGAAGAAGGCTTGATCGACGAAGTCAAACGCCAGCTCATGAGCGGCAAGGAAGCAACTGTCTATGTCGTGCGCTGCGGCGACGACATCCGCTGCGCCAAAGTATACAAGGATGCCACGGAGCGCAGCTTTCACCAGGCCGTGGCCTACCAGGAAGGACGGCGCGTGAAAAACAGCCGCCAGGCGCGCGCCATGGAAAAAGGCACACGCTACGGCCGCAAGATGGCCGAAGAAGTCTGGCGCAACGCCGAGGTCGATGCGCTCTACAAGCTGGCGGCGGCGGGCGTGCGCGTGCCGCGGCCCTATATCTGCTTTGAAGGTGTGCTGCTGATGGAACTGGTGGTCGACGCCGAGGGCAACGCCGCGCCGCGCCTGAGCGAAGTGGCGATGACCCGCGAAGAAGCGCTGAAAAATCACGGCATGCTGCTGCAGCAGGTGGTATTGATGCTATGCGCCGGCATCATCCACGGCGACCTGTCCGAATACAATATTCTGGTCGACGCACATGGTCCTGTCATCATCGATCTGCCGCAGGCCATCGATGCAGCCGCCAGCAGCGTCGCGCAGGCCATGCTCGAACGCGATGTCGAGAACCTGGCCAATTTTTTCTCCACCTTCGTTCCCGAACTGGCGGCAAGCCAATATGGCCCCGAAATTTGGGGGCTGTACCATGCAGGCCTGCTCAAACCCGACGTGGTCCTTACCGGCCGCGTGCCGCCGCCCAAAAAACCGGCCGACGTCGGCGCCGTGCTGCACGAAATCGCATTGGCCCGCCAGGAAGAGGAAGACCAGCGCCGCTTCCAAAACGAAATGGGCTGAGGCAAAGTGGGGCATCCCTGGTGAAAGAAAATGGCGGACTTTCTTCCATTAGCAATTGCAGCTCGGCACCGGCAGCACCCGGGCGGCAAACTATCGGGGCCATGCCGGCGAAGAGATTGAAGAGGCAAGCAAGATTGCATCACATGGCGACGAATCCATCGTTTGAGCAACCTGGATCGGCAAGCGGCATTTTCGACGCGATGTTACGCAGCTTGCAGTCCGTATGCAATTCCGGCATTGGCGGATTGTGCGCACAAATAGTCGAATTCAGCCGGCACTTCGCTGCAGGGGCTGCAATACATCGCCCATGTGCAGGCCGCCATGTCGGCCAGGTTCATTTTTTTCCGGGCGGAACGGGCTTCTCAATGCAAATCATTGCTCCGGGTGTCGGTAGCCAAGCCCTTCTCGCGGCAAGCGGGTTGAGCAATGCGTTTGCCTTTCATGGCCTCGACTATTTCGCGGGCCTGGAAGTAACCCCAGGTCGCAAACGGAATGCCAAGAACCGGCACGATCAGTAAGAGGAATAGTCCCTTGCATAGTGCGAGTTTTCCCCGGATGATTTTTGTTTTGCGAAAGACCTTCATGCCCTTGGGCGGCGCTTGCTTGTCCCGCACTATCTTGGCGCCCGTCCAGGTCAGATTGAGCAAACTGAGTATTGCCAGACAGGGCAGGCCGACAAAAATCCCGTAGAAAAGAATCTCGGTGCCGGAATAGCCGAAAAAACTGCGGCAATGCGCCGTGTCCACAAATTCTCTGAACCAGGGCGAGATCCAGTTCTTGCCAACGATGACGACAAGCGCACCAAGGATAAATCCGGGGATCAGAATGCGCCGGCGCTCCTTGTCCGTGTATTCCACGGCAAATTCCTCACCTTCGTCCACGTTTTGCATCAGCCCTCGTCCTTGCTTGCAAAACAGACCACCATGTAAAGTATTGCAACGAAGCCGATTGCCGAACCGGCAAAGCTGAACCAAGGCTGGTAATGAAGGAATTTCAATGTGAGCGCCACGATCATCAAACCAAAACAAATGATGCTCTGCCTGGGGCTCAAGCCCTTGGCGGCAGGTGACGAACGCTTTATTTCGGCAAGTTTCTGCAGCACATCGTCACGCGCCGGGTTTTCCTTCGCGGCTTCTTCAAGCACCCGCTGCGCCTGCGCTTTTCGGCCGAAGGCAAGATAGACGTTGGCTTCCCGGATCGGATCGCGCAATTTTTTCATGGCAGGCATCTGGCGACGTTGAGGTGCAAAGTTCAAGCGTAGCTGCGGCACCGCGAAAATGCAATGCAAATGCTACCACCCGGATGCGCCTGCAACAATTCGAGTGGATCATCGGTCGAGCCGCATTCCCCCAACTTCAGAAACGCCTTGCCCGCCCTATTCGCACACATGAGCGGGTCCAGATGCGTCAGGGCATCGATAGCCAACACCACGTTGTATCCAGGGACTCAGGCGCTGCGCGCCTGCTTTCGCGCCGATGATCGATAATGAATACTTGACTGCAGTCGAATCGATTGACGTCATGAATCGCCCCGGGCCCTACAGCGCGGCAAGTTTCCGGAAACCGGGGGTCATGTCTTCGATCTTGCCGGTCATCGTTGGGACGAACGCACATGCCGTTCGCCATAAGTCTGTGTTGCGCGATATTGCATGTCTTCTCAAAGCCGGGAAATAACCACCGGCCTCACTGCCTCGTCATTGCGTCATTTTTCTTTTAACAGCATCGCCAATTCGCAGCCCATGGGCAATCCCTCGAAACTTTGCGAATAGGCGGCATAGGCAATGCTCCAATCGCACGCAATGGCGGTTGCGATGCGCCATTTCGACAAATGCGGCGCAACGAGCGCCGGGTCGAGCGCCACCTGCCCGAGCAATTCGAGCCCGAGTCCCTGCGCATCTTTGCGCTTGGGGACATAGCGCCCTGCTCCGTCGGTTTGCAGGTGATAAATCATCCGTCCGCGCACGGCGTCGGCCAGGGTTGGCTTGGTAGCGGGATCAACCTCGAGCGACGCCAGCGCCACCCAGGGCAACCAGTCAAACATCCGGCCGGTTTGCAGCACCACCATGGCGCCCCAGCCGTCAGGCTGAAACGGACCATCGTACGGTAGGCGATAAGGCCGACAGCCCATACCCTTCATTGTCGGGAACGCATACACCTCGCCGGTTTGCAGGACCAAATCCGGCGCCTTGCCCGCCGCTTTCCGTGGGCGCAGCGGGCGCGGCGACTTCAGGCGTGCGGCAAGCTCGTCGAGCACCGCCGCACGTTTCTTGAGGAATTTCTCGTCCGCGCCCCGGTCCTTCGCACTGGCGAGGTCGACGCCGCTTTCAATGACCATCAGGGCCTTGGCAATCGCTTCCTCACAGCGGATGCCGCGCTTCTCGAACTGGTCTGCAGTCACCAGCCAAAAAAATGCCGCTTCGCCATCGGCCGGATCGCAATCGCCGTGCAGTATTTTAAGATTGACCAACAACTGATCGCCGTCCACCGGCACTTTGCACAGCAGCGCCAGGGTGTTCTTCAAATCAGCGGCTGAATCGTCGTCATAGAGTGCCGCGCCCCAAGTGCCCATGCGATTCCGCTTCCAAAATAGTTAGCCTGAAGACATTTCCCGGCCATTTCAATCACCCGTGAACCTGGCAATTCAGCCAAGCGGCAACTCAGGCCGTATCAGATGCCGCGCCAGATCCGCCGCACCGACGCCGCCGCCCGGCGGCAATTGCAAATTCACCGGGAAGGTATTCGAGAGCACGACCGCGCCGGCTTGTCTGGCCGGGTCCATCACGATGGTCGCGGCTTGCCCCGCGGTCACGCCGTCCTTGGCGAAAAATGTGTCGCCTCCGGTCACCATATCCCATCCGAGCGCCTGCTCGCCGCCGGCAGCCGGTGCAGGCCGATGAATGGTCAGGAGCAGTTGGGCCGGCGCTTCAAGCGGCGAGCGGGAGCCGGGCAGCAAGGCGCCAAGAAAACGCAACTGATCCGCCACGGTGGAACGTAATGCGCCGGCCGGTGCGAAGATGCCGAGATCGATCGGCGCAACCGGCGCCAGCTTCGCGTCATGTCCCGCAGCCAGCCGCCGCAATGCCTCGCCCGTGGGGTGAAACGTCGTGTCGTGCAGGCCCAGCGGGCCGGTGACGCGCTGCCTGAGCAATTCCTCGAATGGCATTCCGGCCTTGTTGGCGAGCGCGAGGCCAAGAACGCCATAGCCGAGGTTGGAATATTCCCACTGGGCGCCTGGGTCGCGCGGCAAGCTCAGAGCGGCAAGCCAGGTGCGCAGGTCGGCAACGGTGAAGCGTGCCAGAGCCTCAAGCGGATTGGGTGTGGTGATTACAGAGAAGGGAAAATACGGCAGGCCCGAGGTGTGCGTCGCCAGATCGGCCAGCGTGATGACGTGCCCGTTACGCTGCGGCATGGTAAATCCCGCCGGCAGATGGCGCTCGACCGGGTCGTCGAATTCGAGTTCCTTGCGATGCACCATGTCGGCCAGGACAAGCGCCGTGAAAACCTTGGTCACCGAACCGATTTCGAACAGCGTGTTTGCCGCAACGGGGCGCGCATGGTCCGAGTCCTGCCTGCCATACACGATGACCCGCCGCCGCCCGCCTTCGACGACGCCGACAGCCATGCCCGTCGCGCGCTTTTCGACATCGATACGGTGTCGGAGGATGTCGCGTATCGCGTCATACGACAGTTTGACGGTTTTTGCTTCAGCTCGATTGAAGCCCAGCAGGCCGGCACAGGTACCCAGGACAAACATTCGTCGATTGATCATTTATGCACTCGTCTCGTCAAACAGCCACTTCATATAAATTGCGAATCTTGATCGCTTCGTTCAGGCTCCCAACCATGGCAGTACAATGCGGATGGCAATAGTACCCGCCACCCGGTGCACAGTTGAATAACCCGGCCGGAACAGCTGCCAATTTCACCTTGCAGACGCCAGTGCAGAACGGAGACTCGTCAGGCTGTCTCCGACACCAACAAGTCCGTTGTGGTTTCCGCCGCCCAAATTGACACCGACGACATCGCCGTCCGCATTGATCAGCGGGGCGCCGCTGGTCGCCCTGAGTTCGAGCGCTGCATTGTCGTACTGGTAAATCAATCCATCGTCTTTGGCTTGCCGGACCGTGGCGCGATGCAATAGCTGGGTATCGGGCGCGCCGCCTGCCACCTGTGCAAGCAACCAGATCTGATCGCCGACCTTCGGCGCCTGTCTGGCGAGCTTCAGGTGCACTGGCTGGCCATCTGTCTTACCCGAATCGAACACAAAAGCCGCGACGTCCTGCTTATAGCCGCTATCCAACGGCTTGGCATTGGGTATGGTCAGTGCATGGCCGGCAAACCAGACTTCATGCGTCGCCAATGCCGTGCAGCGCACACCGGCCACTTTTTGTGCAAGATCGGCGGCCGGTATCTGCTCCGGCAATCCGCCGGCCGGCCCGAACAGGTGAATGGCGCTGACCAGCACAGTCTGCGGGGAAGGTTCCGTCACATCGAGCAGGAAGGCGGTGCCTGCAGACAGGGACTGGCTGGCGAGTTTGAAAACTGGCCGGCAGACGGCCTTCTCGACGCTGGCCGGCGGGGCCGCAATGGCCATCGAACAGAGAGCATTGATCAGGGAGAAAAGGGCGAATTTGATTATTGGGCTGGGCATTGTGTAGTTCAATCGTGGCTGTTATTCAGCAGATTTTGCGGGATCGCGGCAGTCGACATCAAGCAACAAACAACAGATTTCTCGCGACCGTCAACGCGGCAAGGAATGATCTCCCTGCCTCCTTGCACAACCACCTCACTCGTCTTTGCATGGAAGTGCAAAAATTTCCCGAGTAAAATCATCAGGAGCCGAGTATGGACGGATGTAATTTTTCCCACGGAAGCCACCACATGAATCCGCCTTTCAGTTTTGCAGCCATGCAATGGAGTACTACATGCTCCCGGTCATCGGAGCCTGTCTCACACCCTGCCGCCGGCGTTCGAAGACAACGATGCTGTCATAGCATGCAATGCAATCGGTGGAACGGGTGAATTCCGAAACGGGCAATGCGTCCCTGCTATGCACAGCGTTGATCTCGTCGAGCTTGTGCTTGACGAACTCCATGAAATTGCCCTCGCGTCCAATTCCGCCGCCATATTCCTCCCAGTAGCAGGTGTGGGTGTCTTCCACCATGTACACGCCGTTCGACTGCACGCGGTCATACATCAACTCAAACGATGCAATCATGTGCCGCATGAAATGGCTGCCGTCGTCGAGCACGATGTCGGCCTTCGGATACTTGGAAAAGATCGCGTCGATCACGGCGGGGTCGTCCTGGCTGCCGATGAATACTTCGATGCCATCGCCTTCATGCGCCTTGCATTCGGGATTGATGTCGATGCCGATGATGCGGCTGCCCGGGCCGAAATATTCCTTCCACATCGCCAACGAGCCGCCGCCGAAGACGCCGATCTCTATCATTACCGGCGACATGCCGCGAAAACGCGCGAGATGACGTTCGTAGATGTCGAAATAATGGACCCATTTGTGCAGTGTTTTATGGGAATTATTGAGAAAATATCGGTGAAGAAATCCGTCGCCAGTTTGTATTTTTCTGCACTGATTCTGGAAGCCGGCACTCTGGTCGAGCGCGAATGAAGTTTCGTTGGCTGAGGGCGAGAGCCGGCGTGCCTCGGTTTTTTCCGCCTCGGTCTTACCAGAAAATATGTCTTTGATGAGGCTGGTCAGTATGCTCATGGCTCATTCTTCGGGAAATGAGAGATTGTGGAAACGGCTCGGTGACGAATCGAACTTTATTTATTTGCATAGCCTGCCACAAAATGGCCGTTTGCGGAAGGTTTCATCGACCAATGACGGCGGGGTTGCTCAGCATCCCATAGTCTTCAAATGACGACTTCCATTTCATTCCCGTGATGGTCCGAGCAATGAAGCCCATTGAATGTCTTTGATCTCTGCGACCAAACCGCTTTTGAAACCCGCCGACTCCACCTAACCGGGCTTCCCATCCTCAGCCCACATCTCGCGCATCAAAAACCGCTCGAGCTGGTCGTTATCGGCCGGCCGAGCCGACATCATGATGGAGCGCCCCATGCGGTCGGAGCGCCATTCGAAATCGCCGGTGTAGAACTTGCGGATGATTTCGATTTCCTTCTTCACCACGGCCAGGCGCACATTGCCGCCCTCGCCGGCATCGACCGTGTAGGTTTCTTTCCAGTGGTTGTCCGAGCCGGGGTGCCAGCCGTTGAAGCGCAGGGTTGCCTCGCGCACGCCCATCGACAGAACCTGGAACACACCGCCGGTTCCCTGCGTGCGCGAGTTCATGGCAAGGCTGCGGTTGATGTTGTTACGGACCACGTCGTCCGGCGATGGCGTGCCTTGTCCGCCACCGTCGCTGGTGGTCGCGCGCGGGTCGGTTTCGCCCCGCGCAGCGCGGCGCTTGGCCAGTTGGGTGGACATGTCCTCGGGCTCTGGCGGCGGGGCTGCCTGTTGGACGTTCGGCTGCGGGAGAACCGGCGGCGGCGGCACGTACAAGGGCTTGGTCGAGGTCGACGGGCGCTTGCTGGCGATGACTTCCTGGCGCGGCGGTTCGGGGTGTATCGGCTCGGGGCGCACGGTGGCCGGTGGGCCGCGCGGGGCCGGGCGCGAGAGCTTGACCACCAGCGGGCCGGACGGGTGGCTGGCAGAAGCTTCCTGCCCCATTTTCTTGGGCAGGTAAATCATCAGCAGCGCAACGTGAATGACGATGGAGATGGCGCAGCAAACGGCGAACCAGTTGCGCGCGCGTTCCTCGTTGTCGATTCCGGCCTTCTCCATCCATGGCGCCAGCGGACCCATCCACGGCGTGAGTGAGTCCACTAGCAAAATGGAGGAGGGGCGGCGCTTATGAAACAAATTAGTCACGTAAAACGAACTACCCAACAAAGGGGGCCTGATCAAGTTTGCAATATTCCATGTCCTCATGGCGGCAAGACGCGCGCCTGGTAACTGTCGGCGCAGATCATCCTGATGCTTAGGGGACGAAAACCTGCATTGGTTCGCGCAAGTTGTCGGGAAAACGAAGGAGCTTACTACCGATTCGGCATTTCCTCAAACACGCGAGGCCAAGCCAGGCGGAAAACAGAATTGTCCGCTATTCCGAAGGCAACATTTGTAAGCAAGTGTATCCAAGTTGGTTTCATTTAGGCATTTTTACCCTGCATTAACCAATTAATTGCAATAATAATAACGATTTTCACAAAAAAAAGCGGCTGGACCGATTTCCGGTTCAGCCGCAATCCCACAGGAGAGAGGTGGTTAGGCGGAAGGCTTCATGCCGGGCAGTGCCTCAACAAAAAAATCGGCTTGCTGGGGAACGCCGGGTTTTACATCGTATTGGGCAAAATCGCGTACACCGGCGGCCAGCAGCACTTCATCGTCGATGAAGAAATTGCCGCTGCACTGCTTTGCCGGCTGCTGCAGGATCCAGTGCGCGGCGTCGGCCATGATTTCCGGCTTGCGCGAGGCATCGATCATGGCTTGCCCGCCGATTTCATTGGCCACGGCTGCCGTGGCGATGGCGGTACGCGGCCACAGCGAGTTGACGGCCACGCCCTGCTTGCGGAATTCTGCCGCGTGGGCCAGTGTGAACAGGCTCATGGTGTATTTGGCAATGGCATAGGCCGGCCAGTTCTTGAACCATTTCGGGTCTTGCAGCAGGGGCGGCGACAAGGTGAGGATGTGCGGGTTTGCCGCCTTCAGCAAATGCGGCAGGCAAGCTTGCGAGCAGACGAAGGTGCCGCGTCCATTGACACCGTGCATCAGGTCGTAACGCTTGACCGGCGTGTCGAGCGTGCCGGTCAAGCGAATGGCGCTGGCGTTGTTGATGAGGATGTCGATGCCGCCGAAGCGCGCTACGGTCTCGGCCACTGCTTCGGCCACACGCGCCTCTTCGCGAATATCGACAATCATGGGCAAGGCTTTGCCGCCGGCCTTTTCGATGGCTTCGGCAGCCGTGTAGACCGTGCCTTCGAGCCGCGGGTCCGGCTCGCCGGTCTTGGCGGCGATGGCGATGTTGGCGCCGTCGCGTGCGGCGCGCAAGGCAATGGCAAGGCCGATGCCGCGGCTGCCGCCGGAGATGAACAATGTTTTGCCCGCGAGTTTCATGGCATGCTCCTATAGCCCTACATGTACTTCAAGACCGACGATGCGCGGCGCCGTGATGCTGGCGTAAGGTGTTCCCAGCGTATTGGCCGATGTGTTGCCTATGCCACTGACGTAGCGGTTATTGAATATATTACGCACATAAATGGCCAGGCCCCATTTATGGCTGTCGGCTTCCCAGCCGATCTTGCCGTCGGTGTAGTTCTTGGCCTCGCCCACGGTGAAGGTTGGCGTGGTCAGGCAGTTGCCTTGCAGGGGATCGGCATTGCAGCGGGTTGCACCCGTATAGGTTTGCCCGAGGCTGAAGTTCATGTTGCCGCCTGCGACATTGTGCATGGTGTAGTCGAAGCTGAGTGCGGCCGACCAGAACGGCGTGCCGACCGGCTGGTTGTTCAAATTCACGCCGCCCGGTGTGACGTAGTTCTTGTATGACTGGTCGATGTATTCGGAGGCGAACGAGAGACGGAAATCGCGTATCGGGCGCCATGTTGCTTCGAGGTCGAGTCCGTTGGCCACCTGGTCGCTGCTGGTGACTTGATAAGTGGGAATCGGCGAACCGTTCTGCACCAGGTTCAGCGATTGCAGGTTGGAGAATTTGTAGGTGAACACCGAGGCGTTCAACAACAGGTGCTGGTCGGGGAAGTAGCTCTTGATGCCGATTTCATAGTTCAGCACGTCTTCCGGCTCATACACGCCGGCAACCGACAACGCATTGAATCCGCCCGACTGATAACCCTTGGTGACAGAACCGAACAGCATCATGTTCGGTGTCAGCTTGTAGTCGAGCACCGCGCGCGGGCTGACGTTGGACCAGCTGTTGCTCATCGTCACACGACCCGTCGTGGCGGCGACGTTATTGAACTCGATGTTTTGTGTCAGCGCGCCCTGGGCCTGGGCAGCCTGATCCGGCGTGAGCACGCCGAGCCCGATCAGGGTTGGGAAGAAATTGGCCTGGTTCAGGCCCGCCAGTGCGGCGTCGAGCCCGTCGGCGCTGCGCGTTGGGTTGTACCAGCTGAAATCCTTCGAATCGTGCGTGAAGCGAATACCGGTGGTGAGATTCAATTTCGGCGACAGATGCCAGATCGCGTCGCCATAGAACGCTTCCGATTTGTACGAACCCTTGTTGATCATGCTCTCCTGCCAGGAATTGCCGAACAGGTTGATGGGCAGGCCGAACTGGTCAATTGCGCCTTGCAAATTCGAATACACGGGTAAGCCGTAGACATTGTTCGACAGCGTGTTGAGCGTGTCGGTGTAAGTGTTGACCTTGCTGGTCTGGTGCGCCGTTTCGGAGAAAAAGCTCACGCCGGTCAACCAGTCAACGGTGTCGTTCTTGCCAGACAGCTTGAACTCCTGCTCCCAGGTCGTGTTGCTTTCGATGTTGTCGGTATCGAGGTAAGTGGTGATGCGGTTGGTGCCGTCGTTGCCTTCCAGATTGCCCGAGTTGAAGTGACGATAGGCCGTGGTGGAATTGAATGTGGCGAAGGCAAACGGATGCTCGATGCGCAAGGTCACGCCGTCGAAATCGCGCGTTTCGCGGTTGCCGGCCACGTCGTTGTAGATCGGCGCAGTGAGCGGGTTGAGGTAGGTGTTCGGGTCAGGCGGCACGGCCGGTGTGGCCGGCGGCACAGGCATGGCGATCAGGCCGATGGCAACCCGTGCGCTCTGGTCGAGGTTTTCATGCTCCCAAGACAGCAGCACCTTGGTCTGGCCCGGCGCGTCCCACTTCAAGGTGGCGCGCGTGCCCCAGTCACTGGTGGCGTCCAGACGCGCACCGGTGGCGGCATCGGTCAAATAGCCGTCGGTCTTGTTGTCGACGAAGGTGAAGCGGAACGCCAGGGTGTCGTTGATCGGCACGTTGAGCAGGCTGTCGACATAGCGTTCGCCGTGCTGGCCCACGCGCACGTGGGCGTCGGCGTCGAAATCCGGCCCCGGCTCTTTGGTGGTGATGGAGATGGCGCCGGCGGCGCTGTTGCGGCCGAATAGCGTGCCCTGCGGCCCCTTCAATATTTCGATGCGCTGGGTGTCGTTGAAGTTCATCAGCGCGCCGCCGGTCTTGCCCGAGTAGACGCCGTCGATATAGATGCCGACCGGTGAATCGGTACCGATGCCGAAGTCGGATGCGCCGATGCCGCGCATGGTGAAGTTCGGCTGGGTCGGCTGGCCGGCATCAACCACCAGACCGGGGATGTAGCCGTTGATGTCGCTGATGTTGGTGGCAGCCAGTTTGCTCAACTGGTCGGCGCTGACGATCTGCATGGAAATCGGCACGGCCTGCGCCTGCTGCGTGCGGCTCTGGGCGGTGACGGTGACGACGACTTCGTCAATCGGCTGTTGCGCTGTTTTCGCATCCGGCGGCGCAACGTCGGCGGCAAAAGCGGCATCGACCATGCCGCCGGCGGCAAATGCGCCGCAAAGGATTGCACGGGAAATGCTAAAGGCCAGGCGATTCTTGCGCAAATTCATGCTGTCTCCCTATTGTATTTAATCTGATTTCTTCAGATGAACGCGTGCACGTGTTCTCACGTAGGTGTTCTCCCGCAGGTGTTCTTTAACTCGCCAGCTGTACTCCCCTCGCCCGCGGGCGGGCGAGGGGAGAAATCCATCGCACCATCATCACAACTTCTCGCAACTCCCCTGCCAAGCCGCAATCCATGCCTTGATCAAATCAACGCCCTCTTTGTGCACCGAGCTGCGCCCGATCTCCGGCATCATCAGCCCGGTTTCATCGGAATTGATGCGATATACCAGAATGGACTGGTCCGGCTGCCCCGGCACGATATCGAACTTGAAGTCCCCGGTGCCGCGCCCTGCCGCCACCGGCGGCTTGCACAGGCCCAGATGCAGGTCGGCCGGTGCGCCCATGTTCAGGTGCAAGGCCGTGGTATTGGCCGCACCCTTGCTGTTGTGGCAGTGGGCGCAATTGATGTCGAGATAGGCGCGTGCACGCGCATTGAGGTCTTGCTTGGGGTCGGCCCAATTGGCGTTGCGCGGCGCCGTTGCCGGTTCCGGTGCGCCGCTCAGGTAGCCGATGCGCGAAAGATGCGTCAATTGGTTCTCGCTCACGCCGTCATAGACGTAATCGCGATTGAGGTGGCGTGCTTTCGGGCCCAGCGGTTCGAACTGACGCGTCTTGACGTCGCTCACATGGCAGGCCGCGCATTGATTGACGTTCGGCACTACATAAGTGATCGGCTTGGCCGGGCCGGCAGCATCGCTGCGCTGCAGCTCGATGGGAATCTGCGCGCCCGTGCGTTCGAGCACGGCGTCGGTCTGTTCGGCGTTCCACACGTAGGGCAACGCCTCCCAGCCTTTGTCGCGCCGCACCAGCAGACGCGTTTCCATCATGCGCACTGTTTCCAGGTTCAGGTTTGCGCCGTCAAAGTCGCCGGCCACGTCGTAGTTGACAGCCACCGCCTTCGCATCACGTGCTGTGCCGGCCACGCGCGGGTAGTAAAACGTTTTGCTGATGATGGTGCCGACCGGGAAGTCGAAGGCGTTCTCGGCGTCGTACTTGGCCGTCGCGCCCTTGGGCATCCAGATAGTGCGCAACTTGTGCGCGTAATCGGAAAACAACGGGGTATTCAAGTCGTAGGGCACCACGCCGCTGTTGAACTGCAAGCGCCCGCCCTTGACCAACAAAATATTCCATTCACTCAGATGCTCAGGCCTGCCGTCGGCAAAATTCACCGGGCCGCCAGAGCGATTGCAGGAAGCGAGCAGAGCACATAGCGTCAGGCCGGCCAGCACCCTCCCCGCCGCCCGCGCCAGGAAAAATCGATTCTTCATTGCTGCCTTATGACTCGGTTGGTTTTACGCCTTGGCCGGCGCCGATGCAGGTGCCGATGGTGCTGAAGCAGGTGCGGCCGCAGCCTGGATCTGCGGAATCACGACCGGCGGCAGCTTGGGCAGTTCGCAGCGATACGGCGCCACGTCGGTGCTCGGGTCCTTGTACTTGTTCGGACCGTCTGCGTTGAGCACACCGATGTCGCCGTTCTGGATGCAGATGCGCTGGTCGGCCGGCATCACGCCCTTGACCGCCACTTTCTGGTCGACATAGCCGTCCCACAGCACATCGGGCAAATGTCCCGACAAGCCATACATGGCAACCTTCAAGGCCTTCAGATCGAGGCCGTCGGGCGAATCGCCGCCACCCTTGAAGCGGTTGCCATAAACGTAGATTGCACGCGGATAGGGATCGTAATTCGGCGCCACGCCCTTCTCGGTGTAGTAACCGGTCGAGAAATAGCTGGAGATGATCACGTTGGCGGTCTGGTTGTCCGCGACATCATTATCGAAAATCTCGACCTTGGAATTGGAGTTGATCACCACGCCGGAACCGGCCGGCACGCTGGCTACCGCCGTACCGCGCGCGGCAAAATTGCCCAGGTTGTTGGCAATCACGTTGTTCTTGTACACCCGCGTGCCATAGCCCGGCTGCGACAGATTGGGCATGTTGAACACCAGAATGCCACCGGTGTTGTTGGTTGCGGTATTTTCATAGACGTCGGCCGAAATCGTGTTTTCGATTTCGATGCCCGCCACGTTCTGCTCGGCACGCGAATGGCGCACGACCACGCCGTGCGACTGGCCGACATAGATGCCGGCGTCAGATGCGCCGATGGCCACACTGTCTTCAATCAGGACATTCTTGCATTTGACCGGATAAATCCCGTAGGCGCCGTTGGTGACCTTGGGGCCGTCGGTCCAGCGCACGCGCACGCCGCGTATGGTGATGTTTTCGCCATCGTTGAGTTTCAGGCCGTCGCCCTTGCTGTCTTCAATGGTCAGGCCTTCGAGCACAAGGTCGCTGGCATAGACGAGCATGCCTTCCGGGCCGGCCGCCTGGTCCTTGAACGAGAGGATGGTTTTTTCCATGCCGGCGCCACGCACCGTGACGCCGTTCACGCGCAAGGTCAGACCGCTGGTCAGGTGATGCTTGCCGGCCGGGATTTCAATGACGCTGCCCGGTTTGGCGTCGAGCAATTGCTCCTGCAGCTTTTTCTGGAATGCCGCATCGTCGGCAACTGTTGCGGTGGAAGCTGCCTGCTCGGTCTTCTGGCAACCTGCAACCAATACCCCCATGGCGATGAGCGCGATCAATTTTTGCATGTCTTGTCTCCGTGTTGTTTCAAACAACTATTGTGGTGAGCCGGTTGTCGTGTCCATGCTGCGGCACACAAAAAAGAACACCGGTTTTTGTTTCGCTCCGTCACATACTCTAATCCATAGAACGATCATTCTAAAAGCTATTTTCGGCCATAATGCAGATATAATCGGCCAGCAAGACTTTCTTTATAGCATCTCTAAAAATCGTAGCGAGCGGGCCAAGGTCGGGCCGAGAAGCGCAGCCGTACGACTGTACGGTGAGCATCGCAGGCCCGAGATGGCCGGGCCGCGTAGGCCGCGCAGTAGATTTTTAGAGGTGCCCTTTAGGGAAAAACTTTTGATGCTTCAAGAAGCACGGCCAGTACAGGTCAGCGTCTTCATAGACGAAAATTGCTGGGGTGGACTGGCCATCCTGATCAAGGAATCGCTGGCGATTGCCGGCACGCTGCATATGCGCAGTGCAGATTTGCAACAATCGGAATTGTTCGCAGTCAATCTCGTGGCGCCGGGCCGCCAGCCCGTCAGGTCCTTCACCGGCCCGCAGCTGCTGCCCGACTACACTATCCGTAGCGCCCCGGCTCCGCAGGTCATCGTCATTACCTCGTTCTTTTTTCCCGGTAACGAGCGCATCCGCCTCAAACCTGCCTTGCGCCGCTGGCTGCTCGACGCCTATGAAAAAGGCGCGATCCTCATGGGCCTGGCCAGCGGCGTGCGCCTGCTGGCCGAAACCGGACTGCTCGACGGCCACGAGATCACCGGCAATCTTTCCGACCAGCGCGCTTTTTCCCTGCACTACCCGTCCATCCGCTTTTCGCCGGAAACGCCGCTCTTGATCGACGGGCGCATCATCACCGCCGCAAGCATCAACCCCTGCCTCGATGCCTGCGCCTATCTGGTCAGCCAGTTCTACGGCGAAGCGGCAGCGCACAAATTCACCAAGTACACCAATTCCATCGCCCACCCCACCTACGAGCGCATGGCCCTGACCAATGCGCCGTGGAAGCAGCACGCCGACCAGCGTGTGAAACAGGCGCAGGAATACATCGAGCGCAATTTCAAGCAGGATATTTCGGTGGACGATGCCGCGCGCCGTGCCGCCATGAGCGTGCGCAATTTCTCGCGCCGCTTCCAGGGCGCGGTCGGCATGCCGGCCGTCGCTTACCTGGCGCGCTGCCGCGTCGAATTCGCCAAGGAATTGCTGGCCCAGCCGGGCGCATCCATCCTGCAGGTGTCGCTGCAAAGCGGCTTCAATAACGAAGCGTCGTTTCGCCGCGCGTTCAAGCAATTTTGCGGCAGGACGCCAACACAATACCGCAGCGCCATCGCCATCAAGCCGGGACGCGATGCGGTAGCGTAGCAAGGTGCGCCGACAACACAGGGGGAATAAGACATGTTCGGCTTGACACCGCTGGGCCTGCCGCATACTGCAGTGAGCCTGATTGCCGTGGCAGGCACGACGCATACACACTGCGGGATGAAGACCGGATGCAGCGTCGCTTGACGTGCATGTTTCCAAAAGCCGGGCGCAGGCCGGCATCGCCGCCACGGCCCATCCTCAAGCGCCGCAGCGTTAGATCATTGTGGCGGCGTGGCAGGCACTCTTTGCCAGCCGTTCGGGCAGGTTTTCACGTAGGGATAATAGCCGGCGGGATTGCTGCAATAGTACCAGTCAGCCGTTTGCCCGGCATTGGCAGCCGGTTCCCGCTCTATGTAGGTCTGTTCCGGTACCACCACCTCGGGCGATGCAACGTAGCCGCCATAAGCTGGGTAGGCGGGGTAGGCGGAATAGGCCGGGTAGGCCGCATCGTAGCCCCAGCCATAGTCAAACGCCCATGGTGAAACAACCACGCCGCCATAGTAGCCGCCGTAATAGTTGCCGTAATAGCCGTGGCCGTATCCGCCACGATAACCGCCGCCGTGGCCCCAGCCGTGACCCTCGTGCGACATGCCGCGGCCGCCGGAGTTACCGCCGCCGTGTCCACCCGAATAACTGCCGCCGTGACCGCCCGAATTGCCGCCCGAACTGCCGCCCGAATAACCGCCGCCGTGACCGCCGGAAAAGCCGCCCACGTGGCTTGCCGATGCAACCGATGCAGTGAAAATCGACAACGCCATGATAGCCACCAATGACATGGCCCAGCGAAGTTTGTTGATCATTTCATTTCCCTCCAATTAGAGCGACGCCCCGGCGAATCCTGCGGCCGGATCGCAGCATGGGAATTTCGCACATTAGTTCAAGCATAGCCGGGTTTGCGCGCCATCTTTCGGATATGAAATACATTTAATATTCGAACGCAATGGCATCGCGTTAACTGCGCACCGGTTCGTTCAATTGGGTGCGCGAGCGCCTGCACTGCTGTTTGATTGCTTTCGGGCAGCGAAGTTCACCTCGTCGCCGACGACCTGTACGGCTTCGTTCAGTTCGGGATCCATGACGCCTTTCGCCGATTTTTCGGCGGCCAGCACGTCGGCGAGGCTGCTTTCACCAAGGTCCAGCCCCGAGTCCTGGGCGGCCTTCGGGGAGCCCGCCCGTTTCTTTTCGCGCAATTTGTTTTGCGCCTCTACGTCGTCGCGCTCTTTCCTGCGATCGCGTTCGTTGAGCGATATCGACGCTTGACCCTCGCGCAGGCGAATTTCGGCGATCTCTGCCTGCAGGCCCTGAAAATCCCTGTCGTTGGCGATGCGCACGTCATGCAAATGCTGCAGCACACCCGCAGGCGGCATGCTGCCTGTGCGGCGCGCGTAACTTGCCGGCGCAATCTCCGCCCATGGCAAGGCATTGTCGAAGCTTGCCTCGCCGATTTCACCGGCATCGTAGTCCGATGGAAAAGCCACATCCGGAACCACGCCGCGCAATTGCGTGGAACTGCCGTTGACGCGAAAAAATTGTGCAATCGTCACCTTCAGCTCGCCGAATTGCGGCTGCTCGCTATGGATCAGCTTGTCGAGATCAACGACGGCCTGGACGGTGCCCTTGCCGAAGCTCGCCTCGCCAATGACGGCGCCGCGTCCGTAGTCCTGGATCGCGGCAGCGAAAATCTCGGAGGCCGAAGCCGATCTGCGATTGATCAGCACGCCGAGCGGGCCGTCCCATGCCGCCTCGCCGGCCTCTGCCTTAAGCAGTTTGATCTCGCCATGCGCATCGCGCACTTGCAATACCGGCCCGTTGCCGATAAAAAGCCCTGTCAGCCGGACTGCCTCGTCCAGCGAACCGCCGCCGTTGTTGCGCAAGTCGATCAGTAAGCCATCGACATGTTTCTTCTTGGCCTCCAACAGCAACTGCAAGACGTCATTGGTTGCGCTCTTGAAGTTCTTCTCGCCTTTGCTGCGCGCCTCGAAGTCTTCATAAAATATCGGCAGCGAAATGACGGCGATGGTCTTGCCGGCGTGGTCGTTGCCGATCTTCATGGACGTCATTTTCGCCGCCTGGTCTTCAAAGCGCACTTTATTGCGCACCAGCGTGACGACGCGTGGCTTGCCACTGACGTTACGGTCGCCACGACTGACCTGCAGCCGCACAATCGAACCACTTGCGCCCTGCGCCAGGGTGACAGCGTCATCGGTACGCCAGCCCACCACGTCGACCAGCGCGCCATGTTCACCCTGGCCGATTGCCGTGATGCGGTCGCCCACATTGAGCTTGTTCGACAAGGCCGCCGGGCTGCCCGGTACGAGTTCCCGAATCACCATGTACTCGCCGACTTGCTCAAGCACCACGCCTACGCCCACCATGGACAGGCGCATTGCCGCATCGAGTTCCCTGGCCTCCTGCAGGCCGAGATAATCGGTATGCGGATCGATCGTCTTGGCATAGGCATCCATGAATGCCTGGAACACGTCCTCGCTTTTTGCCTGGTACAAGCGCAGGAGGTTATTCCTGTAGCGTTTGCCCAGCGTCTGCCGGATCGCGGCGTCGTTTTCACCGGCAAGCTTCAAGCGCAACCAGTCGTTCTTGACACGCTTGCGCCAACTGTTGCGTAGCGATAGCTCCGAAGGTGCCCACGGTTGCGCGTCGCGCTTGACCAGAAAACTTTCATGGCTCTCAAAATTGAAGGCGTGATCGAGCAAATCGTCGGCGAAAGCCAAACGCTCTGCCACGCGCTTGACGTAGACATTGAATATGTCGAATGGAATGTGCAGTTCGCCTTTGCGCACCTCTTCGGCCACGATGTCGCGATCGCCGGAAAAGGACGCAATATCGGACTGCAGGAAGATGAGTTTGTCGGGATCGAGTATCTTCAGATACGCATCGAAAACCTTGTCAGACAGCGTCGCATCGAGCGGGATTTTCCTGTATTCGTATCGCTCCAGGATCTCGGCCACGACGCGCGCGGTTTTCTCCTCTTGCGGCGTGGGTGAGAATGTCGGTGTGCCGGAGGGCGGTGGCTTTGTCGCGCCGGTTGCGAATGACATTGCCAGCAGCAGGCACAGCATGCATCTCTTCATTCGAGCCACCCCAAAGCGAAACAAACCGGCAACCAGTTACCTGCCGGTAGGCACGATGATACCTTGTCCGCATCGTTTTGACTTGCACCTTGCCGACAAATCGGCACACCGTTCAGATTGCGAATTCAGGTTTGGGAAGACAGAAGAAAAATCGCCAGGACCACGCCCAGCAGGCCCATGAAAATCCCGAAGAAGAAAGTGAATCGCGTCGAGTAATTTTGCGGAATGTCCGCCTCGGCAAGTGTGGCCAGGAATTTCCGATGCTGGAGCGAAGCGACCAGCGCCGCCACCGCACCGGTAAAGACAAAGAAAATACCCAACGCCGCCGAAAGGCCGGAATTGGCGTGCACGCGTTCGGCCGGCACCTGCAACGAGACCATGTGCAGGAACAGACCGAAACGGGCAATCACAAAGCCGATACCCATGATGCTCAAGGCTGTCCTGATCCACGCCAGCAATGTTCGCTCCGCGGCAAACAGGATGCGCGGGTCAGCTCGGCTCGGTTCGTTCATCACTTCCTTCTCACTGCTTCATTGCACCGGCTTGCACAATACCACGGGTCGTTGCCGGCGTTCTGCGCACCCACATATTTGCCTGCCAGGACTCAGCCCGCTGCCATGTCGGGATGCATGAAGTCGAATGCATCTTTATAGGTCGTCGCCTCGCGCGCCTGTCCGATGGCGCTGGCGGTCGACGTTGCGGTATTCATGACCAGGCTGCCCGCCAATAGACTGTGCTGCACGCTGCTCAGTTGTGTCTCGGTCGATGTGTCGCTCTCGCTGACGACGCAGGCGGCATTGATGTCGGGCCAGTCGCGCTTCGCCAGCGTGCCCAGTGTCAATACGGGGCCGATACCCGGCGCCCCCGCAATGCGCGGGCTTGCCAGGAAATTCGCGTCGGGGATGTGGAGCCAGTCGCGCAGGGTCGCGAGGATGGAGCAATGGTCGTAAGGTGCCGAACCATTGGGCGCACGGAAAACCGTACCCGGCGCCACGTAAGATGAAACGACAATGGCCGGCACCCGCACGCCGTAGCGATCGAAGCGAAACATCGGGGTGCCGTCGCCATTGGTTCTTCGCGACTGGTTGCCCGGCAGCGGCGCGACTGCACCCTCCGGTGGCGGCACATGGTCGTAGCAGCCGCCATGTTCATCGAACGTGATCACGAGCAGTATATCGTCGCGGTAGGGGCTGTTGCGTATCGACTGGTACACCGAAGCGAGGAACTGTTCGCCTCGGCAGATGTTATGCGGCGGATGGTAGTCGGCAGGGAAATCGATCTTGAACAAGCCCAGTTCCGGCACGAAGCGCGGTTCGACGAAAGAATACGCCGGCAGCTTCTGCGCATCCTCGGCATCGGCGGCGGCGGCGCACAAGTGTGTGAACTGGTCGAAACGCTTGAATTTTTCCGGGTAATCACCCAATTTCGGCAGGAACTGGAATTGCGTGAGAGACGGGATCAGGGTCGTGTCGTGGAATACGCCCCAGGACTTGCCTTGCTGCTCCAGGACATTGAAGATGGTGTCGATGTCGTAGAGTTCGCAATTCTCGTTATTGATATGGCCGTCCGACGAGCCGGAATGGACAAACCCGCGATTGGGCCAGGTTTGCGACGGCACCGAGGCAAACCATGCATCGCAAACCGCAAAGTTCTTGGCAATGTCGTTGATCACGGCCGCCTGTCCGGGAGAATAGGTCTCCATGATCTGGGCGGCGGTTTCCGGCGTGACGTCATCGACCGTTCCATAGTTCTGCAGGAATCCGCTCATATCGGGCACCACACCCGGGCCGGGCTTCACATTGCCAAAGAGCTGCTGCGACACATATTCGAATTCTTCATGCGGATCGGGCGAAGGCACCTGCTGCGCCGGGGCTCCCGGCCAGTTCGTCGTGTGCATGCTCACATTGACCGGCGCAGCGCCGGGATTGAGCTGGTTGGAATATTGCCCGCCATGCAAACCGTCGAACGGCCGTGCGTTATCGGCAGGGATAAAGTGCTGCGGCACGGTTGCATCGTCGTAGAGCCATCCGAGCAAATTGTCGAACGAGCGATTTTCAAACATGACGACAACCACATGCTTAATATTTTCCAGGCCCACGTTGTCTCCCTTCAAGAATGACGGTCATTGGGTCAATGAACACTTGGCGCGCACCGGGCACCTTGTTTTCTTGCAATTTATGCAATGCAAGTTTGCCAGCATGCGCCGCAAGCCGCAACTGGTTTACTCAAATAGTTGAGCGGGCGTTATGTGAATTACAACGCCCTGATCGCAGCTGGATGCGGCCTTGCATGGCAATCCGCATCACTTTGATCATCCTTGATTTAGATCAACAAAGGCACCGGTAAGGCGCGCAAGATGCATTTCGACGCACCCCTCCCGAGCAGCACGCCGCCGCTACCGGGAAAGACCGGGGGCAGTCAAGGGAGCAAGGGATGGACGACAATATTTCGCGAGACGACGGCGATACGCCGGCGGGGAACCTGCCCAGGAACTACCGGCAGCGCAATGCGGCAATGAGAATCGGCATTGTCTGTTTTTTCACGTGCGTGATTGCAATTTTGTGGGCCGTGACCCTGCGTCAGATTGCCGCCGAGCGCGACAAGACCATCAAGGACGAATTCGTCGGCATCGGCAATCTCGCGTTGGCGATGGAAGCGCATGCATTCCGCACGATAGAAAACGTCGATCAGGCCTTGATGCTGATCAAGCACAACATCGAACAGTCTGATCGTCATTTCAGCATACACAGCCTTGCCGCGCAGGGCCTCATCGACGAGAGCCTCTATCACAACCTGGTCGTGATTGACGAGCATGGCAATCTGGTACAGGGCACGACACTGCCGACAGCAGCCGTCAATTTCTCCGACCGTGCCTACTTCAAGGCCATTCAGGAACAAAAAACCGACAGCATGCTCATCGGCGAGCCGATCGTAGGTCGGATCACCAGGCAATGGGCCATTCCCATGATTCGTCGCATCAATAAGGCGGACGGCAGTTTCGGCGGCATCGCCTATGCCGGTGTATCGCCCGAGTCGCTGACCGGCTTCTATCGAAAAACCGCACTGGAAGGGCGCGATTCACTGACGCTGGTCGGCATGGACGGCATTGTGCGGGCGCGACTCTCCGGCGGCGTCACCAGTTATGGGCAAAACATGGCGGCGCAGCCATTTTTTGCACGCATCGCCACCAGCAGTACCGGCGGCTATATTGGCGACGGAAAATTCGATGGTGTGCGGCGTTTCGTCAGCTACCGAGCATTGAAGAACTACCCGCTGGTGGTCCTGATCGGCACCGACTACGATGCCGTCATGGCCGACACCAACTTGCGGCGCTCAAATTATCTTTTCGGCGCCGGCATATTCACGCTTTGCGTGCTGATCTTCTGCGTCGTCATTGTCCGGTTCCTGCGCAATCAATGTAACAGCGTCGTCAAACTGGCTGAAAGCGAATTGCATTTGCGCGCCACGTTCTGCCAGCCTGCGGTCGGCATTTGCCATATCGCGCCCAACGGCGATATCTTCGAAGTCAACGAAAAATTGTGTGCAATTGCAGGTTATCGACGCGACGAACTGGTGGGAATGAACATTCGGCAAATTGTGCCGGCCGACGATCTGCACGATTTCGAGGCAGACAGTCACACGCAGGAGAAGGAGCCTTACGGCGCCTATTCACGCGAACATCGCATTGTTCAAAAAGACGGCGCGCAATGCTGGGTCAATCGCGGTTTGTCGCCGGTACGCGACGCATTCGGATCGATCCGCTACTACATCGTCTTCCTGCAAGACATCACCGAGCGCAAGACGGCAGAATTACAGTTGGCGCACCAGGCCAATTTTGACCGGTTGACGGAATTGCCCAATCGCATCTTGTTCCACGACCGCTTGAACCAGGCGATCAATCATTCGCACCACCGTCACGGCGTGGTTGGCGTTGTCTTCTTCGATCTCGACCGTTTCAAGGTCATCAATGATACGCTAGGCCATGCGGCGGGGGATCAACTGTTGCGCCTCATCGCGCGCAGGCTGTGTGAATGCGTGCGTACAGACGATACGGTATCGCGCCTCGGCGGCGACGAATTCGCGATAGTGCTCACCAGCCTCCACTGTTCGGAAGACGTAAATACGATCAGCCGGAAAATCATCAACGCAATGCATGCCCCATTTCAGTTTGACGGACACGAAGTATTCGTCACCGCCAGCATCGGCGTTGCCTGCTCCCCCCTCGATGGTGTCGATGCCGACGCACTGATGCGCAATGCCGACACGGCGCTGTTCCGTGCCAAGGCCGCAGGGCGAGACAACTATCATTTGTATACCGCCGACATGAATGCCAAAGCTCTGCAGTCCATGGAGCTGGAAAGAGGCCTGCATCAGGCCTTGGAGAAAGACGAGTTTGCTATCTATTTTCAGCCCCAGGCCAATCTGGCGACCCATCGCATCGTCGGCGCCGAGGCATTGCTTCGCTGGCTGCGCCCAGGGGTAGGCGTGTTATCGCCAGCCGAGTTCATCCCGATCCTGGAGGAAACCGGCATGATCGTGCCGGTCGGTGCCTGGGTATTGCATGCGGCATGCCGTCAGATCAGGGCATGGCTCGATAGCGGCATTCAGGCCGTCCCTATCGCCGTCAATCTGTCGGCAAAGCAGTTTCAGCACCAGGACATCGCAGCTCTCGTCGCGGAAGCCCTGCGCGAATATGCCATTCCCGCTTCCTTGCTCGAACTGGAAATTACCGAGAGCGTGGCGATGAACAGCGCCGATGAAACCATTGTCAAGCTGCGCGAATTGAAGGCACTGGGCGTGACGATCTCAATCGACGATTTCGGCACCGGATATTCGAGTCTTGCCTACCTGAAGCGCTTTCCTGTTGACGCATTGAAAATCGACCGTTCGTTTGTCATCGGCTTGCCGCAGGACGCGGACGACGCCGCCATTGCGCGCGCCATTATTACCCTCGCGCACAGCCTGCGTCTGAAGGTCATCGCCGAGGGGGTAGAAAATAACGAACAACGACAGTTTCTTGCGGCACTCGATTGCGATCAAATGCAGGGATATCTGCTGTCGCCGCCTGTCCCTGCCCAGGAATTTATCGCGCTACTGCATAGGTACGAATCTTATCCGGAAGATATCGCCGTGCGAGCGCATCACATTGCAGGCGGCAGCGCCGGCTCGCATGCCGCGCCCGGTGCAAAGGAGCCGACCCCGGATGTAGATAACCGTATCGCGCAATTGCTGAAACGGCGCGCCGCAGCCTGCCAACGAAAACCCGCGGTTGATTGAGCGGAGTAGATTATGCCATGCCAGGTGATCGCCATCCGCTGGCCTTCGAGTGGATCCGTTTTCCGCAGCCATGTTGCAATTTATCTTCCTTGACGACTACGCGGATATACGTTCGCAGAAGCAACCAATGCGCCTACCTTGCTATGCCGGCCAAGCGTGCCAAACGGCAATCCTGGCTTCCCGGCCGGGACTTCACCCTATTCCCCCTGTGCAAAGGAACAAGTATCAGACCGGGGGCACACCGTTGATAACACGCAACAGGATCATGATGATGGCGATCACAAGCAGGATGTGAATGAAACCCCGCATCGTGTAGGACGTTACCAATCCCAATAGCCACAACACGATCAACACGACGGCAATGGTATATAGCATGGTATCCCTCTAGCTATTATGGTTTGAGATCGCCCACAATCGCCCGCCACCGCGCCGCAGCGAAAGTGCAAGGCGAGCAGGCGCGGAACAGGCTTAGGCAATTGTCCCGCCCGTCGCATCAATTGTCGGGTTTGACGACGATATCGTTCTTCACTGCCCGCACCCCGCTGGTATCGCGTGCAATCGATTCCGCCTTCTTCACATCGTAGTCGGTGCTGGCGGTGCCGCTGAGCCAAACCACGCCCTTGTCGTCGGTGTCAACCTTGATGTTCTTCAGACTCTTCAAATGTTCGGCGGCAAGCTTGGTTTTGATCGCCGTCGTGATGGCGGAATCCTTGATGAAGGTGCCGGGATGGGACGCGTCCACGTCATCGGCAAAAGCGCCAGCTGCCGGCATCAGTGTTCCGGCGACGAAAATGAGAGAATAAATCGGGTTGCGTTTCATAGGGCCTCCTGGGTTAGACACATCATTGGAATGACGGCTTATACGCCGCCGCACTACCACTCAAATATCGTTAGGAAAGCAAGGTGAACGACAAACAGTCCCATGCCGCATGCATCAACTCGCTCAAACGCGTTGCACTGTCCATCTGCTGATACGGCCATGGTTACTTCGGGTGTGCCGCAGCAAGCGCAGATTGATGGCAAAACATGACGCTGCCTGGATGCCGACACAACGAACTGCGAGCATGGCAGTTCCTTTCGTAAAATGGTTGATCGACAAAAAACGCTAATGTGCAGGCATTGGCATGCGCAATATATTCATCAATAAGTCCATCAAATTGATAAATAAACGACATTACCGAACCAGCGACGCAATTTCGCGTTTTGTGCAAATTGGACGCACATTGAATGTTGTAAGTTCCGCAAAAATTCTTGTAATTTTTTGTGCGTCAACTGTTGACGACCATCACAATTCTTTGTGGAACTTGTCTGCGTTCGCTTGCCGATATACGCAGAATCAGGCCTACAAAAATTTTCACGATCGGCGCCATGGCTTCATATCTCGGCGCAGCGCAGGCGCGACCTGCAGCCCCTCGGGCCGGTAGCTTGGTACGCATTTTGCATTGGTATAATCCATTCAAGCCAAACGGGATCAATCATGGAATATCTCATCTGCCTGGGCTACGGCACATTCGTCGTCGCCATTGTTTTGGTGCGTCGCGCACACAAATTGGGCGTGCTCGGCCAGATGGCCAATGCCGACGCGCGTTCCGGCAAGCGTGGCTGTCACGGGTTGGAGCACTAAGAGCCTGTTTATGATCTATTTGACATGCCCGTTCGAGCGAAAAGGGATGCAGTGCAAGGCGCGGCGCACCGCTCAGGGTGGCCCCCTGAGCAAGCGCCGCAACGCCGCAATGCGCCCTTTTCGCTCGAACCCTCCGGGCAGGCGGGTCGCCGCACCGCCCGCAAACCTGTCGCTTGCGGCGTTGCGGCTCCTTGCCGTAGCACCGCTACGTCGCGTCGCCGCGCCTTGCATTCGACCGGTTTGCGGAGCTGCGGGCATATCAAATAGATCATAAACAGGCTCTAGGGGCTCAAAGCTTTCGTAGTATTTGGTGGCCCATAAACGGCGCATGCCCGCAATTTGCAGACAGGTTGAGATCGATGTTTGCCAAGCTTGAGGGAATCACCCGGATATCTTTTTGTGGCGCCGCATTCGCGCCAGGAAGGCAGGGCGCCATCAGAGGCGCGATCCCGGTACTGGATTCTCGCCCCGAGAGGCAAGTGAGAAACGAAGCGCCCCTCATTACCAAAAAGCAATTTCCAAACACAACCACCTGTTAACTTTGACAGCTAGCGGGCAGTTTCTCAGCTGCTACAGTGTTGTTACACATTCAACTCACGCACCATAATCGCGTGCGCACCGGGTGATGTGTTCTTTCTCCGCCTGTAAAGATTTCTCGATCAGAATCGCTTCCGGTAGTGCACGGCGCCCGCAAAGGCATTGATTGCGCGTCATGTTATCGCCGCGTCGCGCGTCTCGTCGCAGATCCACGGCGGATCTACCTGCGAAGCACTGAACTTCAAAAAAGGGGATTCCATGAGCAAGCTTGCAAACTTTCTACCCAGCAGAAACGGCATGCACTATCCAAACACCTGGCCGTCTGAGCCGGACCTGAAAATCGGCACGCCTTTCGGCGACATTCCGATCGGTGACGCCTCCAACGGCCTGTGCGGCGGCATGGCTTTTGTCGTGCGCGACCTGTTCGAGGCAAATCGGCTGCCGCCACCGACCAATCTCAATCCCGATGCCGGCTCGCCGGCCTACCAGTTCATTGTCAAGCGCCTGTTCGACAGCTTCAATATTCCCAGCGGCGTGGCCGAATATTATGAATGGATGAACCTGCCTGCGCACGATACCGATTTCGGCCCGCACGGCACATCCTGGCGCACCATCAAGGAATCCATGCCCGCTTTGCGCAAGAGCATTGACGGCGGCCACCCCTGCCCGCTGGCGCTGGTATGCATACATTCGACCAACCCCATGGATCTCGGCCAGAACCACCAGGTGCTGGCCTACGGCTACGAAGATCAGGGCAATACCACGACGGTCTACATTTACGACTCGAACCACCCGGACGACGACAGCGCCACCATCAGTTTCGACACCAGCAAGCCCGAGCACACCACCACATTCCACTACTCGGCCGAAAACCGCACGGTGCTGGGTTTCTTCACCACGCCTTATTCTGCAGCCAACCCCGCACCACTATTCGAGGATGGTCATACGCCGCCGGCGGGCTGGCAGTCTCCGGGCAATCAGGCCGTCGTGGGCGGCACTGTCGACCTGGCTTTCTCCGCCTTCCCCGATGTCAATCGCGTCGATTTCACCGCCAACTATGCCACCAATCCGGCAGACATTTCCACCGTCGGGTGGCACCCAATCGGCAGCGCGACCCAACGCCCGGACAAGACATGGCATTTCGCCTGGGACACCTCGCAGATTGCCGACCAGGGCAACTTCGGCTGGGGCACGGTCAACCTCGCGGGCACCAGCTATATCAACGGCCAGCAGGTCAATCCCACCGTATATCGTCTGATCGGGGTCAGCAACGACAAACCCAAGGTCGGCTTTACGGCGCCCGCAGGCCATGGTGCCAACGGTGCCGATCCGGTGATCGGCGTCCAGGCCACCATTACCGTCTATGCACCGGGAGCAAGCAGCGTCGACCTGAGCGCCTATTATGCAAGCAATCCGAACGACAGCAAGACCGTTGCCTGGCACGAGATCGGCAAGGCAAGCAATCTCGGCCATGGCATGTTCAGCTATACCTGGAACACGACCTCTGTGCCCAACCAGAACAACACCGGCTGGGGCACGGTCAATCTGGCTGCGACGCCGACCTATAACGGCAAGGTGGCGCCACCGAATCAGCGTTTCTACCAACGCGTGAAGGTGCAGCACTAAGCAGATTGTTGGAATATCACTCAAGCATTGAACCGGCGCACGATGCACCAGTGCGCCGGCGCAGCTCTTGCAGCCGAATACTACGTTCCTTCACCTTTGCCGCCGACCATTTTCAAAACGGTTTATGGGCCGGCCTGCGCACAACACTTTGCAGCAAGCGCTGGCCAGCATGGACGCCGCGGCAAGCCAGCAGAGCCATCATGCCAGTCACGGCAAGCATGGCAAGGGCGTGAACGGCGACGGCCGCCAATGCCAGCACCAGCGAGCCCGACGCGGTGATCTCGCGCGCCGGCGAATTACCGATGCAAAGCGGAATCAGCGCCGGCACCAGCATCATGCCGGCACCATGTGCCGTCGACATCATGAATGACCACAACGCCAGGCCCGCATGACTCGCCGGCGCGCGCAGGCACGCAAGGCCGGCCCTGTGCCCGAAAAAGCGCCAGGCTGCGACAACGGCCAGCAACGCCCCGGCCGGGATCTGCAGCAGCGTGCGGTCCATGCCCATACCGAACGCGACCGAGGCGGCCACCAGCGCGACAGAGGCCATATGTCCTGCCGCAATGGGCGCCAGCGCGTGCATCGCCTGCGCGCCGTCGCCCCGGCGCACGCCCCAGGCGGTGGCGCACATCCAGCCGCTGGCGGGGTTGAGCCCGTGAAGAGCGCCCGCCCCCGCTACCGCCAGCCATGGCAAAAGGCCGGTCACGATGGGCTCACGCAGCGATGCTGTCGCCACGCACCGGCGCAGCGCAGCACGCAGCGCCGGCCGGTGTCGCTTCGTAGCGGTCGTGATGGCGCACCCAGGCCATACTGTGCGGCAATGCCTCTTCATCGCGTCCTTTGGGCATGAGATCGATCATGCTGTAGGTACCCATCATCACTTCCACGCCGCGGCCGAAGGTGGAATAAGTGTGGAATATTTCGCCGGCATCGTTCTTGTAAAACGCGCTGATGGCCGGTGCATCTTCCATGGAAAAGGGTTGCGCGCTGTAGTTGTAGTGAGCGTTGCCGGCCACGATATCGTCGGGTGTGAAACTGGCGCCGAAGTCAAAATTGAATTCGTTCCCCTGCGCCGATGCCCAGGCGAATTGCCAGCCCATGCGATGGCGAAAGCGTTCGATCTCGGCCAGCGGCGCACGCGAAATGGCTGTAAAGGTGATGTCACGCTGTGCCAGGTGCACGTTCATGCCGTCGATATGATCGGCCATGAACGAGCAGCCGCGGCAACCTTCTTCCTTGCCCGGCGCAAGCATGAAGTGCTGGACCAGCAATTGGTGCCGGCCGGCAAAGAGCTCGGCGAGCGTGCGCTTTCCATCGGGCGTGTCGAAGACGTAGGTCTTGTCGACGCGCACCCAAGGCAGGGCGCGCCGCTCGGCGGCGATCTGGTCGTGCAGACGCATCAATTCCTTTTCGCGCGCCAGCAGTGCCTTGCGTTCGCTCAGCCAGGCCTCGCCGGTGGCAATGCGATGGTTTCCGGCATTTGCTTCGATATTGGTTACGGTATTCATGGTGTTCTCCTTTGTACAAAAATTTTGGATGTGCAAATCCGCCCGTGCCGATGGGCGGCACGTTCGTCTTCGGTCGGTAAACCGAAATTCGTTACTGGGGGTTTGATTCGCCCGGCGCGCGGCAATCGATACCGCTACCGGACGCAAATTCAGTGTGCAAAATCAGGACATGGCGCGCCCCGGACGGCGTACGGCGCGGATTTTTCCGCTGCCCGCGCCGCCGCAGTAGAACAGGTCTGCCCCGTCGGACTCCAGGCCGCTGACGACCATGCCCTGCGGCATGGTCAGACGGTCCAGCACGGCGCCGCTTTGCGGATCGATGCGGCGAATCTCGCTTTCGTCGTCTTCCAGGCTGCCGTGCCACAGTTCGCCGTCGACCCAGGTCACGCCGGTGACGAAACGGTTCGTTTCGATGGTGCGGATGATGGCGCCGCTGACCGGATCGATCTGATGGATCTTGCGATCACGGTATTGGCCCACCCACAGGCTGCCTTCGGCCCAGGCCATGCCAGCGTCCATGCCCTTGCCCGGCGCGGGAATGGACGCGACCACCTTGCCGCTGGCCGGATCGATCTTGTCGATCCGTTGTTCCACTATCTGGTAGAGATAGGTGCCGTCAAAGGCCGTGCCGGCATCGCAACCGGTTTCGAGCGAACGGGTCGCCTCGCCGCTGGCCGGGTCGACGGCAATCAATCTGGGGCCGGTGGCGGCCCAGATGCGCTGGCCGTCATGGGTCACGCCGTTGACACGTTCGACGCCGTCGAACGGCCCATACTCGCGCACGATGTCGGCCGCGTGGGCCGCAGGCTGGGTATGGTCATCCGTCGGGTTGCCGGTGCTGCCGGCAAGACTGGGTTCGTTGGTGTTGCAGCTCATTGCTCGCTCCTTGGTGTAGCCGGCATCGGTTCACTTCAATCCGGCACCCCAATTCGGCGCCGCAAGAGAACTTTATTCCATTTGGAGCGCGGTGGGGAGTAACAAGATTGTCGTGAATCCTGCCAAAGTCGGCGCCAGCCAGCGTTGCGCACGGGCACGTCCGACCGAACGCACGCGGCCAGCCGCCTCCAGTTCGACCAAAGCGCGCTGCACCGTGCGCTGGCTGTCGCCCAATGCCAGCGCCAGCGCCGAAGTCGACCAGGCGGCGCCATCGGCCAGCAACGCCAGCAGCGATGCTTGCTCACCGTCAATAGGTGGCGCCAGCACCACAACGTCGCGCTCTTCCAATGGCCGCAGGATAAAGCCGCCCGCCGTGGCCTCCACTTTGGCCAGCGGTTTGACCAGCGCACGCAAGCGCCCTATCTCAACCCGCAGGCGCGCCCGATGCGTCTCGTCGGGCCGCTCGGTGCGGAAGGCGCAGGCAATCAGGGCTTCCCTGTCGGCGTCGCCGGGCCAGGCCTCGGCCAAGGCGCGCGCGAGGGCAAATAACACCGGCCGGCGCGCCAACGGCTGCCATGCGCCGTCGGCGCCAAGTCCGCGACGACAGGCGTCGAGCACGAGCGCATCCGAGTCCAGCAATGCCGCCACCTCGTCAAGGCGCAGCGGCTGGTCGCCGTCGGTGCGCAGGCGCCGCGCCGCCGGCCGGTCGAAGGCCGCGCGCGCGTCCGCCACTTCCCCCAGCAATGCAGGCACGCCGGCGCGCATCGCCGCCTCTTGGGCGCGCGCCAATGCCGCGCGCGCCAGGTTCACCTGCAGCGACCTTAACGCCACTTCGGCCACGGCCAACTGCGCCACCGTCGCCAGCGGCGGCGGCAAGGCACGCCCGTTAAGCGTTTGCAAAGCCGCGTCCGCCTCGTCGAGCCGGCCCAGCAGCAAGAGCCTGCGTATCGCAATCAGTCGCGCCTGCAGCGCATTGGCGTGATCCGCATGCGCTTCGAGCGTCGCCGTGGCTGCCGCCAGTGTGCGCGGCGAGCCGCCAAGGTCGCGCACGGCCAGCGCCACCTCGGCCTCGGCCACGACACAGCGCGCACGCGCCAGTTCTTCATGCGAGCCAAAAGCACGTGCGGCGCGCCGCAGCAATTCACGCGCACGCGCGTGCTCGCCGAGCTGGGCCATGGCGATACCACGCAGGGCCAAAGCCGGCGGGTCATCGCGCAGGGCAACGCGTTTGAGGGCGCCAAGCGCATCGCCGGCGGCGAGCGCCCGCGCAGAAGCGGCGATCAGGGAATCCATCGCGAGAGGATACACTGCGGCGCAGGTGTCGCGCAGCACTTCGAACATCGGGCCGGTTGCTGCGACGACATCGGCCCACCATTCCGACAGGAAAGAGCCACAACGTGCTGGTCAATTTGCGAGCGTTCAGGATATAGGAATAACTACGAACAGTGATATTATTTACAACATCAGAATGAATGATGTTGTACATGGTCAACGATCAATTCGCCGCCAATCCAGGCATTCCAAAATTCCTATGCGCTCCCGGCGAGTTAGGCGGCTTGATTGCATCTCACGATTGGTCGAACACGCCGCTCGGGCCGATCTCCGACTGGCCGCAAAGTCTCAAGACAGCAGTCAATCTGATGCTCAGCTCGCGCCAGCCGATGTGGATAGGCTGGGGAGCGGACATCACCTTCCTCTATAACGACGCCTATATCGATGTACTCAGCCTGTCCAAGCATCCGTCTGCACTAGGCCAGCCGGCGGCCAATGTCTGGTCCGAGATCTGGGATATTTGCGGCCCGCTTGCGCGGCGCGTGTTCGATGCCGGCGAGGCTACAAACGCCGACGATGTGCGCTTCTTCATGAATCGCGGCAATTTTCATGAGGAGATGTTTTTTTCTTTTTCCTACAGTCCGATCAGGGATGAATCGGGCAACGTTGCCGGTCTGTTTTGCCCCAATCTCGACGTCACCGCCAAGCACCTCAATGCGCGGCGCCTGCGCACGCTGTCCGAGCTGGCGACACGTTCGCTGCTGGAAAAGACAGTTGATGCCGTCGTGGCCGGCACCATGGCGACACTGGCCGGCAATCCCGACGATGTACCGTTTGCGCTGCTGTATCTGAATCACAGGCCGTCGTTGTCGCCATCAGCCGACGACGACCTGCACTTGTGGCAGGCCGGCGGAATTGAAGTCGATACGGTCCCGGCAACGGTGCCGCTGTGGCCGGAACGCAGCGCCGGCAGAGTGAATGCGGCCACAGGCACAGCGGCACACGGCACCACCCATCAGGATGACCTCGCGCGCGCACTCGCCGCCACAATGCGCGAAGGCAAGCCCAATCTGGTTTCGCTGCTCTCGTCCGCCGCGCCGCCTATGGGGCCGGCCGGGCAGGCGGTGCGCGAAGCCTTGGTGCTGCCGCTTATTGCCGCGGCCTCGCCCGTCGGCGTCATTGTGCTGGGCGTCAGTCCGGCACGCAGGCTCGACCAGGATTACCGCAGCTTTTTCGAGCTCGTCGCGACGCAATGCGGCAACGCCATCCAGAGCGCCCGCGCCGCCGAAGAGGAGCGCCGGCAGCTCGATATGATGGCGGAGATCGATCAGGCAAAAACGAGTTTTTTCAGCAACGTCAGCCATGAATTCCGCACGCCGCTGACCTTGCTGCTGGCGCCGCTGGAAGATGCCATCGACGACGCCGGATCGCTGACGCCGCTCCAGCGTCAGCGCCTCGATCTCATGCATCGCAATGCCGTGCGTCTGCAAAAGCTGGTCAATACCCTGCTCGAATTCTCCCGCGTGCAAGCCGGCCGGGCTGCGGCCGCTTTCGAACCGGCCGACCTTGCCGCACTCACTGCCGACCTGGTTAGCAGCTTTCGCTCGACGGTCGAAAGCACGGGAATGAAACTGCTGGTCGATTGCGCGCCGCTGCCGCTTCCCGTCTATGTCGACGTCGACATGTGGGAAAAAATAGTACTCAATCTGCTGTCGAACGCGTTCAAATTTACCTTTGAAGGCGCCATCAGCGTGACGCTACGCGTCGAGAGCGACCAAAAAGCGGTGACGGTTACCGTTGCCGATACGGGAATAGGCATTGCCCCCGACCAATTGCCGCGCCTGTTCGAACGATTCCACCGAATCGAAAGTGCGCGCTCCCGCACCCACGAGGGTTCAGGCATCGGCCTTGCCCTGGTGCATGACCTGGTGGGCTTGTTGCACGGAACAATCTGCGTGGAGAGCGCGCCGGGCCAAGGCACCCGGTTCCAGATTACGCTGCCGCTGGGCAACGCCCATCTGGAGCCGGCCCAGATTCGCCCACGCAATGAAGCAAGCGTCACCGGCACCAGCGCAGGCGCCTATGTCGCCGAAGCCTCCGGCTGGATTGGCGTGCCGCTGATGCCCGCTGTGCCGGTATCGGTCGCGCCACCTGCCCCCAACGCCGAGCGCGTACTGATCGTTGACGACAACGCCGACATGCGCGACTACCTGCGCCGCCTGCTGCATTCGCGCTGGCAGGTGGAGGTTGCCGCGGACGGCGTCGAAGCGCTGGACGCCATACGGCGGCGCCATCCGGACGTCGTCATTTCCGACGTGATGATGCCGCGGCTCGACGGATTCGGCCTCTTGGCGACCTTGCGCGGCGACCCCGCCACCTGCGAGTTGCCGCTCCTGCTCCTGTCGGCGCGCGCCGGCGAGGAAGCCCGCGTGGAAGGTTTGCGCGCCGGTGCAGACGACTATCTGGTCAAACCTTTTTCCGGCCGCGAACTGGCCGCGCGCATCGATGCGCTGATATTGCGCCAGCGCGTGCACGCTGTGGAAAAACGTGCGACGCGGCGCATGCAGGCCATATTCAGCCAGGCGCCGGTCGCCATCGCGATCATGCGCGGGCCGGAGCACGTATTTGATCTCGCCAACGAACGTTACCAGGAGCTGGTCGGCCATCGCCAGTTGATCGGTTTGCCGGTGCGGCAGGCGTTGCCCGAAATCGAGGGCCAGCACGTATTCGAGCTGCTCGACACGGTCTATGCCAGCGGCACGCCTTATGTCGGCCGCTCGGCACGGGTCGCGATCATGCGCGGCGATCCACCTGTTCCAACCGAGTGCTTTTTCGACTTCGTCTATCAGCCTCTGTATGACGACGATGGCGTCATTGAGGGGGTGGCGATTGTGGTATTTGAAGTCACCGAGCTGGCCGGGGCAAAGCGCGCAGCCGAGGCAGCCAGCCGCTCCAAGGATGAATTCCTCGCCATGCTCGGCCATGAACTGCGTAATCCGCTCGCCCCCATCGTCACCGCCTTGCAACTGATGCGCCTGCGCGGGGTCGAGACGGCGGAAAGAGAGCTCGCCGTGCTGGAACGCCAGGCACGGCATCTGGTGACCCTGGTCGATGACTTGCTCGACGTGTCGCGCGTGGCCGAGGGCAAGATTGAATTGCGCAAGACAGAAATGGAATTCGGCGAAGTGGTGGCCAATGCGATAGAAAGCGTCAGCCCGCTGATCGAAGCCAAGCGCCACCGGCTTTCGGTCGACGTCGCGTCCCGCGGCCTGGTGGTGCAGGCCGATGCCGCAAGGCTAAGACAAGTGATTGCCAATTTATTGACCAACGCGGCCAAATATACCGAGCCCGGGGGTCATTTGCGCATCGCTGCACGGCGGCACGGCAGCCAGGTGGAAGCGGCAGTCAGCGACAACGGGATAGGTATCGACGCAGCCATGCTGCCGAAAGTATTCGATCTGTTCGTGCAGGAACGTCAGGCGCTCAGCCGCTCGCAAGGCGGCCTCGGGCTTGGGCTGGCCATTGCGCGCAGCATGATGTTGCTGCACGGCGGCAACGTGGAAGCTCATAGCGACGGTCTCGGCAAGGGCAGTATCTTCACCCTGCGTCTGCCCGTGCATGAGCAAAATCGGCCTGCGCTGGTGCAGCCCGAGGCTGTGTCAACGTCAGCAATGCGCATTATCGACCGCGATGCCGCAAGGATTCTCATCGTGGACGACAACGAAGACGCCGCGCATGTATTGCGCGATACGCTGCAAATTCTCGGCCACAGCGTGGCCGTGGCATACAACGGCCCTGCCGCACTTGTGCTGGCCGAGCAATTTCAGCCCGACGTGTGCCTGCTCGACATCGGCCTCCCCGGCATGGATGGATACGAACTGGCGCAATGTCTGCGCAGGCAAAGCGCGCTCCCAACGCTGCGGCTGTTTGCTGTGACAGGTTACGGCCAGAGTGAAGACCGCCAACGCGCGGCAGAGCACGGCTTCGACGAACATTTTGTCAAACCGCTTGACATCGAGCAGCTCAACGCGCTGTTATAACGTTGACTGGTTAGCCGGCTGTGCCCGAGAATGGCGCCATTGCGGTTCATTGACGCGCTTACAGCGCATCAACTACCGTTTCCTGGATCGCTTGGCCTTCAGATGTTCCATTGCGCAGTGCGCGCTTGCGATTGGCGCGGCGCCTTCACGTACCGCCAGCCGGGAGCGGCAAGCGAAACAACCTCATGCTGTTGGCCGTGCAGGCAGCGGCCACCTCCGCTGCCGTTACATCGCCACGCAGCTGGGCAATCTCAGAGGCTACGTACGGCAGGAACGCCGGCTCGTTGTAGCCTTCTCCTTTGGGTGCGGTCTTCGGGCGCAGGTAGGGCGCGTCCGTTTCCAGGTGCAGCCGGTCCAGCGGAATGTGTCTGACCGCTTCGCGTAGTTCCTTGCCGCGCGCAAGGTCGGTTACCCAGCCGGTCACCCCGATGTCGAAGCCCAGCGCCAGATAGGCTTGCGCCTCGCGCGCACTGCCGGTCATGCAATGCACGACGCCGCACGCGCCGGCCTGCGCCGCTTCGCGCAACATGGCATGAAAATCATCGTACGCATCGCGGCAATGGAGGAACAGCGGCAGTCCGGTGCCAAGCGCACCGGCCAATTGCGCTTCGAACGCGGTGCGCTGCGCCTCGCGCGGCGAAAACATCCGGTTGTAGTCGAGGCCGCATTCGCCGACCGCGACCACCTTGGCATGCCGCCACAGCGTTTGCATCGCAGCAGCGGTACTTGCCGACCAGTGCGATGCGTCGTGCGGATGTACCCCGGCAGTGGCATACACCCCCGCATGGGCGATGGCCAACGCCACAGCCTTGTCGCTCGCCGCAAGTGAAGTGCCGGTGGCGAGGACGGTGCAGACGCCGGCCTTGCGTGCCCGGGCCAGCAAGGCCTCGCTATGACCAGCCAATTGTTTGGAATGAAAATTTACGCCGATATCGATCAATTGCATGTGTTTTTATTGTTTTGGCAAAATGAAAAATGATCTTTGGTGGCAGGCTCTCCCCACGCGTTGCGTGAAGGCCTACTCCGGCAACTTGCCTTGCGTATTTGTTGTCTATATGCAGGCAACCAAACCTGATGAGCAAACGGCATCCGGCGCCACCGCAGCATTGTGACGCAGCGCGTGACGAACGGCAATAAAAAGTTGCGCACGCTGCCGGCGAAACTTGTCGTGATTTTTCCTGTCTCAAGAATGTCTTGCAGTTGCAGACGAAGCGCCGAAACGCCGAAACGCCGAAACGCCGAAACGCCGAAGCGCCGAAGCACCGTTACGTAGTGCAACACCCGACCAATGCAAGGCACCGGCAATCGCCGGACGCGCAGACTCCTAGGGCTGCTTCAACGACATGATGTTCGAAACTTTCCCCCTGAGCGCGATCTGATCCTGCACCTGATCGATTTCATCGAGCAAGGCAAGCATTCTCTCGAGCCAGGGATAACGTTTGAAACGCAATGTGGTATTGGATCTTGCAATCAGTTGCACGAATTCCGGCGTCAATATCCGCACCCGCGTCTTGCTATAAACGCCGCCCTCGTTTTGCGCCCGCTTTCCCAGATATGCCAAGGCGCACGCGCGCTTGAGTTCCATCATTTTCCGCTTGTCGATCGCCGCCGACTGGCTTATTTCCCGGCATGCGTGCAAATAGGCGCGCCAATCTCGGTCGTGCTCCCCGACCATCCTGGCGATGGGAAAATTGACGGTCGTGCCGGTGTCGGTGCTGGTGCTGGCGCTGGTGCTGGTCAACGATTCCATGCTTCTCTCCCTCGATTCCAATCAATGGCCGCTTTGTGCTGAAGTGAAGAACGTGCAATGGCAACGGCACTTATCTTAACAACGGCATACGCGGCGTAAATAGGAATCCTGCGACATGTCGTGTAGGAATACCTGAAGTCCAGGACGGCATTTTCGCGATTCGATCCTCACTCTGAAGCATTTATAGATATAAATCCGAATCTGGCGAAATACACGGAACATTTCACGCGGTTAAATGTCCATCCAGACGGTTCATTGTCAATCGGCGCCCACGGCCAAGCTGGCGAGGAACCAGGCGATGGTCAGCCGCTGTCGGCCGATGCAGGCAACTGCGTCTCATGGACAATCAACATCAGGGGAAACCTCGTGGCACATGTTCCGGAAATCCTGCTGGTCAATGACGACGCGGCCGGGCTCATGGCAATGGAAAGCCTGCTCAACGATGCCGCCGGCCGGCTGGGATTCACCGTCCTGACTGCCCGGTCCGGTGAAGAAGCCTTGCGCGAAGTCCTGCTGCATGATTTCGCCGTTATTCTGCTGGACGTTAATATGCCCATCATGGATGGCTTCCAGACCGCAGAGATGATTCATTCCCATCCACGCTCGGCCATGGTGCCCATCATCTTCATCACGGCCCACTATGCCGATGAAATCTATCGTTTGAAGGGCTACCAGCAAGGTGCCGTGGACTATCTGCTGACACCGGTCATTCCGCAGATTTTGATGAGCAAGATCTCGGTATTCGTCGAGCTGCGTAGAAAAAACATCGAACTGCAGAAAAAGACGGAAGAGCTTGCGCGCCTGAACCAGGATCTTGTCGTGCAAACCATGCAGGATTTGAAACGCATCAACGCGCAACTTGAAGAAGAAATCATCGAAAGAAAACAGGCAGAGGAAAGAGCAAACGAGCTGGCCATTCGCGATCCGCTCACCGGCCTGTTCAATCGCCGCTCCCTGATCGAGCATCTGGAACATGCATTGTCGCTTTCGCTGCGCCATGGCAAACGCTTTGCCCTGCTGTTTCTCGATCTCGACAAATTCAAGGCAATCAACGATACCCATAGTCACGAAATCGGGGACAAATTGTTACGCAATGTTGCCTTGCGCATCAATGAGTCAATTCGCGATTCCGACATTGCGGCGCGCTTGGGCGGGGACGAATTCGTGATCCTGCTTGAGGCGCTGACTTCGTTCGACGACATTTCCCATGTGGCCGACAAGATTTCCCGCGCGCTCGCTGCCGAATACCGTATCGACGGCCTGACGATCCAATCGTCGGCCAGCATCGGTATTGCAATCTACCCGGAAGATGGCGGCGACGTCCATACGATGATGAAAAACGCCGACCTGGCGATGTACCACGCCAAGCAGAGCCAGCGCGGCACCATTCAATTTTTCCATGAAGGACTGCACGCCGAACAAATGGCGCACCGCCGCTTTCACGAAGAGCTCGAAGGCGCCATCGCAAACCGACAATTCCTGCTCCACTACCAGCCGAGGATGGATGTGCGCACCGGCAAAGCCAGCGCTGTCGAAGCTTTTCTGCGCTGGAAGCATCCGCGCCTGAGCCTGATCGGCAGCGACAAGATTCTTCAAGCCTCGCCCGACCGGCTGCTGCTGCTTTCGCTCACCGAATGGACGCTCAACACTGCTTGCGAGCAATGGAACGCGTGGTGTCAAAGCGGGCGGCTCGATCACACCATTCCCCTCATCGTCAATCCAACGGTGCTGCACCTCTGCCCGGATCTTGCCATGCATGTCATCAATGCCAAGGAGCAATTCGGCATGCCGGATTCCTCGGTGCACTTGCATATTTCGGATGCGCTCCTGTTTCCGGAACGCGAAAATTCGCGCAGCATATTGACAAGTATGCGCGAAGCAGGCATCGTTTTGGGGATCGATGGATTTGGCACAGGATACTCATCGATTACTGCGCTCACCCAATGTTCACCGGGCTTTCTGAAAGTTCACGAATCCCTGGCGCGCACTTCGGCAAATGGCGCAAATACAACCTTGCTCGCGGGCATTTTTAAAATGGCGCAGGCCATGTCGCTCAGGGTTGCGGTTGACGGTGTCGACACCAAAGAGCAATTGCATGCACTACACGGGCTCGGTTTTGAGGAATTTCAGGGAAACTTGTTCAGCGAGCCGGTTGCAGCCTCTGCCTTTCCCGAGAGGCTGCAAGCAAGTTACAGCCGCATGCTCACATAATAATTATCAGTCTGGCGTGGTTCAGGGATTGATTGTCGCCGGGTCTCGCCGACCGCCGGCGCAATATCCTTTTTCTTGAGGGGAGTTCCTGTGAATAAGATGAATGAAATGAATGATGTGCTCGAGGAGCTCGATACCAAAGTCCTCCTGCAGACCCTGCTGGCCCTGAAAAAGGGCGACTTCTCAGCGCGCATGCCGGCAGATTGGACCGGGGTAGCCGGCAAGATTGCCGATACGGTCAACGAAATCATCGAGACCAAGGAGAACATGGCGCAGGTCATCTCCAACGTCAGCCGGGTGGTGGGCCGCGAAGGCCGCCTGACCCATCGCGCTTCAGTACCGAAAGTAACCGGCGGCTGGGCCACCATTATCAATTCCGTCAACACCTTGATCGACGATCTGGTACGTCCGACCACGGAAATGGCGCGTGTCGTCGGCGCCGTCGCCAAGGGCGACCTGTCGCAAACCATGACGCTCGACGTGGACGGCCGCCCGCTCAAGGGCCAGTTCCTGCGTGGCGCCACCACCGCCAATACCATGGTGGACCAACTAAGCTCGTTCGCCTCGGAGGTGACGCGGGTGGCGCGCGAAGTCGGTACCGAAGGCAAACTTGGCGGCCAGGCCCAGGTGAAAGGCGTGGCCGGCACCTGGAAAGACTTGACCGACTCGGTCAACTCCATGGCCGGCAACCTGACTTCGCAAGTGCGCAACATCGCGGAAGTGACCACGGCCGTGGCCAACGGCGATTTGTCGAAAAAAATCACCGTTGACGTGCGCGGTGAAATTCTGCAATTGAAAGACACGATCAACGTGATGGTTGACCAGTTGCGCTCCTTTGCATCCGAGGTGACACGCGTGGCGCGCGAAGTAGGTACGGACGGCAAACTGGGCGGCCAGGCTTACGTGCCCGGCGTAGGCGGCACGTGGAAAGACTTGACCGACAACGTGAACTTCATGGCATCGAACCTGACCGGCCAGGTGCGCAACATCGCTGCCGTGACCACGGCGGTGGCCAACGGCGATTTGTCGAAAAAGATCACGGTGGACGTCAAGGGTGAAATTCTCGAACTGAAAAATACGATCAACGTCATGGTGGACCAGTTGAGCTCGTTTGCCTCGGAAGTGACGCGGGTGGCGCGCGAGGTGGGCACCGAAGGGAAACTAGGCGGCCAGGCGCAAGTGAAGGGCGTGGCCGGCACCTGGAAAGACTTGACCGACTCGGTCAATTCCATGGCCGGCAATCTGACCGGCCAGGTGCGTAATATTGCCGACGTGACCACGGCTGTGGCGAACGGCGACCTCTCCAAAAAGATCACGGTGGACGTCAAAGGCGAGATTCTGGAATTGAAGAACACCATTAACGTGATGGTGGACCAATTGAACTCCTTCGCATCGGAAGTGACACGGGTGGCGCGTGAAGTGGGCACCGAAGGCAAACTCGGCGGCCAGGCCAACGTGCCCGGCGTGGCCGGTACCTGGAAGGACCTGACCGACTCGGTGAACTCCATGGCCGGCAACCTGACCGGACAGGTACGTAATATCGCCGATGTGACCACTGCCGTGGCAAACGGTGACTTGTCGAAGAAGATCACGGTCGACGTCAAGGGTGAAATTCTCGAACTGAAAAACACGATCAACGTGATGGTGGACCAATTGAGCTCGTTCGCCTCCGAAGTGACGCGGGTGGCGCGCGAAGTGGGTACCGAAGGGAAACTCGGCGGTCAGGCTTACGTGCCCGGCGTGGGCGGCACGTGGAAAGATTTGACTGATAACGTAAACTTCATGGCCTCGAACCTGACCGGCCAGGTGCGCAACATCGCGGCGGTGACCACCGCTGTGGCGCGCGGCGACTTGTCGAAGAAGATCACGGTGGACGTGAAGGGCGAGATTCTCGAACTGAAAGACACCATCAACGTGATGGTGGACCAGTTGAGCTCGTTCGCCTCGGAAGTGACGCGGGTGGCGCGCGAAGTGGGTACCGAAGGCAAACTCGGCGGCCAGGCCAACGTGCTCGGTGTGGCCGGCACCTGGAAAGACTTGACCGACTCTGTCAACTCCATGGCCGGCAACCTGACCGGCCAGGTGCGTAACATTGCCGAGGTGACCACGGCCGTGGCCAATGGCGACTTGTCGAAGAAGATCACGGTGGACGTGAAAGGCGAGATCTTCGAATTGAAAAACACCATTAACGTGATGGTGGACCAATTGAATTCATTTGCTTCGGAAGTGACGCGGGTGGCGCGTGAAGTGGGCACCGAAGGCAAACTCGGCGGCCAGGCCCAGGTGCGCGGCGTGGGCGGCACATGGAAAGACTTGACCGACAACGTGAACTTCATGGCCTCGAACCTGACCGGCCAGGTGCGCAACATCGCCGACGTGACCACCGCCGTGGCGCGTGGCGATTTGTCGAAGAAGATCACGGTGGACGTGAAAGGCGAAATTCTCGAATTGAAAGACACCATCAACGTGATGGTGGACCAGTTGAGCTCGTTTGCCGCGGAAGTGACGCGCGTGGCGCGCGAAGTGGGCACCGAAGGCAAACTCGGCGGCCAGGCCAACGTACCCGGCGTGGCCGGCACGTGGAAGGATTTGACCGACAACGTGAACTTCATGGCCGGCAACCTGACCGGCCAGGTGCGTAACATCGCAGACGTGACGACGGCGGTCGCCAATGGCGACTTGTCGAAAAAGATTACGGTGGACGTGAAAGGCGAAATCTTCGAGCTCAAGAACACCATTAACGTGATGGTGGACCAGTTGCGTTCGTTTGCCTCGGAAGTGACGCGCGTAGCGCGCGAGGTGGGCACCGAGGGCCGGCTGGGCGGGCAAGCCAATGTGCCGGGTGCATCGGGCACCTGGAAAGACTTGACCGACAACGTGAACTTCATGGCCTCGAACCTGACGGCGCAGGTGCGCAACATCGCCGCCGTGACCACCGCCGTGGCGCGCGGCGATTTGTCGAAGAAGATCACGGTGGACGTGAAGGGCGAAATTCTCGAATTGAAAGACACCATCAACGTCATGGTGGACCAGTTGAGCTCGTTCGCGTCGGAAGTGACGCGTGTGGCGCGCGAAGTGGGCACCGAAGGCAAACTCGGTGGACAGGCGCAGGTGGAAGGCGCCGCCGGCACGTGGAAGGATTTGACCGACAACGTGAACTTCATGGCAGCCAACCTGACCGCCCAGGTGCGCGGCATTGCCGGGGTGGTGACCGCTGTGGCCAACGGCGACCTGAAAAAGAAACTGACCGTGGCAGCGCGCGGTGAAATTGCCGCATTGGCCAACACCATCAATGAAATGACCGACACACTCGCCGTGTTTGCCGACCAGGCAACAACGGTTGCGCGCGAAGTGGGTGTGGAAGGTAAACTGGGCGGCCAGGCCAGCGTGCCGGGTGCGTCGGGAACATGGAAGGACCTGACCGAGAACGTCAACCAGCTCGCAGCCAACCTGACCAACCAGGTGCGCGCCATCGCCGAAGTGGCGACTGCCGTGACGCGCGGTGACTTGTCGCGCTCGATTCAGGTGGAAGCGCGCGGTGAAGTGTCCTACCTCAAGGACAACATCAACGAGATGATCCGCAACCTGAAGGAAACCACGCAGAAAAACGCCCAGCAGGACTGGCTGAAAACCAATCTGGCGCGCTTCACCCGCCTTCTGCAAGGCCAACGCGACCTGCAGGCGGTGACCTCGCTCATCCTGTCCGAACTGGCGCCGCTGGTCTCGGCCCATCACGGCGTGTTCTACATGATGGATTCGAAGGAACAAGACGGCCGCCTGCGCATGCTGGCCAGCTACGGTTACCGCTCCAGCCGCAAGTTGCCGACTTCCTTCCTGCCCGGCGAAGGCCTGGTCGGGCAATGCGCACTCGAGAAACAACGCATCTGGCTGACCGACGTTCCGCGCGACTATATCGTCGTTTCTTCCGGTCTGGGCGCGGCGCCGCCGACCAATATCGTGGTGCTGCCGATTCTGTTCGAACAACAGATCAAGGCCGTGATCGAAATTGCCTCGCTCGGCCGCTTCACCGAAACGCACTTGTCCTTCCTCGATCAATTGATGGAGTCCATCGGCGTGGTGTTGAATACGATCGAAGCCAATAGCCGCACCGAGAGCCTCTTGACGCAGTCGCAATCGCTGGCGCAGGAACTGCAGCAAACCAACCAGGAGCTGGCGGAAAAGGCGCGCCTGCTGTCGGACCAGAACAACGAAGTGGAACGCAAGAACCGCGAAGTGGAACAGGCCAAGCTCGCGCTGGAAGAAAAGGCCACCCAGTTGGCCCTGTCGTCGAAGTACAAGTCGGAATTCCTCGCCAACATGTCGCATGAGTTGCGCACGCCTTTGAACAGCTTGCTGATTCTGGCGCAGCAGCTCGGCGACAATCCCGATGGCAACCTGTCCGGACGGCAAGTCGAATTCGCGAAAACCATACACGGCTCGGGAAGCGATCTGCTGACGCTGATCAACGACATTCTCGACTTGTCCAAGATCGAGTCCGGCACGGTGACGCTGGAAGTGAGCGAATACCGGTTCCAGGTCTTGCGCAATTACGTGGAACGCACCTTCCGCCACATGGCCGAAGCGAAGCGGCTCGAATTTTCCATCGACCTGATGGACGGCTTGCCGCCTGCGATCGTGACCGACACCACGCGTCTGCAGCAGGTGTTGAAGAATCTCCTGGCCAATGCCTTCAAATTTACGGCGCGCGGGCGGGTTTCCCTGAGTATCGGCCCCGTGACCAGCGGATGGACGGTTGACCACCCTGCCCTGGCCACCGCCGAGCGCGTGCTGGCCTTCGTTGTCTCCGACACCGGGGTCGGGATTGCGGGCGACAAATTACAATTGATCTTCGAGGCATTCCAGCAAGCCGACGGCAGCACGGCGCGCAAATACGGCGGTACCGGCCTCGGACTGTCGATCAGCCGTGAACTCGCACGCCTCTTGGGCGGCGAAATCCGTGTCGAAAGTATGGTCGGCGCGGGTAGCACCTTCACCCTTTTCCTGCCGCAGAACCGCACTGGCACGATCAACTACGACACCGGCCCGGCGCGCACCATGTCTGAAACCGTCAGTTTCACCGAAACGCGCGATGCAGGCGATATGGCCGAAGACATTGCTTCAGCATCGCCGACCCAGGCGATTCATATACCGCATTCGCCGGTCGATGCAGGTGTCGCGGCGGACGAATACGATAGTGGAATCGATGACCGCTCGCTGATTGCGCCGGGCGATCCATCCATTTTGATCGTCGAGGACGACGCGCGTTTTGCCAGAATCGTGCTCGACTTTGCGCGCGAGAAAAATTTCAAGGGCGTCATCACCGCGCAAGGCGATTCGGCGCTCAGCCTGGCACGCGATTACATGCCGACGGCCATCCTGCTCGATATCGACTTGCCCGATATTGACGGCTTCACCGTGCTCGACCGCCTCAAGCGCGACCCGGCCACGCGCCACATCCCGGTTCATGTCATGTCCAGCCTGTCCGAGCGCGAACGGGCATTGCGCCAGGGTGCAATTTCCTATCTGAAGAAACCCGTCACGCGCGAGCGGTTGCAGGAAGAACTGGTGCGCATACAGAAATTCATGGCCGGCGGCAAGCGCAGTCTGCTGGTTGTCGAAGACGAAGAAATGCAGCGCAACGCGATCATCGAATTGATCGGCGACCAGGATATCCGCATCGTTGCCGTTGAAAATGGAACCCAGGCAATGCAAGCGCTCAAGGCGGAGCGCTTTGACTGCATGGTGCTCGATCTGAACCTGCCTGACGTCAGCGGCTTTGACCTGCTCGACAACATCAGCAAAGACAATAGCTTGCTCGATTTGCCGATTGTCGTCTATACCGCCAAGGATCTCAACCGCAAGGAAGTGACGCGATTGAAACGCCTGGCCAATACCATCGTCATGAAGGATGCCCGTTCCCCGGAACGCCTGCTCGACGAAACAGCCTTGTTCCTGCACCGCTCGCCGGCCAGCCTGCCCGATGTGCAGCGCCGCATGCTGGAGCAGATTCATGTCGAGGACGGCGGACTCGCGGGGCACAAGGTGCTTATTGTCGACGACGATTTGCGCAATATTTTTGCCTTGAGCACGCTGCTCGAGCGCCAGCAGATGCAAGTTGCCTTTGCCGAAAACGGCAAGGACGGAATTGAGGTGCTGGAACGCGATCCGACCATCGAGATCGTACTGATGGACATCATGATGCCGGAAATGGACGGCTACGATACCATGCGCGCGATCCGCCGCATACCGAAGTTCAAATCGCTGCCTATCATCACCTTGACCGCCAAGGCCATGAAAGGCGACCGCGACAAATGTATCGCTGCCGGTGCCTCGGACTATATTACCAAGCCGGTTGACGTCGCCCAATTGTTGTCGCTGATGCGGGTCTGGTTGCGCCAGTAATGGGAAACATTCGGGAACCGCAGCACGGGTGGGAAAGCCTGGAAATCGACTTGCTGCTCGAGTGCGTTTATCAGCGCTACGGCTTCGATTTCCGCGCTTACGACCGTGTGCCGCTCAGGAACAGGCTGCAAGCGTTCCTGAGCGCGCGCGACATTCCCACCTTCTCCGCCTTGCAGGACAAAATCATGCACGACACCGAGACGGGGGAGATCTTCCTGCATGCCATGCTGGCGCGAACCGCACGCCTTTTTGACGACCCGGCGCACTTGCAGCAACTGCGCGATTTTGCCGTGCCGTGGCTCAGGTCGCACCCAACGCCCAGGATCTGGATTGCCGAAAGTGTTACCCCTGAAGAAGTCTGCGCATTGGCAATCCTGCTGGACGAAGAAGGCTTGGGCGAAAAAACCGAATTGTTCGCCACCGGCTCGAATGAAGCGCTACTGCGACGCGCCGCGACCTGCGGCGTTGCACGCAGCGAGCTTGCCGAACGTGCCGATGCGCATCGCGCCAGCGGCGGCAAGGGTGATCTGGCGCAATACTTCCGGTGCGCCGATGATCGCGCGATCCTGGTTCCGCGCCTGCGCGCCAACATCACCTGGGCCCAATTCAATCTGCAATCGGACGCTTCGTTCAATGAATTTCATTTGGTCGTCTGTCGCCACGTGTTGCACGATTTCGGCACACCGCTCAGGCATCGTGTCCTGCGCTTGTTTCACGACAGCCTTGCCATGTTCGGCCAGTTGAGCATGGATGGCGGCAGCGACATGGGCGCGGGGCCATTTTCCGGCTGGTATCGTTGCCTCACGCCGGACGGCAGACTGTACAAGCGCATCGCCTGACGAGGATCGCGCCGGGCCAGATGAAATATCCGGGCTAGTGCCCCGAACTATGTTTTCGGGCTGAGTTTTTTGCGGTCCATCGCGGCGTTGAATGCCTCGGCCATGCACCAATGCCGCTCCGGCATCGGCAAGGACGCCATCATGGCAAAATCGCAGGTCTCTGCAGCATCGGCCGCTGTGTGCGACGCAGGCAAGGCGGTATCAGCGACCGGCGCGGCGCCACCGCTGCATTGCCTGCAGACAACCGGAACCGCGCCATACCCGGCGTTGCCGACGGCAAAGATTTTCTCATGCGCCTCAATGCCGCTGCGCATAATCCCGGATTCACCGAGCCCCACGCCAACGCCTGCGCCGACAAAGGCCGGCGAGAACAGGTAGCAGAAACCAAGCATGCTGGCCGTCAAGGCGATTTGTGCGGTCAAGCCTGCACTACCGGACATGTGGCCGCCCTTTCTTTGCTGGAAAACTTTTCTCATATGCCCTCCCTTAGCTATATTGACAGGATAGCCACGAAATGATGGGCATTGTATCGGAAGGACCACCATCTTTATGTAGGAAAAACGGAAGCCCTGGTCAGTCGGTCGCCATCCGTACGCCAAGGCCGGCAAGCATCGATATGGCAGCACCCGATGGAGACGCAACAATGAACTTTGCCATCAATTAGGGAACCAATGATTACAATTGCTGCGCGCCTTTTTTAGACTTGCGTCGCTCCCGGCGCAAAAGTTGCAGAACGAAAATTTTTCCCCGTGTCGGCCCATTATTTCAGGCCATATGACGTGCAGATATTGGATAATCTTTGCGCTTGAAATATCATTGCACACTTGAACTGTTTGTAGTGTCCCGACGATAACGCATGATGACCACCTGGAAACATCTGGGATGATAAGAATACTGATTGTAGATGACCATGCCGTAGTGCGCGCCGGCATCAGGCATTTCATTGATGCCGTTCCGGCAATGGAAATTGCGGGTGAGGCGGCAACGGCTGACGCCGCCTTGCGCCTCGTGCGGTCCCAGGAATTCGACGTGGCCTTGCTCGATATCGCCATGCCCGACAAGAGCGGCGTTGAGATTCTGGCGCAAATCAAACGTGAAAAGCCCGCGCTGCCTGTGTTGATACTCAGCATGCATCCTGAAAATCGTTATGCCGTGCAATTACTGCGTAACGGGGCTAGCGGGTATATTCAGAAGGAAGCGCTTGCCACCGAATTGATCGAAGCAATTCAGACTGCCGTGCGCGGTCGCAAATACATCAGCCCGGCCGTAGCCGAGTTGTTGACAACCGACGCGGGAAATACAGCCGAACGCCCTTTGCATGAAACGCTTTCTGCGCGCGAATTCGATGTCTTCATCCGCCTGGGAAACGGCCAAGGCATCACGAAGATCGCCGAAGACGTCAATCTCAGTGTCAAGACCATCAGTACCTATCGCAATCGTGTGCTGGAGAAAATGAATATGACCAGCAACGCCGACATCATTTATTACGCGATCAAGCAAAATCTGATCGATTGAATCCCGGCAATTTAAACTAGCTTTCCGGTTGCAGCGCCTGCACGAGTGACGTGTATTCATAAGGCTTGCCAAGCCAGGTCGAGGGGAAGCCGACGTAGGACGCCATGGCATCGTCGTGACCGGAAGCAAATATGATTTTGATGCCCGGAAAAGCGGCCTTGGTACGGCGCGCGAGATGTACACCGGACATTCCCGGCAAATTGATGTCGGTAAGCAATACATCGAAGTTTTTCTCGTCCAGCAGCGCGAGCGCACGCGCAGCATCGGCGGCACCGGTCACATCGTGCCCGATCAGGCTTAACAGCTCGCACAAAATATGCAGCGCGTCCGCGCTGTCTTCCACGGCAAGAATACGTAATGGCCTTGATAGATCGGCGTTCATGCGTCTCCTGCAATCCCGTAAAAACCCTTATTATGCGACATATTAAAGCCAACGATATGTACGACCGATCATGGAAAATCTCGAACCGAGCGTGGCGCCGAAAGACGCCGTAGATTCCCGGACAAGACAGCTGGCAGCCTTGTCGCACCATCTGATCAAACATGCCGAAGCGGAAAAAGCCGCACTGGCACGTCAGTTGCACCAGGAACTCGGTGCTGCCCTCACGGTCATTTCGCTCGACATTTCGGTCGTTGCAGAAAAACTCAAGCATAGCGAACCCGAACTCGCCGCGCGCCTGCAACGGGCGATTGCTGCGATCAAGACGGCCGTTGCCCTCAAGCGCACCATCGTCGATGAACTACGCCCCAGCATGCTGGAGACTTTTGGACTTTCTGCCTGCCTGACCGAACACCTGCTCGATTTCAGCAATCGCACCGGCTTGAAAGTCACGACAGATATCTGTCAGGATTTCGACGATATCGAATCGGATCGCGCCATTTCCATCTTCAGAATCGCGCAGGAATCCCTGCTCAATATCGAGCGCCACGCCGCTGCAAGCCGGGTGTGGCTTTCGTTGGAGCCGCAGGACGGGGGCGCCCTTCTGCAGATCGCAGATAACGGGGTGGGCATCGCAGCGGAAATAGCGACGGCGCAAGAGTCCTGCGGTTTGATCGGCATGCGAGAGCGTGTGGCCTTGCATGGCGGCCGCTTCAAACTGGGCAGATGGCACGACGGAAGCGGCACGGTAGTGGAAGCACACTTTCCGCTCTCTCCTTGATCAGCCTGCGCCAACGCGTTGGTTAACCGACGTCGTGCAATGAAAATCGCTCGCCGATGCGGCAAAGAACCTCGTTGACACTGTCGAGGGTCGCCGGCTTCGTCAGGTGATGGTCAAAGCCCGCTTGCGCCGCGCGCGCCTTGTCGGCATCGGCTCCCCAGCCAGTCAGCGCCACAAGCGCCGGCCGCGCCGGGCCGGGAGCGCTGCGCAAGGTCTTGGCAACTTCGTATCCATTCGTATCGGGCATGCCGATGTCAAGGAATACGACGTCCGGCTTGAACGCTTTGGCCATCTCCAACGCCTGACTGCCGCCGTGCGCCACGCCGACCTGATGCCCGAGAATCTCCAGCATCGTCGACAAGGTATTGGCCGCGTCGACGTTGTCGTCTGCCACCACAATTCTGAACAGCGAAACCGGTGCCGCCGTGCGAAAGACAGGCGGCGTGTCAGCGCGCGCCGCAGTGCTCGCGCCGATTCTGCCGAACGGCAAGTTGATCGAAAACGTGCTCCCTTGGCCTATGCCCGGACTACTGGCCTTCACCGAGCCCCCATGCAATTCGACCAGACGGCGTACCAGCGACAAACCGATTCCCAAACCACCCTGCGCCAACTGTTCGCCATGCTTCAACTGTGCGAACATGGTGAAGACCGACTCAATGCAATCGGCGGGGATGCCGATACCGGAATCGGTGACGACAACTTCAAATGACTGTTCAAGGCACCGCACGGAGAGCCGGATATGCCCGCCGCGCGGCGTGTATTTGGCCGCGTTGTTGAGAATATTGCCGATTGCCTGCGCAATGCGCGTGGGATCGAGTTCCACTTGAACAGGTTCCTCTGGAACATCGGTTTCCAGGGTGTGTTGTCCTGCCGCGATGAGAGAGGAACTGGTTTCGATCGCGGCATTGATGACACTCGCCAAATCGATGTTCTTCTTCTTCAGGCTGATGCTGCCCTTGGTAATGCGCGCGACGTCGAGCAAATCGTCGACCAGGTGAACCATATTGGAGAGCTGGCGCTCCATGATTTCACTGGTGCGCGCCAAGGTGGATGGATCGTTCATCGCCAGGCGAATCACTTGCAGCCCATTGCGCAACGGCGCCAGCGGATTGCGCAGCTCGTGGGCAAGCGTCGCGAGAAATTCGGTTCTGCGGCGATCCGCTTCCGCCATGTCCTTGGCGACACGGCGCAGTTCGTCTTCGGTGCGCTTGCGTTCGGTAATATCGGTAAAAGTGACGACCGCGCCCTCGACTTGACCGTCGACCGTCATCGGCGATATCGAATAGGCGACCGGAAATGTCGTGCCGTCCTTGCGCAAGAACACTTCCTCATGCACTCTGCGCGATACGCCGTCCCGCACGGCGTTGACGAAGGCCGCCTTGCCCGACAGCTCAGTACTGGCTGCGGCGTTGCGCGAGAAAATGATATCGGGAATCAGGCGTCCCACGAGTTCTTGCGGAAGATAGCCGAGCATGCCGGCGCCTGCAGGATTGAGAAAGGTGCAGGTCGTGTCCACACTCATCCCGAACAGACCCTCGCCGGAAGAGTTGACGAGCAGGGAAAATCGCTGCTCGCCCAGGCGTATGCTTTTGTCCTTGACCGTCAGCGCGGCAGCATGGCGTGCCCGCTCGATCCTGGCCAGTTCCTCGTTTTTCCTGAAGAGTTCGACGAAAAATGCCACCTTGGCACGCAATACGGTCGGCAGTATGGGTTTGCTGAGGTAGTCGACGGCACCCAGTGCGTAGGCTTCCTCAATCGGGAAATCGGGGTCGATGGCTGCCGTGACAAATAATATGGCGATATGGCTGGAACGCGGCCGGGCGCGGATCATGCGGGCCGTTTCGAATCCGCTCAGGGTCGGCATGTGAACGTCGAGCAATATGACGGCGAAGTCCATTTTAAGCACGGCGCGCAAGGCCTCCTCGCCGGACACGACAGACACAATATTCTCGCCAAGCGGCGCCAATACGGCCTCCATGACGACAAGATTGCTCGCCTGATCGTCGACAAGCAATATATTGACCCGATCTTTTTCCATCACAGTCACGCTTTGTCTCTCTCCCAATCGACGCTGCCGCCCAGAAAGCATGTTTTCCGCTTTTCCCTGTTTTAACGGTAATTTTGCCATCAATCAGATCGCCATGTTACCTCGGAAGCACGTCAGGCCGGTTGCGAGCCAGAATACGCGCCCTGCCCCTGCAGGCCAACTCTCCCCCGAACCCGGCCGATGCCGATGCCGATGCCGTTGTAGCAAATGTTATCGGGAAATGGCCCAGCGGGTCTACAATACATCGACCATCTGCAACGCGGAACAATTCCCCCTGAAAGAGCGGTATGAGCAAA
>DATBQE010000145.1:0-20230 GCA_036561005.1 Burkholderiaceae bacterium | reverse complement strand
AGATTTTCGGCGACGGCAAGGGCAGGGTGGCCGCCATCGGCGAACGCGATTGCTCGATCCAGCGGCGTAACCAGAAAGTGATCGAAGAAACCCCGGCGCCCAACCTGCCGCCCGCCACGCGGCAAAAATTGCTTGAAGCGTCGGAACGGCTCGGCGCGAGCGTCGGGTATCGCTCGGCCGGTACTATCGAATACATCTACGACCAGAAGCGCGACAGCTTCTACTTCCTTGAAGTCAACACGCGCCTGCAAGTCGAGCATTGCATCACCGAGGCCGTGACCGGCATCGATCTGGTCGAATGGATGATCCTGACTGCCGCCGGCACGCCGCCGGACCTGACCAATATTGCGCCATCGCGCGGTGCGGCCATCGAAGTGCGTCTTTATGCCGAAGACCCGCTGCGCAATTTTCAACCGAGTCCTGGGGTCTTGACCGAGGTGCGCTTCCCGGCCGAAGCGCGCATCGATGGTTGGGTCGATACCGGCACGGAAGTGTCGGCACATTACGACCCGATGCTGGCCAAATTGATCGTGTCCGGTGCTACGCGGGCCGAGGCAATTTCGAACCTGAGCGTCGCATTGAGCGCAACCCGTCTGTGCGGCATCTCGACCAATCTCGAATACTTGCGCCAGATTTCCGCCAGCGAAGCATTCGCAAGTGGCGTGCTCAGCACACGCTTCCTTGAGAGCTTCGCGTTTGTTGCGCCGGTGGTCGAAGTGCTGGAAGCGGGTACCTACACCACGATCCAGGATTACCCTGGCCGCGTAGGGTATTGGGACATCGGTGTGCCGCCCTCCGGCCCTATGGATCATTGGGCCTTTCGTATCGCCAACCGCATCGTCGGCAACCATGTGTCGGCCGCGGCAATGGAAGCCACCGTGCTCGGCCCCAGCCTGCGTTTCCATTGCGACGGCGTGATTGCGCTGGCCGGTGCACCTACTCCTGCCACCCTCGATGGCGAACCGGTCGCATTCTGGAAACCGATCACCGTCAAGGCTGGGCAGACGCTGCGGGTCGGCAAGGTACAAAGCGGTTGTCGCACCTATCTGGCCGTGCGCAATGGTTTCGATGTGCCCGACTACCTCGGCAGCAAATCCACATTCGCGCTCGGCCAATTCGGCGGCCATGCCGGCCGTGTCTTGCGCGCGTCGGACATGCTGACCATCAACAATCCGGCATTGGCGGCGAGTGCCACGCCGGCGCCGGTTTCGGCCCCAGCCGAATGGGCGGGCGATGCCATTCCTCAATATGGACAGACCTGGGAGATCGGTGCAGTGTATGGCCCGCACGGGGCGCCCGATTTTTTCACCAACGAATCGGTCGAAACCTTCTTCGCTTCGGAATGGCAGGTGCACTACAACTCGAATCGCCTCGGCGTGCGTCTGGTCGGTCCCAAGCCGAGCTGGGCGCGTAGCGACGGCGGCGAAGCCGGCTTGCATCCTTCCAATATCCACGATTGCGAATACGCCATCGGCAGCGTCAATTTCACCGGCGACATGCCGGTGATTCTGACGCAGGACGGGCCGAGCCTGGGTGGCTTCGTCTGCCTCGTGACGATTGCCAAGGCTGAGCTGTGGAAAGTCGGCCAGGTCAAGCCTGGCGACAAGATCCGTTTCATTCCCATTTCGTTCGACCAGGCGCTGGAACTGGAGCGCAGGCAGGACGCACTGCAGGGCAGCATGGGTGCTGCCGCGCCGATAGTCCCGCTCATTGCACACAAGACCGAAGCCATTGTCGGCAGCATCGCGCCGCGCGCTGCGACCAATGCGCCGCAAGTCGTCTACCGCCAGGCCGGCGACAAATACATCCTCATTGAATACGGCCCCAACGTACTTAACCTGAACCTGCGCTTCCAGGTGCACGCCTTGATGGAAGAACTCAAACGAAACCCGGTGGACGGCATCCTGGAAATGTCGCCCGGTGTGCGTTCGCTGCAAATCCATTATGACAGCCGCGTGATCCACCAGAATGCCTTGCTGGATGCGTTGACCGCCGCAGAAGAGCGCCTGCCGCCGGTCGCGACGATGAAGGTGAACAGCCGTGTCGTGCATTTGCCGATGGCGTTTGAAGATTCTGCCACGCTCGACGCCGTGGCGCGCTACCGTCAATCGGTGCGCGATACTGCGCCGTGGCTGCCGAGCAATACCGAATTCATGCGCCGCATCAACGGCCTCGACTCGGTTGACCAGGTGCGCGATATTCTGTATCGCACCAGCTATATGGTGCTCGGTCTCGGTGATGTCTATCTCGGCGCGCCGTGTGCCGTGCCGGTCGATCCGCGCCATCGGCTGCTGACATCCAAATACAACCCCGCGCGCACCTACACCGCGGAAGGCACGGTCGGCATCGGCGGCATCTACATGTGCATCTACGGCATGGATTCGCCGGGCGGCTATCAGTTGGTCGGCCGCACGTTGCCGATCTGGAACAAGTTCCTCAAGAACAGCGTGTTTGTCGATGGCCAGCCTTGGCTGCTGCGCTTCTTCGACCAGGTGCGTTTTTACCCGGTAGACGAAGTCGAGCTCGATGCGCTGCGCCTGGCTTTTCGCGAAGGGCGCAAGAAAATCGAAATTACCGAAGAGCTGTTCGATCTCGGCGCCTACAACGAATTTCTCGAATCGATTGCGCCTGAACTCGAAGAATTTCGTGCAAAGCAAGCCGTGGCCTTCGAACAGGAAGTCGCACATTGGGCGCAGTCTGCCACCGACGCGAGCGCCGCAGAGGTTGATGACGATGTGCGGGTAGAAGCACCCGAGGTGGTCGGCACCAGCGTGCTGGCCGACATCAGCGGCAATGTGTGGAAATTGATTGCTCAACCCGGCGAGCGCATCCAGGCCGGCGATACCTTGTTGATTCTGGAAGCGATGAAGATGGAGTTTGCCATTGCGGCGCCGTGCGAAGGTGTGGTTCAGGCCTTCCATTGCAAACCCGGCAGTTTGATTCATGCCGGTGATTTGATGGTTTCGATCGTTTGAGATTCGACGTGAAAGGTGGCTCGAAATTGCGTCGCGTAGTAGGTTTTTAGAGGTGCCTGTTAGTGGATGTGGTTTGTGAAATCTTGCCTGGCAATGTCGTTCAACGTTAACCCTTATTGAGGAGTTTCAACCATGTATCGTCGCACCCTATTGAAAGCGACCGCCCTCGGCGCTTTGACACTCGTTGCCTCGGCTTTCACAGCGCCGGCCATGGCCGCCGACACCATCAAGGTCGGTATCCTGCACTCGCTGTCAGGCACGATGGCCATCTCCGAAACATCGTTGAAGGATGTCGCGTTGATGACTATCGATGAAATCAACGCCAACGGTGGTGTGTTGGGCAAGAAGCTCGAACCGGTCGTGGTTGACCCGGCGTCGAACTGGCCGCTGTTCGCCGAAAAGGCGCGCGGGTTGATCACGCAGGACAAGGTTTCCGTGGTGTTCGGCTGCTGGACTTCGGTCTCGCGTAAATCGGTTCTACCGGTGTTCAAGGAAACCAACAGCCTGTTGTTCTACCCGGTGCAGTATGAGGGTGAAGAACTGGAAAAGAACGTGTTCTATACCGGCGCGGCGCCGAACCAGCAAGCCATTCCCGCCACCGAATACCTGATGTCCAAGGAAGGCGGCGGCGCCAAGCGTTTCGTTCTGCTCGGCACCGACTATGTCTATCCGCGCACCACCAACAAGATCCTGCGCGCCTTCCTGCACAGCAAGGGCGTAAAGGATACCGACATCGATGAAGTCTATACACCGTTCGGCCATTCGGACTACCAGACCATCGTCGCCAACATCAAGAAATTCTCGGCAGGCGGCAAGACTGCAGTCATCTCGACCATCAACGGCGATTCCAACGTGCCGTTCTACAAGGAACTCGGCAATGCCGGCCTGAAAGCAACCGATGTGCCGGTGGTGGCGTTCTCGGTCGGCGAGGAAGAATTGCGCGGCGTCGACACCAAGCCTTTGCTCGGCCACCTGGCGGCATGGAATTACTTCGAGTCGGTCAAGAACCCGGTCAATGAAACCTTCATCAAAAAATGGAAAGCCTACGCTGCGGCCAAGAAATTGCCGAATGCCGATACCGTCGTAACCAACGACCCGATGGAAGCGACCTACGTCGGCATCTACATGTGGAAACAAGCCGTGGAAAAAGCCAAGTCGACCGATACCGACAAGGTGATTGCGGCCATGAGCGGCCAGAAATTCAAGGCGCCGTCCGGCTTTGAACTGGAAATGGATGCGACCAACCATCATCTGCACAAGCCTGTGATGATCGGAGAAATTCGCGGCGATGGCCAGTTCAATGTGGTGTGGAAGACCAAGACGACGATCCGTGCGCAGCCTTGGAGCCCGTATATTCCGGGGAATGAGAGCAAGCAGAAGCTGTAATTAATTTCCCGGCATGCGCCTATGCAAGGACTTGAATCCCCTCTGCCCGCTTGCGGGAGAGGGGCGGGGGAGAGGGTTTTTGTTCGCGTGTCAAACTCACATTCCTGGGGAGTTTTTGTTTTTTTGAAGGCGTGTGGTTTACGCCAAAAAACCCCTCTCTCCCGGCCTCTCTCCCGCAAGCGGGCAGAGAGGAGTCATGGTATTGCACGCGCTTATCGGCAAATTTCGTTGCTTGCCGGCGGCGAAAGTTTTGCGATTGTTGACTTGCTCGATTGACGCGAGGACATGTCTCTCTATACAGGGGTCCGATGAAGAAGTTATCCAGGAACGTTTCATGTTATTGAAAAAATTCTCGCTGACGATCCTTCTGTGCTTGCTATCATTTGTAGCCGAGGCAACCATCGATCCTGCTTTGCTAAAGCCCCTCGCAGGCGACGACCCCGATGCGCGCGTCGACGCGGTCAACGCCATTGCCGCCCTGGCCAACGACGATGGAGCGAAGCTGCTCAACGCGATCAAGAATGAAACCGTCTACGCAGCAGCCGACGGCACGTTGTACATCGTCGCGGAAGGCGTCGCAACCAATCCCGCGACCGACAAGGCCGGACCGACGCCGGACGGCATCGACGGCATCGTGGTCAACAACCGCCTGCGCGGTGCCATCGAGGCTGCACTATCCGGCCTGAAACTGTTTTCGACCGACCGCAATACCCGCATGGTCGCGGCACTCGACCTGCAGAAAGATAACGACATCGCCCGCATTCCGCTGATAGCAAAGGCACTTGCCAAGGAGAACGATGGCGAGATCAAGGCGATCCTGCAAATGGTCGTCGCTACTGCCAATCTGCAATCGCCCGACGCGGCTGTGCGCAAGTCCGCAGTGCTTGGATTGGCCGATAGCAGCAATGCCAATCTGAAGCCGATTCTGCAGAAAATGCTGGAGCAAAATCCGGACGGCAGCTACAACGAACCTGACATGTCGGTGCGCGTGGCAACCGTTGTGACGCTGCAAGCCATTGAAAGCCGCCTCTCACGCAATGAAATGATCGGCAACGTGTTTTACGGTATCTCGCTCGGCAGCGTACTGCTTTTGACTGCGCTTGGGCTGGCGATCACCTTCGGCCTGATGGGCATTATCAACATGGCCCACGGCGAGTTGCTGATGATCGGTGCCTATACGACTTATGTCTGCCAGATTTTATTTCGCAAATACCTGCCCGGCGCGTTCGATGCTTATTTGCTGGTTGCGCTTCCTGCATCGTTCATGGTCGCCGGTGCAGTCGGCATCGCCCTGGAACGTACCGTCATACGCTGGTTGTATGGCCGACCGCTGGAAACGCTGCTTGCCACCTGGGGCATCAGCCTGATTTTGATGCAGGCTGTGCGCACGCTGTTCGGCGCACAAAACGTCGAAGTGTCGAACCCTTCCTGGATGTCGGGCGGTGTCACCGTGCTGGGCACGTTAGTCCTGTCTTACAACCGCATTGTGATTATTTTCTTTTCGCTGTTCGTGGTGGCAGGCGTATGGTTGATCCTGAACAAGACACGCCTGGGCTTGTTCGTGCGCGCCGTGACGCAGAACCGGCGCATGGCCGATTGCACCGGTGTGGCGACGGGCAAGGTGGACATGCTGACCTTCGGCCTCGGCTCCGGCATCGCGGGCCTGGGCGGTGTGGCCTTGTCCCAGCTCGGCAATGTCGGGCCCGACCTTGGGCAGAGCTATATCGTCGATTCGTTCATGGTCGTGGTGCTGGGCGGCGTGGGCCAGTTGATCGGCACGGTGATTGCCGCGCTCGGGCTCGGTGAGATCAACAAGTTCCTGGAGCCGGTGGCGGGCGCCGTGATGGCCAAGATTGTCATTCTCGTATTCATCGTGGTCTTCATCCAGCGCCGTCCGCAAGGCTTGTTCGCGCAGAAGGGCAGGAGCGTGGAATGAATATACCCATGAAGACGCCCCTTTACGCCCGCCCCGCCTGGAGCGGCATCCTGGCTTGTACCTTAATCCTGGCGGCGCTGCCTGTTCTAAACCTCACCTTTCCCGAAGGACACGCGCTGCATGTTTCGAGCTACACGATCGCGCTGCTCGGCAAATTCATGTGTTACGCGCTGGCGGCACTGGCGCTCGATCTGGTGTGGGGCTACACCGGCATCCTGTCGCTCGGCCACGGGCTGTTTTTCGCGCTCGGCGGCTATGCCCACGGCATGTATCTGATGCGTGCCATCGGTCACGACGGCGTGTATCAAAGCGACTTGCCGGACTTTATGGTGTTCCTCGACTGGAAGTCATACCCGTGGTATTGGTCGATGACCGATAATTACTGGTATTGCCTTGCACTGGTGGTGTTGGTGCCCGGCGTGCTGGCCTTTGTGTTCGGCTTCTTCGCTTTCCGCTCGCGCATCAAGGGCGTGTATTTTTCCATCATCACGCAGGCCATGACGTTTGCCTTCATGCTGCTGTTCTTCCGCAATAACACCGGCTTCGGCGGCAACAACGGCTTCACCGATTTCAAGCGTATCCTCGGTTACAGCGTCACCGCGCCGTCGACGCGCGCGGTACTGTACCTGATCACGCTGGCTTTCCTGTTCGGCGCGCTGGTGTTGTGCCGCTGGATAGTCCAATCCAAGCTCGGGCGCGTGCTACAGGCGGTGCGCGATTCCGAGTCGCGCCTGATGTTCATCGGCTATAACCCGCTCGGATTCAAACTGTTTGTCTGGACCTTGTCGGCGGTATTGTGCGGCATTGCCGGCGCGCTCTATGTACCGCAGGTCGGCATCATTAATCCGTCCGAGATGTCGCCCGGCAATTCGATCGAAATGGTGGTGTGGGCGGCAGTCGGCGGGCGCGGGACGCTGATCGGTCCGATCATCGGTGCGTTCACGGTCAATGGCTTGAAGAGCTGGTTTACCGGCGCGTTCCCGGATCTCTGGTTGTTTGCACTCGGCGCCATCTTCATTCTGGTGACGCTGGCCATGCCGCGAGGCATTCTTGGCTTGTCCAAACGTTGGCTCGCCAAGAAGGGGTTACCATGAGCAAAGTACTCCAGCCGGGGCAGATCTACGATAGCGCGCCAGGTGACGCCACAGCCGGTTTCGCCCGCATCAAGCCGGAAGGCGTCGACACGTTGCACGGCGCGATTCTCTACCTCGAACAAATCACTGTTTCGTTCGACGGCTTCAAGGCGCTCAATAACCTGAACCTGGACATCTCGGTCGGGGAGCTGCGCTGTATTATCGGCCCCAACGGTGCAGGCAAGACCACCATGATGGACGTCATCACCGGCAAGACGCGCCCCAGTACCGGCACAGCCTTTTTCGGTCAGAGCATGGACTTGAGCAAGATGACCGAATATGCCATTGCGCAAGCCGGCATCGGCCGCAAGTTCCAGCGTCCCACCGTATTCGAACAGCACACGGTGTTCGAAAATCTGGAACTGGCGATGAAGATGGACAAGCGCGTCAAGCCATCCCTATTCTTCCGCCTGTCGAGCGAACAGCAAGGGCGCATCGACGAAACGCTGAAATTGATCCGCCTGGGCGGCATGGAACAGACGCTGGCCGGTCTGCTCTCGCACGGGCAAAAGCAATGGCTGGAAATCGGCATGCTGCTGATGCAGGAGCCGCAGTTGATCCTGCTTGATGAGCCGGTGGCCGGCATGTCCGACGCCGAGACCGCGCGCACCGCCGAATTGCTCAATGAATTGCGCGGCCGTCATTCCATCGTGGTGGTCGAGCACGACATGGGTTTCGTCACCGAGATTGCGCAGCAAGGCAAGGTCACCGTATTGCATGAAGGATCGGTGCTGGCCGAAGGTACCATGCAGCAGGTACAGCAGGATGAGCGCGTCATTGAAGTTTATCTGGGGCGCTGACATGCTACAAGTCGATCAACTCAATCAGTACTACGGTGCGGCGCACATCCTGCGCGGCATTTCATTGAACGTTAAGAAGGGTGAATGCCTCGCGCTTCTTGGCCGCAACGGCGTGGGCAAGACCACGCTGCTGAAATGCCTGATGGGTGTATTGCCGGTCGCCAGCGGGCAAGTCAGCTTTGACGGTGCGAATATCACCAAGCTCACGCCGCATGAGCGTGCGCGCGCCGGGATTGCCTATGTGCCTCAGGGACGCGAGATATTCGCCCGCCTGACGGTGGAAGAAAACCTGTTGATGGGCATGGCCGGGTTGCCGAGCCGCAAAGCAAAGCGCATCAAGCCCGAAATATTTGAATTGTTCCCGGTGCTCAAGGAAATGCTGGGGCGGCGCGGCGGCGATCTATCCGGCGGCCAGCAACAGCAACTGGCCATTGCGCGTGCCTTGCTGGCAGAGCCCAAGCTCATCATTTTCGACGAGCCGACCGAAGGCATTCAGCCATCCATCATCAAGGATATCGAGCGTGTGATCCGGCTGCTGCGCGAGCGTGGCGACATGGGCATACTTCTGTGCGAGCAGTATTTCGACTTTGCCCACGCACTGGCAGATCAATTTGTTGTGTTGTCGCGCGGCGAAGTTGTCGCATCCGGCACCCAGGCCCAGATGAACGAAGACGGTGTCAAACGTCATTTGGCGGTATAGTTTCAGGAGGGCGCGCGCAACTGCGTCGTTGGATCGCGCACCTCGAATAACCAGAAACTTGCAATGACCGAGTCTAAAATTCCGCGTTCCACGCCAGACAGCCTGGCAGATCAGGCGTACACGCAATTAAAGGCCAGCATCTACGATTTCCAGTTGCTGCCCGGCGATCGTTTCAGCGAAAGCGAAATCGGCGAACGCCTGCAAATGAGCCGCACGCCGGTGCGCGAAGCATTGTTCCGCTTGCAGCGTGAAGGTTATGTCGAAGTGTTGTTCCGCAGCGGCTGGCAGGTGCGTCCGTTTGACTTTCGCCAGTTCGAACAACTCTACGACGTGCGCATCACACTCGAAGTGGCAGCCGTGCATAAGCTGTGCCACATGGCCGAGGCGCCGCCATTGGAAGATTTGAAACGCACCTGGCTGGTCAACCCGGAAGACCGGTTGACCGACGGCGCAACCGTATCGGCGCTCGACGAGCGTTTCCACGAACAGTTGGTCGAAGCCACCGGCAATTGGGAAATGGCACGCATCCACCACGACATCACGGAGCGCATCCGCATCATCCGCCGGCTTGACTTCACCAAGGGCTTGCGCATTGAGGCGACCTACGAGGAACACGGCAAGATTCTGCGCGCCGTCATCGAGCGCCATACGGCAGAGGCAACACGCATGCTGACTTCCCACATCGAAACAAGCAAGGCTGAAGTGCGCAAGATCACACTGCACATGCTTTACGAAGCCAGGCAGGCCAAAAATCCAGCGGACAGTGCCTGAGGCTGACGCGTTTCAAATTGGCCGTGCCGGAGATATCACCATTGCCTCATTCCTGAGCACGCAAACTAATCGCTTATGAATCAACGGTTTGCAAACTCTTCACAGACTTATGCACAAGCTTGCCCACAAAAAAAGTGGGCAACTTTGTGTTTTCGGAGAGAGTGCAGGTAGTGGCGAGCAGCGAATCGGTTGGGACGAGTTCTGGCATTTCACGCAGGCAAACACCGGGACTTGTCCCCGCCTGCAATCCTTTTTGTAATGTGGTCAGGGTGCGGATATCACCACTGCCTCATTCCCGAGCACAGCAAATATTCGCTTACGAATCAACGGTTTGCAAAGTCTTCACAGACTTATGCACAAACTTGCCCACAAAAAAAGTGGGCAACTTTGTGCTTCGCCGGGAATGCGACGGCTCGCCTGATCAGGCTGGGCGTTTTTTGCCGTTCTTCACCGATGCGACGACGACCTTGCGGTGGGCCGGGTGGCTGACTGCTGCGACGCGACGACCCGAGCGTGACACGCTGATGTGTGCCACGCGGCGCACTGCACCGCGGAAGGGGATTTGTACTTGCAGGCTTTGTCCGGCTGCGATGCGGTCCTGGTGCAGGTTGTTCCACGACTTCAATTGTTCTACGCTCACGTGATTGCGCGCGGCAATCGACGATAGCGTATCGCGCCTGCCGGCGCGGACGAACACGCGGCGGAAATCCGGCGCGTCGGATTCGAGTTGCATCTTCGCGTTCTGCGCCACGTCCGGTGCAATGTCGACGTCGGCGTTGGCTTCGGTCTTGGGAACCAGGATGGTGGAACCGACGGCAAGATGGGTACGCGGTGGTATGTGATTGACTTCGCGCAGCACATCCGGCGTGGTGCCGAAATGTTCGGCGATTGTTTCTATCTTTTCGCGTGCCGTGGTGATGGTGTGCGAAGTCCAGGACGACAAGGCGCGGCCCCAGTTGGACAGGTTTTCGCGGAATTTGTCGGCATTGCTTTCCGGCAGCAGGATCGGCGTGTCGGACATGATGACCGGACGATTGAATTGCGGGTTGAGCGCGCGGAATTCGTCGAGCGGCATTTCGGCCAGTTGTGCTGCGATGTTGACGTCAATATCGCGGGTCTTGTCGACCGAGACGAAATACGGCTGGTTGTCGACCTGCGGCAGCTTGATGTTGTAGTACGCCGGGTTGGCAATGATGTTCTTGACTGCCTGCAACTTGGGCACATAGTTGCGCGTTTCGTTCGGCATGCGCGCCGACAGGCTGTTGAAGTCGGTTGGCAGGCCCAGGGCGCGGTTGCGGTTGATGGCGCGCTGTACCGAGCCTTCACCCCAGTTGTAGGCCGCCAGGGCCAGTTGCCAGTCGCCGAACATGCCGTACAGACGCTGCAGGTAGGTCAGCGCGGCATCGGTCGAGGCCAGCACGTCGCGCCGGTCATCCTTGAACATATTTTGCTTGAGGTTGAAGCTGGTGCCGGTAGAGGGCATGAATTGCCACATGCCCGACGCCTTGGCGCTCGACAATGCTTCCGGATTGAAAGCCGACTCGATGAAGGGCAGCAACGCCAGTTCGGTCGGCATGTTGCGCTTTTCCAGTTCTTCCACGACATGATATAGATAGCGCGAGGCGCGCAACGATGTACGCTGTATGTAGTCGGGACGCGCGGCGTACCATGAAGTCTGGCTGAATACCAATTGGTTATCGAGGTCGGGAATGGCAAAACCCTTGCGGATACGTCCCCACAGATCGGTATCCTCGGTGATCAAACCGCCCAGCGCCAAATCGTTCGGGCCCAGATTGGGTTCGAGTGCCGATAGGTTGGGGTAAGCGGCGCCATTGGACTTGTAGGATTGAATCGGCGACTGTATGCCGGTCTGGAGCGAAGGCGTGCTTACCGATGTGGACGCCTCGGCGCTGCTTGCCGACGCTTCCGCCATGTCGGCAGCCTGCGCGATCGGCGCCGACAGGACAAAAGCGGAAAGGGAAATGACTAGCGTTCTGGATAAATGCATGGGTACTCACTCTCTGTAGTGGGGACCATCACGAATAACGAAAACCGGCACGAACTCGGGGTAAACAAATCCCGAGTCGTCACATCGATTCCGTATTAGGCAAATTTAATGCCACATCTATTCGAAACGACCCAACGTCATCGACCCATTGTGACAAGTCGATGAATTGAATTTTGAACGTGCAGTGTACTGAGAGGGGTTTTTACCCGTCAAGACAATTTGCAAAAAATATCATATCGGCAATTGGTTGATCAGTCATTCATTAAAACTCGTTTTTCCAGTTGCGCAGGGCGGCAAAAGCGGCAATCGGTTCGCTGTCATGCAGACGGCCAGACGCTTGAAGGCCTTTTATAATGGACGGTTCGCGGTAGCGCAGGAAGGGATTGGTTTCTTTCTCCAGGCCAATTGTTGACGGAACAGTTGGGATGTTATTGGTCCGTTTTTCTTGCTCCAATACAATTCTTGATTTTAGAGCAAGATTGTCCGGTTCGGCCGCCAAGGCAAAGCGAAGGTTGCCGAGTGTATATTCATGGGCGCAGAAAACCAGTGTCGAGTCGGGCAGGGCGCTGAGCTTCGCCAGCGAAGAAACCATTTGCGCCGGTGTCCCCTCGAACAGGCGGCCGCATCCGCCGGCAAACAAGGTGTCGCCGCAAAACAGCCAGTTCTGGTCTGCAAAGACATAGGCAATGTGTCCGCTCGTATGCCCCGGCACGTCGAGCACGGTGCAATCCAACGGTAACTGCGCGATATGCACTTGGTCACCCTCTGCAAGGCGCGTTGTGACACCGGCGATGTTTTCCGAGCGCGGGCCATATACCGGGAGCTTGAAGTCGTCGGTGTTAATATGCTGCAATAATTTTTCCACGCCGCCGACATGGTCAGCGTGGTGATGTGTCAGTAAAATAGCGACTAGTGATAGTTTATGTGCCTCGAGCGCAGCCATGATCGGGCCAGCATCTCCCGGGTCGACTGCAACGGCTTGTGTGCCGTTGTGTATCAGCCAAAGATAATTGTCGTTAAACGCCGGGACAGTCAGAACACTCAATTTACTCATGGCAGATCAATCTCCAGAAAAATCCATTATAGCGCTCGGCCCCTGGCTCGAGACGCAGGCCGGCAGTTACGTGCGTGCATGGGAGCAGGCGCGCCTCGACGCGCTGACCGCCGACATCTTCGGTTTTAACGCCGTGCAAATCGGTTTGCCGCAGATCGATGCATTGCGCGCCAATCGCATGCAGTGCAAGTTCCTGACCGATACCCATCTTTATGCAACGGAGGCCGGTGAAGGCACGCCGCGCATTACCGTGGTGCACGATTTCGCCGAATTGCCGTTTGCATCGCAGAGTCTCGACCTGGTGGTGCTGCCGCATGTGCTGGAGTTTGCCACGGAACCGCATCAGGTGCTGCGCGAGGTCGAGCGCGTGTTGATTCCGGAAGGGCAACTGATTGTGTGCGGCTTCAATCCAACGAGCCTTTGGGGCTTGCGCCAGGTGGCCGGTCGTTTGACGGGCTCGCATTTCCTGCCCCTCGATGGCGAATTCATTCGCTTGTCGCGCCTGAAGGATTGGCTCAAACTACTGAACATGGAAGTCAATCGCGGCCATTTCGGCTGTTACGCGCCGCCCTTCACATCCGAGAAGTGGCTCGACCGTTTCGCATTCATGGAAAAAGCCGGCGACCGCTGGTGGCCGTATTTCGGCGCCGTCTATATTGTTCAGGCCATCAAGCGTGTCACCGGCATGCGCCTGATCGGCCCTGTGTGGAACAAGAAGACGAGTGCGGCGGCGCAGGGCGTGCCGGTCGCCAAGCAAACAGGCAAAAACTTATCCTGACAAAAAATTGAACAGCAATGAATAAAGTGGAAAACGAAGCCGCAGGCAAGACCGAAGACAAAGTGGAGATCTACGCCGACGGTGCCTGCAAGGGCAATCCCGGTACCGGCGGCTGGGGCGCGCTGCTCGTTGCAGGCGGCCACAAGAAAGAATTGTTCGGCGGCGAGCGCAACACCACCAACAATCGCATGGAATTGCGCGCCGTGATCGAGGCCTTGAAGGCATTGACGCGGCCCTGCCAGGTCGTGGTCTATACCGACAGCCAGTATGTGCAAAAAGGCATCAGCGAATGGATCCATGGCTGGAAGGCGCGCGGCTGGAAGACCGCTGCCAAGGAGCCGGTCAAGAATGCCGAACTATGGCAGGAACTCGATGCGGCGCAGGGACGCCATCGCGTCGAATGGCGCTGGGTCAAGGGCCACGCCGGCCACCCCGGCAATGAAGCGGCCGATGCCCTGGCCAATCGCGGCGCTGCTTCCGTCATCTAACTGGATTGGTATATCACTATGCGTCAAATCGTACTCGACACTGAAACCACGGGGCTTAATCCAAGATCAGGCGATCGCGTGATCGAAGTAGGCTGCGTTGAGCTGATCAATCGCCGCCTCACCGGTAACAACTTCCACAGTTACATCAATCCTGAACGCGATTCGGAAGAGGGCGCGCTCGCAGTGCACGGCCTGACCACGGAATTCCTCAGCGATAAACCGAAATTTGCCGAGATTGCCGACGAGTTGTGCGCCTATCTGCAAGGCGCGGAAATCGTTATCCACAACGCCCCGTTCGACATCGGCTTCCTCGACGCCGAGTTTGAACGTCTGAACCTGCCGCGCTTCGAGAAGCAGGTAGGCAATGTGATCGACAGCCTGGTCAAGGCCAAGCAGATGCATCCCGGCAAGCGCAATTCGCTCGACGCCCTGTGCGATCGCTATGAAGTATCCAATGCACATCGTACCCTGCATGGCGCCTTGCTCGATGCGGAGTTGCTGGCCGAAGTTTACCTGGCCATGACGCGCGGGCAAAACACGCTGACGATCGATCACGCCAACGATTCGGAGCTTGCGATCGGCAGCGACGGTGAATTGATTCCACTGGCGGAAATCGTGCTGCTCGCCGCCAGCGAGGAAGAATTGCGCGAACACGAAGCCAACCTTGATCGCCTGGACAAGGAAGCCAAGGGACGCTGTCTGTGGCGCACGCTGGAACAGCCTCCGGAGGGGGAGGCCGCGCAAAATTGATTCCATGTTGTTCCTGTGCTATACTGCGTCCCGCTTTGGGCGGTTAACTCAGCGGTAGAGTGCCACCTTCACACGGTGGAAGCCACTGGTTCGATCCCAGTACCGCCCACCAAAGACAATCGAAAAAGGACTTTCCTGGGAGGGAAAGTCCTTTTTTATTTGGCGCGCCATTGCAAGTAAGGCCTGCAGGCGCGCAACGTGGCGCGCAAATTTGGTCCGATTGACCGCCGAGCGTCGTCCCCGGCATCGCGCGACTCGGCTCTGAGTGCCCCTGTTTCTGCTTGCTAGGTGCGCTAGCCCACATACAGACTTTTCGTTTTGCAACATAATCAGGCTACGTTGCGCATGTAGTCGCGCATCGAACCCATCTGAATATCCCACAGATTTCATTGAGGCGGAGGGCAGCGCACGATGAATAGAACGGTCTCCATGATAAGAAAAATGCCAGGCCTGCGCTTCCTGCTGCTGGTCCTGTTGACCGGTATGCTGGGAGCATGTTCCACGCTTCCGCCCGGATCGAACTATCCGAAACCGGTTTCTTATGTGATGGCCCAACCGCAGCAGAGCGCGGTCGGGCGCCAGTTTGCCGACGTCGCCAAGGCGCATGTCGGCCAATCCGGCTTTCACATCATTCCCGCCGGCGTGGACGGATTTTTGATGCGCATGCAAATGATTAATGCAGCCGAGCACGAGCTTGATCTGCAATATTTCATTTTCCGCGGCGACGAAACTGGACAGCTCCTGGCCGACGCCGTATTGCGTGCGGCCGATCGCGGCGTGCGCGTGCGCATCCTGGTCGACGACGGCGACACGGTAGCTGGGGACGAAATGATTGCCGAGCTGGCGGCACACCCGTCCATCGAAATTCGCATCTTCAACCCGTTCGCTTATCGCGGCCATCTCGACTTCATCCGCGCGATGGAGTTCGTATTCAACGCGTCGCGGCTCGACTATCGCATGCACAATAAGCTACTGGTGGCCGATAACGCCATCTCTTTGGTAGGCGGGCGCAATATCGGCGACGAATATTTCCAGATCGATCCGTCATCGCAATTGGCCGATGACGATATCGTCGCAGTCGGACCCATCATCACGCCATTGTCGGCGGCATTCGATCAATACTGGAATAGCGATCTGGCGATACCCGCCAAAGCGCTCTCGACCAGTACTTCCTCGCCGGCGGCGTTGCGCGAAAGGCGCGAAAAGTTGAGGGAACACAAGCAGGAATTGAAAGCCGACGGCACCGACTACGTAACGCGCATCGCAACCGGCGAGCCGTATAACGGCATTACTTCGGGCAAGGTGCCGCTGGTATGGGCCAGCGCGCAACTGGTATGCGACAGTCCGGACAAGAAAAGCGTGGAAGACGGCAAAGTGGTCGGCAAATTGATGCGCCGGCCAGTGGAGAAAGTGACTGCCGAAGTGCAGACCGAGTTGTTGATGGTGACACCATTCCTGATTCCGGGTAAGGAAGGCATGCAGCTGTTTGAGAACCTGCTGCAACGGAATGTGCGCGTGCGTATTCTGACCAATTCACTTGAATCGTCAAACGAGGTTGCGGCACAATCGGGGTACATGCATTATCGCAAGACTATGATTGAAGATGGTATCGAATTGCATGAAATTCGCCGCCTGCTCGGCAATACCAGAGGTAGCGGTGAAACGCGCGCCATTGCCGAGGCCGGGCACTATTCGCTGCATGCCAAACTCTTCGTATTCGACCGTAACCGGGTCTTCATCGGCTCGATGAATTTCGATCAACGTTCGATGCACCTGAACACCGAAATCGGTTTGATCATCGACAGCCCCGAATTGGCCCAGCAAGTTGCGGCACGCTTCTTCGCCATGGTGCAACCGCAAAATGCCTACTTGCTCAGCCTGCGTGCCGATACGCCGGGCGGGACGCCGGAACTGGTTTGGCACACCGAGGAAAACGGACAGCCGGTTGACTACCGCACCGAACCTGCGCGCAGCGCCTGGCAGCGCTTGAAGGTGCATATATTCACCTTGCTGCCTTGGGACGACGAACTATAGTCCTGTAACGCGAGGCAGGCGCTAGGCGCTTCGCTTGGTGCGGTGTTCAGTCGCATCCTGGATGCGGCGCATCTCCACATCGCGTGCTGCCGGTCCCACGCCCACCACGTGCGTGGCTTCCGTGATTGGCTTGCCGGTAGCGCGATCGGAACGTATGGGCTCGACCTGCTCGCCGCTCTCCGCATCGAGCAAGACCACGCTTTGTCCCTCGGGCGCGAAGTGTCTGTTACCCCAGGCCAGCAGCGCCAGCAGCACGGGACGAAAATCGCGCCCGCGCGCGGTCAGATGGTATTCAAAGCGCGGTGGCTTTGCCAAATATTGCCGGCGTTCCAGCAAACCTTCGTCCACCAGAGAATTGAGGCGTCGAGCCAGCATGTTGGGGGCGATATCGAGGCTTTTCTGAAATTCATCGAAGCGGGTGAGGCCGTAAAATGCATCGCGCAGGATCAGCATGCTCCACCATTCGCCCACCCTTTCAAGGCTGCGGGCGATGGGGCACTGCATATTGCCAAAACTCTTGCGCCGCATGTTTTACCTCATTTTGCCTGGTAATTCGACCAGTTCCATAGTACAGCCTGTCTGAACAACACTCCAGTACCGTCTCTGCGCGGACCGCAATTCGGTGGGCGTTGCGCGGCTTGCGTTGCAGGATTTTTTGTCGGTCTGGAATTGACATTGAGCCCGGCCTCATCTGTCGGTGCAGCAAGATCCGGAACAAGCCTTGGAAAACGCGTCAATGCGTCTTTCCAGGACGGAGAACCGACACGCGCGCACCGCCAATACCTCGTCTCGGCCATGCGCGGCGTCACTGCCCCCCCGGCGAGCATGCGCGCCAGCGATAACGAGGCAGCGTTGTGATGCTTCCTGGCGCAGGTACGCCCATCGGCGGCAAATGGCCGCACCGATGGCGCGCTGGCCACCCCTTCCGGCAAAACCGCTCCCTAACGTGGCGTCATCCGGGTTGTTTTGCCTGATCCGTGCACGGCAGGGTCTAATTTGTAAATAAGAATGAGTGTGATTTGCAAATACATCTTGATTAATGCAAACAATAACCATTATCATTTGTATTCCGTGGGTATCGCCACTTTGTTTGCAATGCAGCATCGGATTTGCTTCGGCCAAACCTTGACCATTAGCTAGCCGGTCAACCGGCCTGGGGTTCTTGATCCGAAGCCGATCTTGCAGCGGGGCATGTCGATGTCATACCCACGCAAAGCAAATTTACCGGGTCAGTGACATGCGAGACGCCAGTGCGTTAACGGAGATCGAAAGGAGTGAAGTGGCACGCAGGTTGGGCCATGATCTCTACCGCTTCAGCCGAGGCGATCAACGCAGTGACTGGCATCCAAACATTGTGGAAGGGTTCGAGCATGCCGCCGCTCGGGGAGTCATGCGTCAGACACCGAACAGACACATCAGGAAATGGCTGCAATTGCGTCTCGGTGCATTTGCCAGAAATCGCGCATTCGACGAAAGCGTTACGCCTGACATGATCATGAAAATCGATGTCGTGGAATGCCCGATCCTGCGCGTGCCCCTGACCCACAGTACCCAACTCCCCACTGATTGGTCGGTCGACCGTTTGAACAATGACGGCGCCTACGCAATTCACAATCTTGCAGTCATGAGCAGCCAGGCCAATGAGGCCAAGGGCAGCTTTTCGTTTGACGACGTCTGGCGCCATGCTCAATTGCCGCATTCGACCGCAGGACTTGAGCCGATGCAGTGGCTGCGCCTGGCCAGCGTCATGCTCGGGCCTTGCTATGTCGACCGGGACGGCCTCATTCCGACTATCCCACTGGCCGCGCCGATACCGCTGCACACGGCAAGATTTCCCACTCAGATCATCCAGCAATTGTTCACCATGATGTCACGCCGGCTGTCCGACAAAAATGTCCTGCTCAAGCATTTCAAACGCGCCTGCAAAACGGAACGATCGAGGGATGGGTTGTTCCAACTTTGCGACGCCCTGCACTTCGGGCTCAAGGAGGTCACCTATCCTTGCGACGTATGGCTGGACGCACGCGTCATGCAGGCATTCGTGGCATGGCATGATTGGCTGGACGACAGAGAGTTTGCCAAGGCCACCTCCATCGCCACCGCCATGGCCCCCGTACATCAGTTCAGCGCCAATCGCCTTCAATCGTGGAATCTGGACAGCAACGGTTACCGGAAATAGCGCATTCGAGAATTCGCATGGTGAACCGGCCTCACTGCTGAATCGAAAGCAATGCTCGGGATATTCTCCATAGTTCGCGACATTGCTTTTGGTAAATAGAACGCCCGATCTATTTAAATTTAGAGGATGCAATCGAGTTCTCAAAGTGGACAGACAGAGAGAATAATGATATCTACCATTCTTGCTCTAAAAACCGCTTCCCTGAAAACTTTAGTTCAATTCTAAATAATTTATATCTCATGCAAAAGACCTCAAAATCAAGCGCAAACACGTCCGTGCTGCGTTACGGCGCGGCCGCCGCTATCGTCGCCTTGCTCGGAGCCGGCGTTTACTGGTGGTATGACCAGAGCGAAGTGCCGGCATCGGTGGAGCGGCAAGCGAGTGCGCCTGCCGCCGCATTCGGCCCTGGGGCATGGACGGCCCCGGAACATGCGGCCTCGCTCAACGCTGTCGAGGGCGTTGCCTGCACACCGCCACCGGGTTTGGTCGCCAACGAACGCAAGGAGCTTGTCGTCAGTGCGGAATTACGCAACGTGCTCGACTATTTCCTGCTTGAGCAGGCGGGCGCCAATCGCATTGCCGCCATGCAGACATGCATCAACGGCAAACTGCCGCAGCCTGCAGCTGGCGAGGCGTTGCAACTGGCCGCGCGCTACCAGGCGTACATGAAAGCGCACGACACCCTGCTGGCAAGTCAAAACATCGGCACGCCAAGTATTGCGCAGCATACCGTGGACACGACGCGGATTGCCAACTGGCAGGAGCAGCGCAACCGTCTCAGATTGACCATGCTGGGTGAAGATTTAAGCAAGACCTGGTACTCCGAGGATGATGAAAACCTGCGTCAGGCGCTCGAGACGTTGAGCCGCACGGAGAATGCGTCTGCGACGCAGGCAAGCGATGGCGGCGCGGCGCAGTCGCCGGTTGCACAGCGCAGCTTAAGCGGTGCCGAGCAGGAGCAGGTGCGTCTCCAGCAAATCATCGAACAGGAGACAAAAAGTTATAGCACCATGGCCCGCGAAGGCGAGCAATTTACGGCCCGTTACCTCGCATTTTCCAATGAAATTGCGCCGCTGGTTCAACGCAGCGATTTGAGCATCACGGAGCGAAATCAAAAGTTGGAAATAGTGCTCGAAAAGTTTTTCATAAATGAGAAAGAGAGACGGCGCGCTCGTGAAATGTTGCCGTGAGAGTCAATTTAATTTCCGAGAAGCACGACAAATTAGAGTATTCGCTCA
>DATBQE010000144.1:0-35551 GCA_036561005.1 Burkholderiaceae bacterium | reverse complement strand
CAGTCGCGCCGATCGGAGCGTAACGCCGCTCTTCCGAAATCGCCTTGAGCCCAGAGCGCACAAACCACGGCAGTGCATCTTCTGCCGAGGATTTGGTTGCGCCGCTCAAGTCCTCCCTTGCATCAACACCGGCTACATCAGAAACGCTATCCGGATCGCCAAATGCCACTTGCTCCAGGCTTCCATCGGCATGCCGCAAAAACACATCGGCGTTTGGCATAGCCTCGATCTTCTCTCGCCACACCTGTTTCCCCAACAGATCCGGAAACCGGTGCTTGCCGACGAATCCTGCGGCTCTGATTTTCTTGTTTGTACCAGGGTCGGCATCGACAGTTTCAGTTGACTTTGACCGTCCGCGCGAAAACGAAGGCTTTCCAGTCTCGCGATTTCCTGATGCGCCCTGCCACGCCTTTCGATCGGCTGCATCGTAAGAGAGGGATCGAAACGGGAACGGGTGCGAACAAGATCGAAGCCGGAATGCAATGAAGGTTGCATCTTCGCTTTCTCCGAAGGGCAACCAAATTCCGCTTGCCGCCAAATCGGTAACGCCTTCAAAGGGGAATCCAGTATACGGATGGATCGGAAGCCGTTGGGCCGACGCCTTTTGGCACGATGCGAAAATGCCAGCTGCGGCCCGCCAAGCTAGCTTGCTTTCGGCGATCCGGCCAATGTCGGCCGCAGATACTCCGGACAGTCGATCCGCTAACGTCAGGTGCAGGTGGCGGTTGAGCGGATTGAAGTGCTTTTTCGCCCAAAGTGAATTTGCTGCCAACGGGGCGGTGAAAAGGCGCTGGAGGAAATTGCCGGATGATCCGAAATAGAAGCGAATGATTTCCGCGCACGGTACGAGAAGTCGCTTGCCTGAGTCGAGAGTAACCACAACGCAATACGATTGCGTTTGTAGCCGGTGCCAGGGATGGCGGCTCAACGGCAGAAGAAAATGTTCGTCGATCGCCAAGCCAGCCTTCACGAAAGAGGCGCTTTCAGCATTGACGGACAACCCTTTAAACACTTCCACCTGGTAATCGGGCGAAGCGACATGGCGGCCTTCTTTCCAAAGGTCGCCGATGGCCAGCAGCGGCAATGCCGAAATTGGTGCCCACGTTTCATGGGAGTGCTGATGATCTGTGCAATCCGGGAGAGTCAGCGCGGCAAAATCGGTCGGATCACAGCGCAGTTGAGACAGGGCAACCTTGATACTGGGTTGGGAGTAACGGCGAATACTTCCGGGGTAGCCGCACTCGCCAAACCAGTCCAATCGCCAGACCCGGTCATCCGGGGTGAGGTTGGACAGTTTTGGCGGGGCATCCATGGCGCTATTAGGTAGCGATTATCGATGTAGGGTAGCCAAGATCGATGTTCAGTAGCTTTTATCGCTGGGATTCACAGCAACCACCCCATGCGCCTGCTGGTCGGCATGATATGACGAGCGCACCATCGCCCCCACGGCCGCATGGGCAAAGCCCATCTTGTAGGCCTCTTCTTCAAACATCTTGAAGGTATCGGGATGCACATAACGGCGCACCGGCAGGTGGTTCCCTGAGGGCATCAGATATTGGCCGATGGTCAGCATGTCGACATCGTGCGCGCGCAGGTCGCGCATGACCTGCAGGATTTCTTCATCGGTTTCGCCAAGCCCCACCATGATGCCGGACTTGGTCGGCGTGTTCGGGTGCAGTGCCTTGAAGCGCTTGAGCAGGTTGAGCGAGTATTCATAATCCGATCCCGGACGCGCTTCCTTGTACAGGCGCGGCACGGTTTCGAGATTGTGGTTCATCACGTCCGGCGGCGCGGCGTTGAGGATTTCCAGTGCACGGTCCATGCGGCCGCGGAAATCAGGCGTGAGGATTTCGATGCGCGTGGTGGGCGACAGCGCGCGCACGCGCTCGATGCAGGCAGCGAAGTGGCCGGCTCCGCCATCGCGCAGGTCGTCGCGGTCGACCGAGGTGATCACCACATAGCTCAGTTTCAGCGCAGCGATGGTTTTGGCCAGGTTTTCCGGTTCATTGACATCCAGCGGGTCGGGGCGCCCATGTCCGACGTCGCAGAACGGGCAGCGCCGCGTGCACTTGTCGCCCATGATCATGAAGGTGGCCGTGCCTTTGCCGAAGCATTCGCCGATGTTGGGGCAGCTTGCCTCTTCGCAAACCGTCACTAGCTTGTTGGCGCGCAGGATGTCCTTGATTTCGTAGAAACGCGTCGATGGGGAGGCCGCTTTCACGCGTATCCAGTCCGGTTTTTGCAGACGTTCGGCCGGCACGATCTTGATCGGAATGCGGGCGGTCTTGCCGGCGCCCTTTTGCTTTTCATTCGGGTTGTAGGCGGTGGAGGCGAGCGGCGATTTGTCGTTGATCGTGTCGGAGGTCATGGTGCTGTGAGCGGTTGTCTTGGTGTCGGGGCGGTGTGAATCAAAAACTGCGCGTGCACAAGCTTCATGCAAGCCGTTCCATCAAATTGTTTGCAAGTGTGGATTGCACATCAGCCAATGCGGCACGTGCACCCACGGTTTTCATGTCGACCGTGGCGAGGCCGGCATAGCCGCAAGGGTTGATCCAGGAGAACGGGGCCAGATCCATGTCCACGTTGAGCGAAACGCCGTGATAGGTACAGCCGTTGCCGCGCACTTTCAAGCCGAGCGCGGCGATTTTGGCGCCTTGCCACTGGCCATCGGCCATGTAGATGCCGGGCGCGCCGCTTTTGCGTTCGCCATGCAGATTATACGCTGCCAGGGTATCGATCACGGCTTGTTCGATGCGGTTGACGAATTCGCGCGTGAACAGGCGGCCGCCCCTGCGCTTGAGGTCGATCAGCAGATAGATGACGACCTGGCCTGGGCCATGGTAGGTCACTTCGCCGCCGCGATCGGTTTGCACGATGGGGATGCTGTGCGGATCAAGGATATGGCTGGGATCAGCCCCCAGGCCTAGCGTGTAGACCGGCGGGTGTTCGACGACCCAGAACTGGTCGGCACTGTCCGCCGTGCGCGCGTCGGTGTAGGCGCGCATGGCGGCAAAGCTGGTTTCATACGGTTCGCGGCCGCGTTGTATCAGGCCGGGCAGGTCTGGATTGGCAGCTTTGAGGATTGCAGGCATAGGTCGCCAGTGTACCCAAATTGCGGCTGTGCCGCCGGAACTTGCCCTGCCATGGTTATTGCAGTCAGGTTCGTCGCCCCTTCCCCTTCGCCTGTGGTACTGGTTTTCCAAGGGTGGCGGGGCAAGGCGTTAAAGAAGTCAAAGGCACGTCGGACTTCCGATTCGTGTTGCAAATGCGGCAAATGTATTTCGCTATCTTCCCTGAATGCTTCGATAACCACCAGCTTGCCCGCTTCCACGGCCAGCGTTTCGCCTGCAGCCAGCCAATAGTCGTCCTTGCAACCTTCAATTGTCACCCACACTCTGCCCGAGACCACCTTCAGGGTCTCCGCCTGGCTGGAAATGCCCGATACCGTTGTTCCGGTTTTGATGTTGAGCCTGGAATTGGTGAATAATATTCTCATGATATTCTGCTCCTGCGATGTGGTATATCTTGATCCATCCAGCGATTTTGCTGGGTTAAGAGCATTGTAGGTGGCCAAGTCCTTAACCGGAAACGATATAAATTCGCATTCTTTGCTAAAATAACTCACATAAAACATTAACGACCATGAGCCAACATGAGTGACCCGATGCGGCGCCTGCCCAATCTTGCAGCTCTGCGGGCCTTCGAGGCAGCAGCGCGGCATGAGAACTTCACGCGCGCCGCCGAAGAGGTGCACCTGACGCATGGCGCAATCAGCCATCAAATCCGCGCGCTGGAAGAAGAATTGGGCCTGCAGCTATTTCTGCGCAACGGCAAACGCATTGCCATTACCCAGGAAGGCCAGCGCTTCGCTGCTGTCGTGCGCAAATCATTGGGAGACATAGCCGCAGCCGCGACTGAATTGAAAGACAGCGCGCGCGTCAGGCGTCTGGCAATCACCGCGGTGCCCTCGCTCGCGGCGCGCTGGTTGGCCAGTCGAATGGGCAAATTTATCGACCGCCATCCAGACATCGAAGTGACCTTGCAGACTTCGACCGAACTGGTCGATCTTACGCGCGGGCAGGCCGATGTGGCAGTGCGCTTTGGTAGCGGCAGCTACCCGGGAGTGAAATCGGAGTTACTGATCGGGGATTATTTTTATCCCGTCGTCAGCCCTAAATTTCGCGGCGGCAAACTGCCGCGCACGCCGCAGGACCTGACGCCGGACATGTTGCTGCGCTCCGATGGCGACGAGCCGTGGTCCGTCTGGTTCAAGGCCGCAGGCGTCGATTTACCCGAGCCGGGCGGAGGCGTGGTGTTCGATGATTCTTCGATGTTATTGCGTTCGGCGGCCGCAGGGCATGGTGTGGCCATTGCCCGGCATTTGATCGCCATGCCGGAAATAGCCGATGGCGACCTGGTACGTCTGTTCGACGTCGCGGTGCGCTGCCGTTATTCGTATTACATCGTCTATACCGAGCAGGCGTTTGCCAAGCCGCAGGTGCGTGCCTTCCGCGATTGGCTTGTTGGCGAGGCAGAAGAGTTCAGCAAGCAGGCCGAATGGCCGCAGAGTTGATCGGCTTTACAGGACAACCTTGACCATCGGGTGCGAAGAAAGTGCGCGATACAGGTTGTCCAGTTGTTCGCGGCTGGTGGCGCGCACTGTGACGGTAAGCGACAGGTAAGTGCCCTTGGTCGAGGGGCGCATTTCCACCTTGCCGGCGTGGAAGGTCGGATCATGCTGCAGCACCACGTCCACAATGGTTTCGGCGAAGGCATCGTGCATGGCTCCCATGATCTTGATCGGGAAGTCGCTCGGGTATTCGATCAGGCTTTCGGCTGGGCTGGACATGGCAATGTATTTTTACGTTAGGTTGGCGGCGGGGCAGCTGCAACGGATGCAGGTTGAATCGTCTTGCATCTGGCAACTTCCTCTATATGGGGTCAACCCCGCCTTTTCCAATAGTTTGAGCGCCTGCACCGGCAACTGCAAGGGCTCGTAGCAACTTTACTTCAGCCAGAGACGTATCGAATCCCAGGCGCGCCCGAAAATGCTGGCCTGGTTCACTTGCTCCAGCGACAGTACAGGCAATTCTGCCAGCACCTTGCCGTCCGGCTGCATGACTTTCAGCGAGCCGACCTGGCTGCCCTGGTTCACCGGCGCGACCAGCGGGTCTTTATGCGTCAGTACCGGTTTGAGCTTGTCGCCCATGCCCTTCGGGACGGTCAGGAAAATATCGCGGTCGAAACCGATCTTGACCTGGTTGTTCGTGCCTTTCCAGACTTCTTCGGTCGCCAGCGATTCGCCCTTGGCGTACAGCTTGACCGTGTCGAAGTTTTGGAAGCCCCAGTTCAACAGCTTCTGGCTTTCCTGCGAGCGCGATTGGTCCGAGCTTGTGCCGAGCACGACCGAAATCAACCGGCGGTCGCCGCTTTTGCCGTTGGGGCGCTTTGCCGACGCGATCATGCAAAACCCTGCAGCATCGGTGTGGCCGGTTTTCAGACCGTCAACGGTCGGATCCAGCCACAGCAGGCGATTGCGGTTTTGCTGCGTGATCTTGTTGTAGGTGAATTCCTTGACCGAATCGATTTTGTAGAACTCAGGGTAGTCGACGATTTCGTGCTGCGCCAATACTGACAGGTCTTGGGCCGTCGAGTAATTGTCCGGACTTGGCAAACCATGCGGATTGCTGAAATGGGTCGATTTCAGACCCATGCGTGCCGCTTCGTTATTCATCAGCGTCACGAAGGTATCCTCGCTGCCGGCCACCGCTTCGGCCAGCGCCACAGCGGCGTCGTTGCCTGATTGCACCATCAGGCCGTACAGCAAGTCGTTGACCTTGACCGGTGTGGCCGGGTCGATGAACATCTTCGAACTGCTCGGGTCAACCTTCCAGGCGTGCACCGACACGTTGACCATCTGGTTCAAGTCAAGCTTTTTGTCTCGCACCGCCTCGAACACCAGGTAGGCCGTCATGATCTTGGTCAGCGACGCCGGTTCGATGCGCATGTCGGGGTTTTGCGATGCCAGAATCTGGCCGCTGGTGGCGTCGAGCAGAAGCCAGGATTTGGCCGCGATGGTAGGCGCCGGAACGGTTTGAGCGACGGCAGCCGAAGGGCTGAAAAGCGAGGCGCTGAGCAAAGTTGCAAGAGTTGCGATTGTTGCGAGTTTTTTCATGAATGGCGGTCTGGCTCGTTTCAGGTTAGTTTCGAACAAGAAACAGAGCGGAATCTGATTGGAAGACAAGGGTGGCATTATAGCTTGCCGGGCCTGCGCAACCGGCCAAAAGCCTGCAGCGCCCAGTTAGGTGCCACAGCAGGCGCTTGGTTCCCCGCATTTTTGCGCCCGCAGGGTGCTGCGCTATTTGGCCCAGAGATCGATTACGTAGCTCTTGATGTGCTGCAGCCTGCGATGAAAGAAGTGATCGGCGCCCGAAATCACGATCACCGGCAAGTCTTGCGGCCTGGCCCAGTCGAAGACATTTTGCAGGGGGATCGTGTCGTCGAGTTCGCCATGAATCAGGATGGTGTTGGACGGCACGTTCGGCATGGGCCATTTTCCTGCGGCAGTGCCGACCAGGGCCAGGCGCTCGGCAGACGCGCCCTGTTGTGTCAGGCGTTGCTGTAACTGGGCCTGGACGTAGGTGCCGAACGAGAAACCACCCAATGCGAGCGGCAACCCTGGATAGCGTCGCTGCATCTCGTTCAATAGCACAGCCATGTCGTCGGTCTCGCCGCGACCTTCGTCATGCGCGCCGGCCGACTCGCCGACCCCGCGAAAGTTCATGCGTGCCGTAGCGTAACCAAGTGCAACAAAGGCGCGCGCCAGAGTTTGCGTTACCTTATTGTCCATTGTGCCGCCGAATAACGGATGCGGGTGGGCCACCAGTGCGATGCCGCGCGGAGAAATAAACAGTTCCTCGTCAGGCAGATCGAGTGCGCACTGCAAGGGCCCTACCGGGCCGGAGATAGTGAAATTTTGCGTATGGTTGTTCATGGTACGGCGTTCAGATCTTCAAACGTTCCACGACTTTCCCGCCAATCAGGTGCTGATCAATGATTTCATCGATGTCGTGAGTATCGACGAAGGTGTACCAGGTTCCTTGCGGGTAAACCACCATGACAGGACCTTCTTCGCAGCGGTCAAGGCAACCGGCCTTGTTGATGCGAATCTTGCCCTGGCCGTTCATGTCCAGCTGCTTGATGCGTTTTTTTGCGTGCTCTTGCGCTGCCTGCGCGCCGCGGTCCATGCAGCAAGGCCGCCCGTCGTCGCGCGTGTTCATGCAAAAGAATACGTGTTTCTGGTAATACAGATCGTCGCTCATTGCGGTCTAGTCAGAGTAGAGTCAAGTCGAGATGATACACCGCGCAGCCAATGGCTTCAGGCCCTGGATTTATGCAACAACAGCCACAGTGCGGCAAACGGCCACCACAGGCAAAGGAACTGCGCCGCGCCATTAAAATTGAGAAACTGGCCCTGCACCCACGTCTGCAATGTAGCGACGAAATAGGGATTGGCGGGCGCCAGGTTCACAGCTCCCAGGCTCAATAACAAGAAAGCGACGGCACTGCGACGTTGCACGACAGGGCGTGTGAGAACCATGCCGGCAATGAGCATCAGGCCCAGTGCCAATCCGGTTTGGGCGCCGGGCGTCAGCCATGCGAAAGTGTTTTCCGGTCCGAAGAACAGGGCACCGGTCAAGGTTTTGACTATCAGCGCTGCGCCGATCAAAAGCAGCGCCAGCGCGGCCCTTGGCGCACCGTCGCGCGTCAAGCCGAGTAGCGCCAAGGTCGCGCCACAAAGGCCGCAAGCGGTGATGAAGGTTTCTGCCAGCCAGTATTGTTCGACGCTGGATTGATGTCCCAGCCGCAGCATGTCGCCCAGATCGATCGGCATGTCCAGCCATGCCGACAACCACGCCGATGCAATCGGCAACATCTGGCCTTGGCCGAACAGGTACTCCTGCGGATAAATTTGCGCCAGCGGCCACAGGGCCAATATGATCAGGCCGCGACTCGCGCTCGGGGTGAACCAGTTCTGGCGCAGTAGCAGGAAACGGCTTTCTTCGAGCAGAGTGGGCGTGAGTAACACGCCCGCAATGGCGCCGATTGCCGCACCCAGGCTATTGGTCAGCAGATCGAGGTTGGAAGCGACGCGCGTCGGCAGAAAAGTCTGCACCGCTTCCATCGACCCCGACAACAATATGCCGCAAAGCGTCGTCAACACTGCGGCAGAAGTGCCGCGCAGGCGCGGGTAGAGGGCGCAGACCAGGAACAGGCCGAACGGTACGTAGCCGACGACATTGGTCAATAAATCGAATACCGTCCAATAGCGTGGCAGCGGTGCCCAAAGATAGGCCAGTGCGGAAACGCCGATGTCGCGCCAGCCGGAAAACGGGAACAGGCTGGCGTAGACGATCAGCAGGCAATAAGCCACCAGGCCGGCGCGCGCAAAGGATGAAGCGCCCAGCGTTCCCTGCGAGGACGGCATAGGCGGCAGCGGCATTACCTGTTTAGCCCAAGGCTGACTAGCCACTTTACGGTGTCGCCAATGGCGGCATCGCTGGCACCGGCCAATGCACGCGCACCGGCCGCAGCGTCGGTGCCGGGCGCATCCACCAATTTGACGATCGTGGTTTGACCAACCAGCATGCGGCCGTTGAATAATGACAAACGCAAGGCGAGGCGGCCGGCGCTATGATCGGCCCGATCGAATATTTGCGTGAAGTCGTCTGCATCCACGTGCAAAACCAGCGGCACATTGCCGGCCGTTTCCGTGGACGACAAGACTTGCCCACCGGCGGCGGCGATGCCGGCTTTCAGGCGCTGTGAAAACAATTGCAGCGGCGGCGCCGACCAGCGGCTGTTGGCGTAGGGGTGCAATTGCTGATCGTTGGCGTAGTGCAGGCGATACGTCATGTCGATATTGTCTAGCCAGGCCGGCACCGTCGGTTCGGCAACCAGGATCGCCGGCAGGTCGGAATGCGCAATAGTCGGGATGCCGTTGCCCAGATCAAACGCGGTTTGCGGCGGCGCATGCGCGATCGAGCAGGCACTGAGTGCGAGGGCGGACAAGCCGGCAAGGAGGATAGTCTTCTTCATGATCGCACTCATTTGGCGGGAGGGCTAAAGCCGGGTTCACCCGGGCCGGGGGACGTGCCGGGACCGAACAGTATGCTTTGCGGCCTGGCATTCAATTGGTCCAGGGTCCGGTTGAGCGAACGTGCCGAGCTTTGCATGTCTTGTGTGAGCGGTGCGATCTGGTTTTCAATGCGGTCTGCCGCAGAACCGACTCGATCGGCAGCGGCCGACACGCGGTCAAACGCATTGCCGGGCGCCTGCAGGCTGGTACTGAGCTTATCGAGATTCTTGCTCAGCGTCCGCGTGTCATCGGCCAACTTCTGGATCGAGACAAGAGTCTTGTCTGCCTGGGCGGTCAGGGCCGGCATTTTGTCGAGGGTCGGCTGCAGCCGCCGCGGAATTGTCTCGACCTCGTCGGCGGCGCGGCTGACGTGGTCGAATGCCGCAATCATGGCTTTCTGATTGTCGGGCGCCATCAGGTTGTTGAAGCGTTCGGTCAATTGTTCGGTTTTTTCCAGAATGGCCAATCCCTTGACCTGTAGCTTATCGAACAGACTTTCGCGCATTTCGATGCGTGCGATGTCGTCCTTGCTGCTTTGTACGCGTACCGGATTGCTGCCGTCGTCGTCGAGCTGCACGTAGGCCAGCCCGGTCACGCCTTGATAGCCGAGCGTGCCATAGGTCGATTTGGTGATCGGCGTATCGGGCTTGACACTGAGGCGCACCAGAATTTGCCCTGGCACCTTCGGGTCGAAATTGATCGCCTCCACACGCCCGACCTCGAGGCCGCGATAACGCACAGTTGCCTGCGGATTAAGTCCGGGTATCGACAGCTTGGTCACCATTTCGTACGGTATGCGTCCCCCCTTATCGCGGTTGAACCAGAGCGCGATCAATACTGCGGCAATGAGCAGCAGCAGGGTGAACAGTCCTGCCAGCAAGGCGTGGGATTTATTTTCCATGGCCAACTTTCATCATGCTTTTCCTGGTTCCGTTTCCATTTTGTCGCCACCGCTTGCAGCAATATGCGCTCCCTGCATGGCGCGCAAGCCGCGCGCGCCGAGGAAAAACTCCTTGACGAACGGGTGCGGCGACTGCACGACTTCGCCCGGTGCGCCCAGCACCGCAACATGTTTGTCGGCCAATACGGCGATCCTGTCGGCAAGTGAAAACAGCGTGTCGAGATCGTGCGTGACCATCACCACCGTCAATTGCATTTCCTTGCGCAAGGCTTGTATCAAATCGACGAAACTTTCCGAAAGGTTCGGGTCAAGCCCGGCGGTCGGCTCGTCGAGAAAAAGCAATTCCGGCTCCAGCGCCAGGGCGCGTGCCAGCGCCACCCGCTTGACCATGCCGCCGGACAAATCGGCCGGCATCTTCACGCCATCCTTGGCCGTCAAACCCACCATGTGCAGTTTCAAATGAACCGCATCGCGGATCAGGTCTTCCGGCAAAACGCGCAACTCGCGCATCGGCTGGGCCACGTTGTCGAACGCACTAAGGGCAGAAAACAGCGCACCGTGCTGGAACAGCATACCCCAACGGTTGCGCAACAACTGTAATTGGGCCGGATCTGCCCGTTGCACGTCTTCTCCGAATACTTCGACCGTTCCTGCGCTCGGACGTTCCAGGCCCAGCATTTGACGCAACAGCGTGGTCTTGCCCGATCCCGATCCGCCGACAATGGCAAGGATCTCGCCCTGTCGCACCTCCAGATCAAGATCTTTGTGAACCACAACTTCGCCGAACACGGTCGAAAGCCCGCGCACGTTGATGATGGAAGTCGTGGTGGAACCGGCAATGTCGGACATCAATACCCCACGTCATTGAAAACGATGGCGAATACGGCATCGGCAATAATCACGATGGTAATGGCCGTCACGACCGAAGTCGTCGTGCCCTGACCCAAGCTCTCGGTATTGGCTTTGATGCGCAAGCCGAAATGGCTGGCGACCAGGGCGATCAGGCTGCCGAATACCACACCTTTGCCAAGTCCGATCCAGTAGTTCGCCAGCGCAACGGCATCGGGAAGTTTGCGCAGAAAATAGGCCGGTGACAGGCCCAGTTCAAGCCGCGCCGCGATCATGCCGCCGATCAAAGCCATGGCGTCGGTCCAGATCACCAGAAGCGGCATCACCAGTGCCAGCGCCAGCATGCGCGGCAAGACCAGGCGGAAGCTGTGCGACAGACCCATGACCAGCATGGCATCGAGTTCTTCGGTGACGCGCATCACGCCGAGTTGCGCCGTGATGGATGAGCCCGAGCGGCCGGCGACCAGAATCGCCGCCAGCATCGGCCCCAATTCGCGGATGATGCTCATGCCGAGGATATTGACCAGGAACACGTCACCGCCGAAGGTATGCAATTGCTGCGCCGACAGGTAGGACAGCACGACGCCGATCAGTAGCCCGACCAGCGCCGTGATGCCGAGCGCCTGATAGCCGATATGGTAAATGTGCGCCGAAATTTCCTTCCATGGCGCATACAGCGGCTGGCGCAGCATGCGTCCAAAGTCGAGCGCCAACTGGCCGATCAGGGCGACCACGTCAACGAAGTCCTTGCTCGCGCTGCGCAATTTGGCGCCGTAGGTGGCGACTGCCCAGGCGCGGAACGACAATTGCTCCGGTGCTTCCGGCTTGGGTTCCCGTTCGGCCTCCTCGATCGTATTGAAGAAATTCTCAAGGCGGGGCGTCAGGGTCAGTTGCGCCGGCCTGGTCTTGCCCCAGGCATTCCACAATACCTGCGCACCGATATGGTCCATGGCTGCAACAGCGGACAGATCCCAAGCCAACGGTTTTTCGGCTGGCAGGCGCGCGACTTGATCGGTGACGGCAGACATATTGTCGCCTTTTGCCAAGGCGTGTACGTGCCAGGTCCCTGTGACTTCGACTAAAAGGGGATCTTGTTGTGCAATGGCAAGCTTGGGCGGCGCGGACGTCGACATGCGGGAAGTGTAAGCGAGATTCCCGGGTGAGTCACCCTGGAATGTGTTTCAGCCCTGGCGCGCACCCGACTATGTGCATTGAACAGCAAGTCATGACCTCATGGAAAGCAAAACGGCCACACAATCCCGTTACAATGCGGTTCATGACTGCCGACCTTTCCCTCGAAAAAATTATCGCTGCGCGCCGAGCCGGAGGGCAGCCGCGCGTGGACATCGAATTGATCGCCGAAACCGGCTCGACCAATGCCGATCTGCTGCAAACCGTGGCACATCTGCGTGAGCCGAAATTGCTGATTGCCTTGCGCCAAACTGCCGGCAAGGGGCGTGCCGGGCGTACCTGGCATGCCGAACCCGGTGCCACGCTCACATTTTCTCTGGCCTGGAAATTCGGCTTGCGGCCTCAGGCCCTGACCGGCTTGCCGCTTGTAATCGGTGTCGTCATTGCCGAATTGATGGCGCGCTTCGGCATCGAGGCCGGGTTGAAGTGGCCGAATGACGTGCTGCTTCATGGCGACAAGATGGCCGGTGTCCTGATCGAGACAGCCGCATCCAAAGGAGAAAATGCGATTTGGGCCGTGATCGGCATCGGTATCAACATCCTGATGCCGCAAAGCCTGGCGCAACGGATAGACCGGCCCGCCGCCGCCGCGTCCGCCCTGCGCGAGCGACGCGAGGAATTGCTCGCTGCATTGCTCGACGAACTCTGTATTGCCTTGCCCCTGTTCGAGCAGCACGGTTTTGCCGTGTTCAGCGGGCGCTGGAACCGGCTGCATGCCTATTCCGGGTTGCCGGTCGCGATCGTCGAACATGGCGCCTTGCTGCACAGCGGGGTCGCGCGAGGAGTGGATGAGGACGGGCGCCTGCTACTCGACACCATGCACGGTCAGGTTGCCATCGTGGCGGGCGATGTGTCCTTGCGCAGCATGGGGACTTGAGATGATCTTGCTGATCGACGCCGGCAATTCGCGCATCAAGTGGGCATCGGCCAGCCATGACGCCGGGTCCCGGCTTGGCGCTTGGAGTAATTCCGGTTCAGTGGCGCGCGATCAGGCCGGGCAATTGGTCGATGCATGGGGCAAATTGCCCATCAGCCGGGCGCTGCTGTCCAACGTCGCCGGGGCGGCTGTGCGCGCATCTCTCGAACAAGCGCTGCAAATTGTCGCACCGACCGTGGCACCGGAGTGGGTATTGTCGGCGCCGCAGCTCGCCGGCATACGCAACGGTTATCGCCAGCCGCAGCAGTTGGGCAGCGATCGTTTCATTTCGGCCATCGGTGCGCACGCCATGTTCCCGGATCGCGCTTTGCTGGTGGTCACCTGCGGCACAGCGACAACGCTCGACGCGATTACGGCGGAGGGGTTATTCCGCGGTGGCTTGATCTTGCCAGGGCTCAGTCTCATGGCAGCCTCGCTGGCACGCAATACGGCGCAATTGCCACAAGTCATCCAGCAAGCTGAAAACCTGCCGCTGTTCGCCGACAATACCGAAGAGGCAATCATCAGCGGCTGCATGGCTGCCCAAACCGGAGCGATCGAGCATGCGTTTGCCGATTTCGCCCGCCGCCATGCCGACGAGTCGCCCCTGTGCCTGGTCTCCGGCGGTGCCGGCGCGGCGATCGGTGCACAGCTTGCGATACCTTACAGGCATGTGGATAATCTGGTTTTGCCCGGCTTGCAAACGGTCGCCTATCAATCCACGCCGCAATAACACTGAAATCCGACATGCTGAAATTCCTGTTCTGGACACTGCTTCTCGCCAACGCCGGACTGTTTGCCTATGAGCGAGGCTATTTGGCGGCATGGTTGCCCGACGGGCGCGAGCCGGAGCGCATGGCAAACCAGTTGAATGCCGAAAACGTGAAACCCGTGCCTGCAGCGATAGCCGAGGCGAAACCTGCGGCCGATGCTGCGGCTGAAAGCACTGCGAAATCTACTGCCGCCAATGCGGCGGAATCGGCATGCAGGGAAATCGCCGGATTCGATCCGGCAGGCGCAAAGCGCTTCGACAGTGCGGTGCAGACGCTCGCCCTAGGCAGCAAACTGACCCGTCGCGAGGTGGAAGAAGTTGCCAACAATATCGTCTATATCCCTTCGCAAGGCAGCAAGGAAGGGGCGGAGAAAAAGGCCACTGAATTGCGCCATCTGGGCATTACTGATTTCTACATCATTCAGGATGCCGGCGATCTGCATTGGGGAATTTCGCTGGGCGTGTTCAAGACCGAAGAGAGTGCTCGTGCGCTGTTGACTGCGCTGAGCCAGAAAGGCGTACACAGCGCCCGACTGGGCACGCACAGCGTGTCCAGCACCAAAGTTGCGTATCAAGTGCGCGATCTTGACAGCGCAACCAGTGCCGGGCTGGACAAGATATTGCTCGATTTCCCGCATATGGAAAAACGCGCCTGCGCAAGTGGCACAGCTTCCGATCCCAAAGCCGCTCTAACCGACAAGAAGGTTTTTCCACGCGAAGCGACCCACTGACGGAGCGCCCTAAGGTGTATTGAATGCGCGAATGTTGCGTTATCGGCAACGCTACCTGAAAGCTTACAGAAAGCTTCCTCTTGCTAGAATTGATTTTGCCAAGACTCAATTCGAAGTCCTGCACAAGATAAAATCAAGCAATCAGGAGACAAAATGAATTCCATCAAACGCTTTACCGCGTTGTTCCTGCTGGCACTTGTTGTCGGTACCCAAGCCGCTCGCGCGGATGACAAAATTACCCTGATGGTAGGCGGCATCGAAAAGCAGATATATTTGCCGGCTAAACTCACCGAACAGCTCGGTTATTTCAAAGAGCAGGGTATCGATGTCGAATTGCTCAGCGAACCGTCAGGTGTCAATGCCGAAGACGAATTGCTGGCCGGCGCGGCACAAGGCGTAATCGGCTTTTATGATCACGCTATTGACTTGCAGGCCAAAGGCAAGGCGGTCGAGTCGGTTGTGCAACTTGCACAGACTCCCGGCGAATTTGAAATGGTATCGGCAAAAGTGGCTTCGCAGGTTAAATCACCGGCCGACTTTAAAGGCCGAACCTTGGGCGTGACCGGCCTTGGTTCATCGACCAATTTCCTGACCCAATTCCTGGCAGTGCAAAACGGCGTCAAAATCAGCGAATTCACGTCCTTGCCGGTGGGTTCCGGCAGTACCTTTATTGCGGCGATGAAACAAGGCAAAATCGATGCCGGAATGACCACGGAGCCGACCGCCTCGCGCTTGGTAAAGACTGGCGACGGTGCGATTCTGGTGAACCTGTGCTCGCCCGAAGAAACACAGAAAGCGCTTGGCGGCCTCTATCCCGCCGCCTCGCTTTATATGCAAACAGCTTGGGTCAATGCGCACAAGCCGCAAGTGCAGAAATTGGTCAACGCTTTCGTAAAGACCATGAAATTCATCCAAAGCCACAACGCTGCAGAAATTGCGGAACACATGCCGGCCGATTTCTATGCCGGCGACAAGACTGCCTATGTCACTGCCCTCGGTAATAGCAAGCCGATGTTTACCGCCGATGGCAAAATGCCGCCCTCCGGTCCGGCCACAGTACTGAAGGTCTTACTTGCTTTTGACAAAACAGTTCAAGGCAAAACCATCGACCTGTCGAAGACTTACACGGTCGAATTTTCCTCGGCAGCGAAATAACCAGCGGCCGGTTCCAGCAACCCGACAGCTGGGCCCCTTATCGCGACTCCGTCCAATTTTTCGCATATGGCGGTGCCACGTCGCCTCGCGTAGATAACAAGGTAAATTGATCATGCTACAGCCTGCATCCGTGGGTTCGTCGAGCGACAATGCTGTCGCCGCACCTGCCATTGAACTCAATGGCGTCAACCGACGCTTCATCAGCCCAGAAGGCAAGGCCATCATGGCTTTGCGTGACTTTACGATGACCGTACAAAAAGGTGAATTCTGCGCCGTAGTCGGGCCGACCGGTTGCGGCAAGTCGACCACGCTTTCCCTCATTACCGGGCTGGCGCGGCCGAATGCCGGCACTGTGAAGATTGGCGGCAAGCTGGTCGAAAAGATCGATCCGCGCATCGGTTTCGTGTTTCAGGCCGATGCCGTATTTCCTTGGCGCAGCGTGCTTGACAATGTCGCCGCAGGACCCCTCTATCGTGGCCTGGCCAAGGCGCAAGCCATGGAAAAAGCGCGCGACTGGGTGCGCCGCGTCGGCCTGGCAGGTTTTGAGCAGCACTATCCGCACCAATTGTCGGGCGGAATGCGAAAGCGCGTCGCGCTAGCGCAAACTTTCATCAATGAGCCGGAAATCCTCTTGATGGACGAGCCTTTCTCCGCGCTCGACGTGCAAACGCGTGCGTTGATGCAAGATGAGCTGCTTGGCCTGTGGGAGGCCAATGGGGCGTCCGTGGTGTTTGTGACGCACGATATTGAAGAGGCGTTGGCGTTGGCCGACAAGGTATTCGTCCTGACCGCCGGACCCGCGACCGTCAAGCGCGTCTATGACGTCGATTTGCCGCGTCCTCGCGTCGCCTCCGAAATTCGCTATACGCAGCAATTCATCGATTTGTCGCGCCAGATTTGGAGTGACTTGAAAGATGAAGTCCATATTTGACGGCAATCTTGATCGATTGTTGTCTATTGATTTGTTAGGGAAGAATCATGAATGCTCTGGTTTCCGAATCCGGTATCGTTAATCCGGAATTGCGTGAAGTTGAACAGCAGGCCAAAAATCGCATGCGGCGCCGGAAAATTCTGGTTTACGCATTGCGCATTGCCGTCCTTGTCGTCACGCTCGGCGGCTGGGAGCTTGCCGGCCGATTGGAATGGATCGATCCATTCTTCTTTTCCATGCCGTCGCAGATCGTCAACCAGATCTATGTCTGGATCGTGGAAGGGACGTCGCAGGGGCCATTGTGGAAACAAGTGCTGGTCACGCTGGAAGAGACTACGCTTGGCTTCCTGATCGGCGCTGTGGCCGGTATTGTGGCCGGCATCGCACTAGGCCGCAACAAGCTGCTAGCTGACGTCTTCAGTCTGTATATCAAGATTGCCAATTCCATTCCGCGCGTCGTGCTTGGTTCGGTATTTATTCTGGCGCTTGGGCTCGGTATGGCGTCGAAAGTTGCCCTTGCGGTGGTGATGGTATTTTTTGTCGTATTCGGTAACGCCTTTCAGGGCGTGGTTGAGGCCGATCGCAACCTGATAGCCAATGCCCACATTCTGGGTGCGTCCAATCGCCAGGTTACCTTGACTGTCGTGCTGCCGTCTGCGATGACGTGGATTCTGGCCAGTTTGCATGTCAGTTTCGGTTTCGCGCTGGTCGGCGCAGTTGTAGGCGAATTCCTTGGCTCGCGCCAAGGCATTGGATTGTTGATCGCTACCGCCCAGGGCGCTTTCAATGCGGCAGGTGTATTCGCCGCAATGATTGTCCTCGCAGTAGTTGCATTGGCTGCCGAGTACCTGTTGACGCAATTGGAAAACCGTTTGCTGAAATGGCGACCACCGCAATTCAGCGATAATGGCCATTGATGTGTGGTTTGAAACTGGTTCTTATGCGTAAATTATTTCGGAGCTCAATTGCATCAGTGGGCGAGATCAAATCTCAGCAAGTTTGGGAAACGTCACTTTGACAACAAGACCGCTGCTTCCCGTGGTACTGGATAATTCGACATTGGCTCCGCTGGCGATTGCGATCTCGCGCACGATGGGAAGCCCCAGTCCCCACCCATCGGACGCGTCCTCATGCATGCGATAAAATCGTTCGAATACCAGTTCGCGTTGTTCTGCAGGTATGCCGGGTCCGTTGTCTTCGATGCGCAAGACGACGTTTCCGTCGTTCGACTCAACCGCGGCCGTGACAACGCCATGTTCAGGTGTATAGCGGATTGCATTGTCGAGTAAATTGGCCACTAACTCGCCGAGCATTGGTGCAGTGGCACGCACCAAAGCCGGTTTTCCATCATGTTCCATGCCGAGATCAATTTGCTTGGCCAGCGCCAGGGTGGCCAAGTCCTCCAGCGCTTGCTGCACCACATCAACCAGATTGACGTCGACCTGCCGATGCGGGTGGCCGGTGCCGGCTTCGGCATTTGACAGCGTCAGTAGTTGATTGACCAGACGGATACCGTGTTGCACGCCTTTGTTGATTGCGCGCAAGGTATTATCTTTTTCCAAGCCATCGTCACACCGCATTGCATAGCTTACTTGAGTGTTGAGTATCGTCAATGGTGTGCGCAACTGATGGGCAGCGTTGGCAATGAAGCGATCGTGCATCGACATATGTTCATCGAGTCTGGATTCGAAATCTTCGATGGCATGAACCAGGGGCGCCAGTTCGGAGGGGACAGGCTCTGAATGCAGCGGCTCTCCGCTGCCAGGTTTGCGCCACCGAACCTTTTCCGAAAGGCGCATCAGCGGGCGCAGACCGCGCCACAATCCGATCCAGACCAGCAACATTGCCAACACCAGCATGAAGGTTTGCTGTCGCACCGCATGCGCCCACATGCGATATGCCAATTCATTTCGGCCCTGCAGGGTTTGTCCAACTTCGATCAATACCTGATTGTCGGCCCCAAGACCGAATATCGGTTGAGAGAATCCTACAATGCGCACGCGTTCGCCGCGCATCGCACTCTCGAAATAGAGTGCCTCTTCGGCGGCAACTGAATGCGGCGGCGGCGCCAGATCGGTATAGCCGGACAGTAGCGTGTCGTGCGGTCCGACGATGCGGTAATAGACACGGTCTCGTTCGGCCGCATGAAAAAGTTCGAGGGCTGCGGGAGGGATTACAACCTGGAAGCTGCCTTCCTCGTAGTGAATCTGCTCGGCGATGATGCGGGCCGAGCCGAGCAGCATGCGATCCTGAACCAAGGTAGCCATTTCGGTGGCGTTGCGATATGTGACCCAGGTATTGAACGCAATGAAGGCGGCGAGCGGGACTAGCAACCAGATTGACAATTGCGCCCTGAGGCTATTCAATCCAATCATGGTGCGCAGCCTATTCTGCATGACTTTGTTTTAATAGATAACCTAGCCCGCGCAACGTAATGATGGAGGCGTCGCTGTCCTCCAGCTTCTTGCGCAGGCGATGCACGTACACCTCGATGGCGTCGAGCGACACATCTTCGTTCAATGCGAACAAACCGTCAGCCAGCGCCTGCTTGCTGACGGTTTTTCCGATCCTGGTCATCAGGGTTTCCAACACGGCGTGTTCACGCGGTGTCAGTGAAAGAGCGCTGCCGGCAATCGAAAATTCGCGGCTGTTGCTGTCGAATTGCAAGGTACCGCAATGCGTGATTGGATTTTTGCTCTGGCCGGAGCGGCGCAGCAATGCGCGTATGCGCGCCACCAGTTCCGGAACTTCAAACGGCTTGGCCATGTAGTCGTCGGCGCCGCTATTGAGCAGCACCACCCGTCCCTCGATAGAATTGTCGGCCGTCAATACCAGTACCGGCAAGTTGTCATGGCGCGCGCGCAGCCGCTTCAGCACGTCGCGCCCATTCAATCTTGGCAGGGATAGGTCGAGAATCGCGAGTTCGTAGGTTTGCGTCAACAACATGCTGTCGGCATCTTCGCCGTTGAAGGCGCAGTCCACCGCGTATTTGTCCTGCTCCAGGGTGCGACTCAACCACTCGGATAGCGGACGATTGTCCTCAACCAGCAAGATGCGCATAAAGGTGCCTTCCATTGTCACGCCGACGTTCGGTCTGAGCCCGCTCGGTTTCAAATCTAGTCGGATTGTAATCGCCCGCCCGATGCGCGCCAAATACAGGTGAAATTGCAGCACACAAGACAGGTAAGAAGGTTAACGGAAAATGGCGACGGGTGTTTACCGTCGCCATTTTCCTGCTCAAATCTTTACGCACCGAATTCTCGATCGCCAGATCGATCCTCAGTATTCCGCGCGACCAATCTGAAGATGAAGCCTTCCAGACTAGAATTTGTAGCGCACACCTGCCGCGATTTCAACCTCGTGGTCAACACCCAGGGCCGAATTCCCGCTGATATTGCCATTGCCTTGGGCATCAGGAAAGGAAATGCCTCCTGTTACCTTTGCATAGTCGCCGGCGAGATAAAAGTCTGCCTGTTTGTCCCAATGATAGACGATGGAACTATATAGCGTATTCTTGGTGCCGCTTGCGACATTGCTTGCGACCGCGTTGAGTGGGCTCAATGCAGGGATGTAGGATATGAACGGCAATATGTTGATGCCACCGGTCCCGGTAGCGCCGATGAAGCCGGCATGGTTCATGCGGACTGACTGGTAACCCAACGCGTAGGAAGTTTTATCTTCCAGCAGGCTGGCCGACAAGGTGTAGGCATTGTCGGTTCGCGTGCCGGCAGAGTTATTGATGCCCTGCTCGGCCGTATAGTGAATGTAGCCAGTATTGATGCGGAACTTGTCGTCGAAAACGATGTTCCCGCCCACCAATATTGCGCTTTCAGGCAAGTCGTCGATGTTGACTTCGTTATACGACAAATTGAAGTTGGCCTTGGTGTTGCCGCCTAGATTCAGTCCGTTATATGCAACAGAGACCTCGTTTACTGCGCCATTCTTTGGGTCGCCCGGCACAGGGCCGCCCTGGCCATTGTTGATGTAGCCAAGGTCAGGTACGCCGGCGCCCAACGCGCCGCTGCCACCGGCACCCTGGAAGCCGAACGAGTGAGCTAGGCCGACCACCCAATTGTCGCCGAGTTTCTTCTTCCACACAGCCGCACTGTCCATGCGCGTGCCGCCACCGCCGCCCGAATACCAGATCAATTGCTTGAAGTTATTGACGTTGGTATATCCGCCTTCTTTCAATGTCACGTCAGCGGAGCCGTAAGGATCGCCCCAGGTCTGGGTAAAGTCGCGCGTCAGCGTGTTTTGTCTCCCGAAGGTCAGCTTGCCCAGGTCCGGGCTATAGAAGCCGAGCCAGGCATCGCGGTTGAAAATGCCGTTCGATGTGTCCAGATTGCCGGAAGGCAATTCAAATTCATTTTCCAGTTTCGCCATGATTTTCAGCTCGCTGAATGGGCCGGCATTGCCCAGATCATGATTGAAGTCAAATCCAAGACGGTTGCCGCTGAACCAGGCGGTTTGAAATCCGGAAGTGTTGGCATAGCTGCCGGCCGGAGTACCGCCCGAATTGCCGGTATTTTTCGTGCCGCCACTACCAAGGCCGCCTCCGCCATACGGGATACCAGACACCTGTTGATTGGTATCGTGGCTAAGTGTGGCTTCCACGATGCCATATATGCGCAGCGAAGTCTTGTTGTTGTCGAAGACAGTAATACCGCCGCTGCTGTCGTTGACTACCTTGCCTTCCTGATCAGTCTTCAGGGAAGCCGGTAATTCCTTGACTGGTGCGACGGCCACGAGAGCGGCCTTGGTACTGGCCTGTGCTGCCTCGAGATCATTGAGGCGTTTGCTCAATGCCTGGACTTGTGCGCGCAGGTCCGACAATTCATCGGCTGACGCAGGAAAGGTCGCAAAAACCGACGCGACGGCAAGCGTCATCAGACTGATCGATTTCTTCAGGTTTGCAGGCTGAGAAACAGGTGGCATGGTGATTGAACGAGTACTGGGCGGATTGATAGCAGTGTTCACGAATTGTCTCCAAATTATTGGCACGGATTAAATTGATCAAGACCTGCCGGACCCGTTGCCTGGCGGCCTTTTCTGGTTTTTTCTACTTCCCGCATTGCAGCACTTGCGCCAGTTCCAGGGACGCTTGAGCCGCTGGCGAAATTGTCGCGGTTCGCCAATGTAGTGCAGGCCAGCTTTCTAAATGCTTTCAATCCATCCGGGATGTTGGAACAACGCGACGGCGCGCCAACCAATTGACGCACCAAAAGAAAAGCCTCCTGGACCAGATGTCCAAGAGGCTATGCCGACTTGCACTCGACAGCTTGTGTCGGGTGTTTACGTCGCTGAAGCGGTTTTCTTGTAATGTGACTTAATGCACATCATAGATTGCGCTGCTCGTTCAACTGCCCGCCTATCGATTGGAAGATCACCACCGTTCCATCCTTGATATCGCCTTTGGCGTCAAATTCTACCGATCCCTGAATCTTGCCGTCGAATGAACCCTTGGCAAGGACGGGCAGATAGACTGCCGGATCGGTCGAGTTGGCTTCCTGCATCGCCTGCGCAAAGATGTGTATGCCGTCGTAAGCCAGCGTGGAGTAGGTACCCGGCGGCGCATTGTATTTTTTCTTGTACAGATCGACGAAGCCCGCGCCGGCCGACAACCATGACGAAGGTACACCCGCAATCGTGCAATAGTAATTGCTGTTTGCATCGCCGGCGGCGTCTTTCACCGTGGAGGCATCACACATTGCGTCGGCCACGATAAATCGGGTAGTCGTATCGCTCTTGCGCAACTCCTTGAGCAAGGGCAGTCCGACACCCTGGTCGCCGCTGAAGAATACGGAGTCGGCTTTGCTGTCCTTGATCTTTTGCACCAGTGCCGCATAGTTGGCAGTCTGTGCCGTCACGCTGTCATGCGGCGGGGCGATGTTTTTCTTCGCCAGCACCTTGTTGACTTCGTCGACCAGTCCGACGCCGAAAGGCGTGCCGTCATCGATGATGTAAATCGACTTGGCATGCAGTTTGTCGGCCATCAGCAAGGCCAAGGTGCGGCCCTGTTGCGAGTCGTCGGCTGTAATCCGGAACGCGGTCTTGAAGCCCTGGCGCGTGTATTTCGTATTGGTCGAAACCGATATTTGCGGGATGCCGGCCCGGGAGTAAATGGCCGATGAAGGGATGGTCACGCCGGAGTTGAAATTGGCGAATACGCCGTTGACCTTGGCATCGACGAAGCGCTGTGCCACAGCCTTGCCTTCATCGGCAGATGCCTTGTCGTCTTCTACGACCAGCTCAAAATGGGCGCGCCTGCCGTTGATGATGAAATGATCTTCGTTCAATTCGTCGGCCGCCGTTTGCGCGCCTTGGGCGATGTCTTTGCCGTATTGGGCCAGGGCGCCACTCATTGGCGCCGCGACGCCTATCTTGACCGTCACTTCGCGACTGCAGGCCGCAAGCAGGCTCAATGCGAGTATGGGAACGAGACCGGCGGTGAAGCGGGATATAAGGCTACGCGAATCTGGATACATGGGGCTCCCCTCAAGAGTTGGATGGTCTCGATCTCTGAAACATCGAGAAACTGCCGATTCAGGTGAATCGGCTCCCGCTTGGAATACTCTCTATGCAGTCTGACGGCGCAGGCATGCGCCTCACAGATGTCCGATACCTTGGCGGAATGCCTATGATATTAGGGCGGCAGGGCAAGAATTAAATTTTGATTTTGCGGGGTTTTATGTCCGAATGTTGGGACACAGCCGCGTGCTGGAAATGTCCCTCGTGGCGACGGTCAATCAAACCAGAGGGGCGCCGTCGTTCATTTGACTGTCTGACAACCACTTCTTGAGGCAAGCCGGGCACAGGCAGGTTGCGTTGCTCGATGCGCCCTTGGAAAAAGGCATTTGTGCGATTGCCAACTTCGGTAACGCGGTGCACCAGCATGGTGTGTCGCCTTGCGGCGGGTCCATGGCGCACGAGAATTCCCCGCGGCACTGGCTGCAAATGCTCATTTGTCGCGCGGCTGTCCTGCGTCGTCGGGAATGGTCAAATTGTGCATGGCTTTGCGCAGCAAGGCCATTTGGCCGTTGAAATTGGTGCAGGCGTCGCAGACCGTCAGATGCATGCGCATGCGCAGCCGTTCAATAATGGACAAGTCCCGGTCTAATCCTTCCGAGACCAGGCGGTGTGCTTCTTTGCAGGTCAATTTCAATCTCATGTTTGATCGGGCTGGGATGCCCGCCCTATTTGCGTCAATGTCACGTTGCCTTTTTGCTCAGTTTGACACGCCGGTTTGATTGCCAAACCAGTTCAAATCCAGGCATTCACGCAACTTCAGCCTTGCACGATACAGCATCACCCATGCATTAGACGTGGAGACACCGAGTTCCTTACAGATTTCTTCGGTTTCCAGTTCCAGCCACTCACGCATCATGAAAATGCGGGCGGTCTTGGCCGGCAGTTTCTCCAGACATATTTCCATTACTCTGAAGAAATCTTTTTGCTCCAAGGTTGCGTCGGGATCGCCCCAGGCGCGCGGTATGTCGATTGTGTGCCCGTCTGCCTTGAACAAGGCATCGATGACGTCGTCTTCCGACTGGTCTTCGGCAACGTCAAACTGCCGTACGCGCTTGGAAGCGCGCATGACATCGATGATCTTGTGCTTCAGGATGCCCGTAATGTAGGTGCGCAAGGAAGATTGGCCGGAAAATTGTTCAGGCTTTTCCAGAACGGCAATCAAGGTGTCTTGCACAACGTCTTCCGCTACCGCATCGTTGCGCAACTGCAGGACGGCAAATCGCAGCAGGGCCGGTCGCAAGGCATGGAGTTCCGAATGTAAGGCTTCTGACATATTCCACCGTTAAATTGTAGGCAAGAGATTAGTGGATAGTGACGGGAATGACAAGGGGTGGTTTTTTCAGCCGCAGTGCAAACCAGAGCGGCGTTTCCCTGTAAAATCGCGTCAATCTATTTTCTGGATCCGCCATGACCACTTCGAGCGTCCCTCCCGATGATCTCAGCGACGTTGCCCCCCATATCAAGGCGCAGATTCTAGCCGAAGCGCTGCCCTACATCCGCAAGTTCCATGGCAAGACCATCGTCGTGAAATACGGCGGCAATGCCATGACGGAAGAACGCTTGAAGCATGGCTTTGCGCGCGACGTGATTCTGCTCAAGCTGGTCGGCATGAACCCGGTCGTGGTGCACGGCGGCGGACCGCAGATCGACAACGCGCTGAAAAAGATCGGCAAGCAGGGCACCTTCATCCAGGGCATGCGCATTACCGATGAAGACACCATGGAAGTCGTCGAATGGGTCCTCGGCGGCGAAGTGCAGCAGGATATTGTGATGCTGATTAATCACTACGGCGGCCAGGCTGTGGGCTTGACCGGCAAGGATGGGGGCCTGATCCGTGCGCGCAAGATGAAAATGCAGGACAAGGAAAATCCCGGCCAGTTCATCGACATCGGTTTCGTCGGCGAGATCGATGCCATCAATCCGGCGGTTGTGAAAGCTCTGCAGGACGACGCCTTCATTCCCATCATCTCGCCGATCGGCTTCGGCGACGACGGGCAGGCCTACAATATCAATGCCGACCTGGTGGCAGGCAAGATTGCCGAGATCCTGAAAGCCGAGAAATTGATCATGATGACCAACATCCCGGGCGTCATGGACAAGCAGGGCAATCTCGTGACTGACTTGTCGGCCCGCGAAATTGATGAAATGTTTGCCGACGGCACCATATCGGGCGGCATGCTGCCGAAGATATCTTCGGCACTCGACGCTGCCAAGTCGGGTGTCAATACCGTGCACATTATCGACGGCCGCATCGAGCATTCGCTCTTGCTTGAAGTGTTGACGGAACAGGCATTCGGCACGATGATCCGCTCGCATTGATTGATTCGGCCCGGCGTTACCGATGGGAGACGCCGGCCTGCCGCGTCAATGGCGTCAATATAGGCGCGTGACTTCATACCCTTTCTTCTTAAGCAATTGCGGCACGCCACCGGGCCCGATCAGGTGTAGCAGACCGACCCCGACGAAACTCGATTTGTTCTCCTTCATCAGCGTGGCAATCTTGCTCGCCATCATCGGGTTGCGTTTGGTGAGGATTTCGCGATAAACGAATTGACCGCTGACGGTCTTGTCATCCTTGGCTTCCTGCAGCAATCCGTCAAAGGCGGTTTCGTCGGCCCGGGACCAGGCATCGAGCAAATCCTGCGTTTTCTTGGCTGTATCTCCCGATTCCAGATCGTTCAGGCTTTCGATCAGATACCCTTCTTGTTGCTTTTCCGTTAACTTGTCAAACAGGGAAAGTTGGAATGCAGCCGATTCCAGCCCCGCAACGCCTTTGCCTTGAGCCTTGGCTGTGTCCAGCAGGAAGGATTCCGAACTCTGGGTCGTATGGTAGCCCTGCTTTTCCACGGAAGCGATCGTGATCAGATTGGCTATCATCCAGGCCTTGAAATGCGATATCCCGTCGTACGGCAAACCGAGGTTGCCGAGCGCCGCTTTCAGGCGCTGCAAGGAAGCGGCCGACAGGTGCTTCTCTACCGTGTCGGAATTGGCATACATCCCATACTTGAGCATGGCATTCTGCAATGCCGCCGTATCGCGCATGTCGACCTCAATTGCTACGACATTCGCGTCTGCCAGACCTTGGGTAGCCAGTGGTTCGAGCGGAAAGAATTCGGCTTTCCCCACATGAATGGTGCCGAACAGGTAACTGGTGTGGCCTTGGTGGCGAACCTGATACAGTGTCCCGCGTGGCGGGTTGGTGCCAGCATTCGATTGCCACTGCGATGGAGACTGCGCGACGGCGGAAGCATCGTCGGCCAACACGAATTCCGACGGCAGCAGTGCCGTCAGGAGTAATATCATCCAAAGAATAAATTGTTTGCGCATGCAACCTCCAAAATATGATTAAGCTTCGCCGGCCCGCCCTGACCTGGCTTTTCGATCTCGATAATACGCTGCATGACGCCTCGCATGCGATCTTCCCCGCCATCAACGCCAATATGAATGCCTACATGGCTCAGGTATTGGGGCGCGACGGTGTGCCGGCCGATGCCCCGACTGTCGATGCGGCGCGCCTCGACTATTGGCGCCGTTATGGCGCGACCCTGTTGGGCGTGGTAAAGCATCATGATGTCAGAGCCGAGGATTTCCTGCGCGAGGCGCACCGGTTTGATGATTTGCGGCAAATGATTCGCGCTGAGCGCGGCCTTGGCCGCATGCTGACACGCCTGCCGGGCAGGAAAATCCTGCTCACCAATGCGCCGCGCCGCTATTCGCGTGAGGTGGTGCGCCACCTGGGCCTGCATCGCCATTTCGCGCGTCATATTCCCATCGAGGCCATGCACGTGCATCGGCAATTGCGGCCCAAGCCGTCGAAGAGCCTGCTGCGAAAATTATTGAAGCGCGAGCGAATTGCGGCACAGCGCTGCGTCCTGGTCGAGGATACCGCTGTCAATCTCAAGGCGGCCAAGGCGTTGGGATTGCGTACCGCCTGGGTCACGGGCTACCTTGGTGCGGCACAGGGTGTTAGCGCAACAGAGCGAACAAATCCGACAAAGCGCCCCATTTATGTCGATGTCAAAGTAAAATCCATCAGGAGTCTTGCGAAAAATTTGCGGCGCCTGGCGCTCCCCGCCAGTTGTTCCGATCTTTGCTCACCTACGACAATATGACTACTACCAAACCGGGCGAACGCAAACTGCAGATTCTGCAAACGCTGGCAGTGATGCTGGAACAACCGAAGGGCGAGAAAATAACCACAGCGGCATTGGCCGCGCGGCTCGATGTCTCGGAGGCCGCCCTGTATCGCCATTTCGCCAGCAAGGCGCAAATGTTCGAAGGCTTGATCGAATTCATCGAGTCGACCGTATTCGGTCTGATCAATCAAATTTCAACGCAGCAGGAAAACGGCCTGGCCCAGGCGCAGGCCATCATCGGCATGTTGCTCAATTTTGCCGAGCGCAACCCCGGCATGACGCGCGTCATGATCGGCGATGCCCTGATCAACGAAGACGAGCGCCTGCAGACGCGCATGAACCAGTTCATCGAACGCATCGAGCTCGCGCTCAAACAATCTTTGCGCGTCGCCGTCACGCAGGGCCAGGCCGAAGAGGCCGCCGTCGCCCTGCGCGCCAACATGATGGTCAGCCTCGTGCTCGGACGCTGGCAGCGCTTCGCCAAGAGCGGCTTCAAGCTCAACCCGTCCGAACACGCCCAGGCCCAGATCGCCATCTTGCTATCATGAGGGCGATGCAACTTTCGTTGTAAACAATGGCGGAACCAGATATTTTTGCATTGTGCGACGATAGCGGCGCGAGCGACGCGCTGCCGCGTTCGCGTCTCTACACCGGCTACATCGAGCGTCTGCAATGCCACGGCGCCGAAGATTTCCCGGCCATGCTAGACGCCATGCAACACGCGCTGGCGCACGGCCTGCACGCGGTCGCCTTGCTGAGCTACGAACTGGGTGCCGACCTGCAAGGCATTGGGGACGCCGGAAAACTGCCGGCGGCCGCAACCAGCCAGGTGTTGCTGTTTCGCGATTGCACGTTTCTATCAGCCGGGCAGGCCGACGCATGGCTGGAACAGCGTGCCGATCCTGCGAGACCCGCCGGTATTGCGCAAGTGCGCGCCAATGTCGACGAAGCGCAATTTCACGCTGCGCTAGACCGTATTCACGCCTACATTGAAGCCGGCGACACCTATCAAATCAACTATACCTATCGCCTGCGCTTTGACGCGTACGGGTCGATTTTTTCCTTGTACCGACAATTGCGCCGGCGCCAGCCGGTTCCCTATGGCGCCCTGATCGGCTTGCCAGGCGGGGAGTCCGTGCTGTCACTCTCGCCGGAATTGTTTATCCGGGCCGTGCAAGGACAATTGACCGCGCGTCCCATGAAAGGTACCGCAGCAGCCGGCAGTGACGACAGCGAGAACGTGCAACGTGCTGCTGGGCTCGCAGCAGACCCAAAGAACCGCGCAGAAAACCTGATGATCGTCGACTTGTTGCGCAACGACCTGGGCAGGGTTGCCGAGACCGGTTCGGTGCAGGTGTCGAAACTGTTCGACGTGACGCGATATGCCGATGTGCTGCAGATGACATCGACCGTGCAGGCGTGTCTGCGCCCGGAGTTGGGCCTTGCCCAAGTGATGCGAGCTTTGTTTCCCTGCGGCTCGATCACTGGCGCGCCCAAGCATCGCAGCATGCAAATCATACGCGAGCTCGAACTTGCGCCACGCGGCTGGTACACCGGTGCCATCGGTTGGTTCGATGCCGCGCCAGAAGATCGCACAGTCGGCGACTTTTGCCTGTCGGTCCCGATCCGTACGCTGGTGCTGCAGGCGCCGCAACAGGGCGGCTTGCGCGACGGTCTAAGATCCGGCGAAATGGGCGTCGGCGCCGGCATCGTGTTCGATAGCGACAGCAAGGAGGAATTCGAAGAATGCAGCCTGAAGGCGCGCTTCCTTACCGGTTTGCCGCATGGGTTCGATTTGTTTGAAACCATGCATGCCACCAGGGAGGAGGGGTGCCGCCATTTGCACCGGCATTTGCAGCGACTCAAAGCGTCCGCCGACTATTTTGGTTTTTCTTTCAATGAAACGAGAATCATCGGTTTGTTACGCGATGCTTGCGCCAAGCTGCCTGCCGGTACACCACATCGCTTCCGGTTGGCTCTGTCCGAGGATGGTGCGCTCGATCTTCAGCCAGGACAGTTGACCACGTTGACGACGCCGGTCAAGTTGTTGCTGGCTGATCGTCCGGTCGAGGCCGATGCATTGTTCCTGAAACACAAGACCACGGTGCGGGCCGACTACGATGCCTCCTGGCGCGCGGCCGAATCCCAGGGCGCCTTCGATACCATATTCTGCAATGCGCGCGGTGAGTTGACCGAAGGTGGGCGAACCAATCTGTTCCTGAAAATCGACGGCCGCTGGTTCACGCCGCCACTATCGTCAGGCGTCCTGCCCGGCATCATGCGCGCTGTCTTGCTCGACGATCCGGCGTGGGCGGCAGGCGAATCGGCATTGACGATTGAGCACCTGCACAGCGCCGAACAAATTGTGGTCTGCAATTCCCTGCGCGGCGCGCTAAACGCTACGTTGCTTTGAGCTGCGCTGCCTTGGGCGCGAACAGCACAAGCCAGGTGGCCAGTACAACGAGTGCGCAACCGATCAAGGTATTGAGGTTGATCGTCTCATGCAGGAACAGCCCTCCCCAAACCAGGGCAAACAAGGGGATCAGGAAGGTAACCGTCAATGCCTTGGTGGGTCCCAGATCGGCCACCAGACGAAAGTAGATGAAATACGCCACAGCGCTGCACAGCAAAGCCAGCAACGCTGCGAACACTGCGATCGTCATCGTCACCTCGCCGCGTATCGGCGCCAGGGGCAGGAAGGGAAGAATCACAAAGGCGGCCGCGATTTGCGAACCGGTTGCCAGCATCGGCGCCGCCACGCCGGCAGACTTCAATTTCGTATAGGCACCCGCTAGGCCGTAGCAAAACGCCGCTGCGACACAGGCGAGGGCGGCCAGCACCAATTGCGCATTGAATGCTGCAGGCCCAAGGCGCACAAGAAATGTGACGCCCAGGATGCCTGCGCTCAGCCCCGCCAGTTTGCGCGCGGAGAGTTTCTCGCCCAGCAGCGCCGCACCGATCAAGGCACCCCACAGCGGACTGGTTGCATTGAGAATTGCCGAATAGCCGGCCGGAAGTGTAATGGCGGCATAGGAAAACAGCGCAAATGGGAGGGCGGAGTTGAGCGTGCCGATTGCCAGGTAGGTTTTCCAGTTGCGCGAAAAATCCATGCCGCGTTGTGTGGCAAACATGAAGCCGAGCATGGCCACGCCGGCGACGGTGACGCGCACTTCAGCCGTCCAGAGCGGCCCCAATACCGGCGCCACGATGCGCATGAAGAGGAAGGAGGCGCCCCAGATGGCGGCCAAACCGAGAAGGCGAATGAGATCTGCGCTACGCATGATGAGGGTATTGGATTAGGCGAAGCGTAAGGATACGGCAAGTAGAAAGATCGTGCTGGCTGGAATCGGACGTGATTATGGGCACGGGTGCGATCATGAGCTCGATTGGAGCCGGATTGCTAAAGCACAGCCAAGTATGCTTTATACTTCGTTCAGCCTATTCTTGGAGACAAACCATGCCAACGCGCTGTGCCTGGTGCGGCGATGATCCGCTCTATATGTCCTATCACGACGAGGAATGGGGCGTGCCGCTGCATGACGACTGCCGCCTATTCGAAATGCTGACGCTCGAAGGCGCGCAGGCTGGCCTCAGCTGGATTACGGTCTTGCGCAAGCGTGAGAGTTACCGCAAGGCGTTCGACAACTTCAACGTGCGCCGGATTGCGGCATATACCGAAGACAAGGTCGCGCAATTACTGGAAAACCCTGGCATCATCCGCAATCGAGCCAAGATACGTTCGACCATCAACAACGCACAGCGTTACATCGAGGTGCAAAAGGAATTCGGCTCTTTCGATGCTTTCCTGTGGGAGTATGTCGATGGCAAGCCCGTGCAAAACAGCTATTCCGGGCGCGGCAGCTTGCCGGCCACGTCAGAGATATCGGACAAGCTGAGCAAGGATCTGAAAAAACGCGGCTTCGGTTTCGTCGGTTCGACTATCATGTATGCCTATATGCAAGCCTGCGGCATGGTCAACGACCATCTCATCGAATGCGACTGGCACAAGAAGAGCAAGAAACTCGGCAAATGACGTCAAGCGAAAAAGTATTCCCTTCAAAGGATTTCGACATGCATCCCAACGCAAAATTGCTGACCACGTTTTACACGGCCTTCCAGAAGCTCGACGCCGAGACCATGGCGTCCTGTTACACCGCCGATGTACATTTCACCGACCCGGTTTTCCCTTCCTTGCATGGCACGGAAGCTTCCGACATGTGGCGCATGCTGGCCAGCCGCGCCAAAGATTTCTCGCTGGTGTTCGACGGCATTGAAGCCGACGAACAGACCGGCAAGGCACATTGGGTGGCAACTTATCTGTTCAGCCAGACCGGCCGCACGGTGGTCAACGACATCCACGCCACCTTCATTTTTCGCGATGGAAAAATAGCGCGCCACATCGACAGTTTCGATCTCTGGCGCTGGTCGCGTCAGGCTCTCGGTACCAAGGGTCTGCTCCTGGGTTGGACCCCGCTGGTGCGCAATGCCGTGCAAAAGCAGGCAGCCAACGGACTTGCCGCATTCCGCAGCAAGAAATAGATTTCAATTTCCGATGTCGACGGCGTGCAGCAAGCGCACGCTCAGTTCCTCAGGCGTGCGCGAAATTATTTCCGCCGGCACGTCGAATTTCTCTGTCAGCCGTTTGAAGTCTTCAAATCCGTAAGACACCATGAACGGGTGCATGCCTGAACCTAAGGCTGCCAGGTAGTCCTTGTGTTCGTCGCCGCAGATATAGCTGCGCGCCGGGTTCACGTCATATTCCGTGCGCACTGCCTTGAAGTGCTTGGTCTTTTCTTCGCTCAGCGGAATGTGCACAAGAAAATCGAGCGCGCCGATGTCGAGGTCGTGACGCTCGAACAGCAGGCGCAACGTTTCTTTCGGTTCATTGGTGATGTTACGCGTAACCAGGCCGACGACGATGTCGGGCGCATCGATGAGGGTTTGCACCAGCTCGGCGATGCCGGGGTAAAGCATTGCCTCTTCGCGGTAGACGTCGGTCAGTGTGGCGATCAATTGTTTGCGCTTTTGCTTGCCGATCTGTTTTTTCAGATTGGAGGGAAATTCCTTCAGGCCGCCGAGGTACTTGAACAAATGGCGGCGCTTCTGGAAGCGCTGTTCGTCGCCCAAGGCCATGCCGTGCATGGAAAACGCCTTGTCGATGGCGCTGTAGGCATCGATGGTGGTGCCGTCGGCGTCGAGTATGACCAGGCGTTTGTTGCTAGCGAACATGGCGATGTGGTCCCTAATAAAATAGCAGGAAACCGTCGGCAAAAAATACGATGCCGACGATTCCGACCGGCATGGCCAGATACCATAACTCCTTGCGCTTGAGCAAAGCGGCAATCGACGAGATCAGAATCGCGATCTGCAGCAGGATGACAGCCAGTCCAAACGGCTCGCCGTGTTTCTTGGCATCGTCGCGCAGTTTCTCCAGACTCTCGGCCTGCAGCTTGATGTCGGCCTTGTCCTTGGCGTACGCGGCGACTTTTTTCTGGTAGCTTTCGACGGCTTCCTGGTAGGCAGCGCGCTTGGCCGCGTTGGCGTCGGCATCGAGTTTGATCTCCAGTTGCACCTTCTCCAATTGCAACTGATAGAGGTTTTCCTTGATGCTCTTTGCCTGGTAGAACGCCCACTGGTCGGACGCCTGGGCCTGGCTCAACACGCTGCGTGTTGAATAGCCGCCGCCCTTAAAGGTCGACAGCGTGGCGCAGACGGCAAAAATGACAGTGGACAGGGCCAGGTAATTGAGCCAGGGTTCTTTTTTCTCTTCAGCCATTGCAAGATCTCCTAGTGCGGGAAGGGCAAGTCAAGCGCAATTCTATCTGAAGTCGGCATGGCTGAATCTGTAACTTTTTGGCAAGTGGCATATCATCCACAGCCCATATCGATTATTGATTGATTCGATATGTCATTGCGTGAAATTTGGACGACATTAGGGCCTGTTAGCATTTAATTCGGAACGCATCTCCCGAATCAAATGCTAACAGGCCCTCACCATCCTGGCAGTGGGATGCGCTATTTTGCCGATGTTTCGGAATGCAGCAGGGGAAGCAGAAAATACAACGAAAATGATTGATCAGGAGACAGACGATGGGATTTTTGGAGAAATTTTTCCAGCTTAGTGCAAATCGGACCGACATAAGAACCGAGTTGCTGGCTGGCTTGACCACCTTTTTGACGATGGCTTATATCATCTTCGTCAATCCTTCCATTTTGGGCGATGCCGGCATGCCAAGGGAGTCGGTGTTTGTCGCGACTTGCATCGCCGCCGCAATCGGCTGCCTGATCATGGGCTTGTATGCCAACTATCCGATCGCCCTGGCGCCCGGCATGGGTCTCAATGCCTATTTCGCCTATGCAGTGGTCAAGGGCATGGGTTTCCCATGGCAGGTGGCATTGGGCGCCGTATTTATCTCCGGTTGTCTGTTTGTCGCTGTCAGCCTGTTCAAGATTCGCGAAATGATCGTCAACGGCATTCCACAGTCGATACGAACGGCGATCACGGCCGGTATCGGCCTGTTCCTGGCGATCATTTCGCTCAAGAATTGCGGCATTGTTGCAGCCAGCCCGGCAACCTACGTGACGCTCGGCGACCTGCATCAGGCGCCGGCGGTGCTGGCCATCATCGGATTCTTCCTGATTGTGACGCTGGACCGGTTGAAGATCCGCGGCGCCATCCTGATCGGTATCTTGACTGTGACCGTGCTGAGTTTCTTCTTTGGCGGCAATAAATTCGGTGGCGTGTTTTCTGCGCCGCCGTCGATTGATCCGACCCTGTTCAAGCTCGACATCATGGGCGCGTTGTCGGTAGGTATTCTGAATGTCGTGTTGGTGTTTTTCCTGGTCGAACTGTTTGATGCCACGGGTACGCTGATGGGTGTGGCCAATCGCGCCGGCCTGCTGGTCAACGGCAAGATGGAACGCCTGAACAAGGCGTTGCTGGCCGATAGTGCCGCGATTGTTGCAGGCTCATTCCTCGGCACCTCAAGCACCACGGCCTATATCGAAAGTGCAGCGGGTGTGCAGGCGGGCGGACGTACCGGACTTACCGCGGTCACCGTGGCCGTGCTGTTCCTGGCTTGCCTGTTCATTGCTCCGCTGGCTGGCGCAGTGCCGGCCTATGCGACCGCACCGGCACTGTTTTACGTGTCGTGCCTGATGCTGCGCGAATTGATGCATCTGGATTGGGACGATACGACAGAAAGTGTGCCTGCCGTTGTCACGGCGCTGATGATGCCTTTCACCTACTCGATCGCCAACGGCGTCGCATTCGGTTTCATCACCTACGCCGGCTTGAAGCTGTTCTGCGGACGCGCCAAGGAAGTGCCGGTCGTAATCTGGATCATCGCGGCGATCTTCCTGTTCAAGTTCATTTATCTTGGCGGCGGCTGAGCAAGGCATAATGGGCTGTGCACTTTGCTGCTCGGCCCGCAGTGCTACACCGCTTCGTCGCGCGGGTCGCGTGCCAGCAGGCGCTTGACCATGTCCTTGGCCGAGTCGCCATCGAACAATACGGCGGCGACGGCGTGGGTGATCGGCATGTCGACGCCTAATTCTGCCGCCAGCGTACGCACCGCCTGCGCGCAACGCACGCCTTCGGCGACATGGCCGAGTTCGGCGACGATCACGTCGAGTTTCTTGCCTTGCGCAAGGCCGAGTCCGACCTTGCGGTTGCGCGACAGATCGCCTGTGCAAGTCAGAATCAAGTCGCCCATGCCGGCTAAGCCCATGAAAGTTTCGGTGTGGCCGCCGAGTACCACGCCAAGGCGCGTGATTTCAGCCAGGCCGCGCGTGATCAGTGCGGCACGCGCATTGAGGCCCAGGCCCATGCCGTCGATGATGCCGGTGGCAATCGCCAGGATATTCTTGACCGCACCGCCGACTTCGACCCCGACTACGTCTTCGCTCGAATAGACGCGGATGTTGTTGCCGTGCAGGGCAGCCACAACGCGTTCGCACAAGGCCGGTGTTTCCGATGCAATGGTCAGCGCGCACGGCATGCCGCGTGCAACTTCCTGCGCGAACGACGGGCCGGATAATGCGCCGGTAGGAATGGTGCCGCCGAGAATTTCCTGCGCCACCTGATGCGGCAAGAGGCGCGAGCCTTCTTCAAATCCCTTGCACAGCCAGACCAGGTTGGGAATATTGCGGCCATGCAGACGTTGCAGCAAGGGGCGCAGGCCCGCCACAGATGTGGCGGCGATCAACAAACTATCGGGCGACGCGACATGGGCCAGTGCGGCCTCGAAGTCCGCGCTGATGGTCAGCGCAGGTGGCAGGCTGAAGCCGGGCAGATAGACGG
>DATBQE010000143.1:0-5228 GCA_036561005.1 Burkholderiaceae bacterium | reverse complement strand
AGTTTGGTTCTTGGATTGCACCTCAATTGGAGCAATATTTGGGAAATGGGAGAAAAAAAAGGAAGCCTGCCCCAATCGGTGATGCGCCAAGGTCGGCGATGGTTAATTTGATTAGCCATCGCGCAGTAAATGCTTTAAATGATATTTTTGAGCGAGATGCCAATCTTTATCCCGTAAGGCTTGCTGATTCGTCTGACCTATATTACATGGTTGTAGCCAAGCATTTGATAGATTGTCTTGATCGGAGAAACTCGCGCGGCCATATTCAGGAATTTGGAACGAAAGCGGGACTTTTTACGTCGCTTGCTGATTGGGTATTCGATGAGGGTGCTCTTGGCGAGCACGATATTTTCTTCTTGCCGGACAGTGCGACAACGCTTTACGTTACGGAGAGATTTAAGCAACGGGTCGTTGAAGCAGGTCTGAAAGGATTTTGTTTTAGGGCTAGCGGTACGGAAGGAGAAGATCCTTTTGTTTCGTAATTTGGCGATGTAAATGTATCTTGGCCATCCTGAGTCGCCATCGGCAAGGTGGCGATATCGTTTCTGGACGTTTCATTTGTCTAAATGGCCCGCGGTGATTCAGCGGAGTTTTATTCTCATCCGCCTAGCGGCGAACCAACAACTCCAGATCAATCTCTCGATTGATGAAGCAACCCCAAATCCCTACGTAACTGCAACTGCAAAAGTGTGGCGAAGGAGTCTCGCCTAGCAAGGCGAGACCGTTTCACAGGCGCGGGGCAGTGCCCCGCGCAACCCCTGCTTCACCGTAAGCGTCCAACCGCCCCACCTAGCAATCCGCGACAAGAACAAGCACACTCGCGCGCTTTCAGTCCAGAAGAGGAAAGCGAATGGAACTCGATCCAAAGAAACAGGCCTACTGGGCCGAGCATAGCCGCCACTGGAAAGCCAGTGGTCTAAGTCAGCGCGATCGACCTGCTCCCAGAAATTAGTACGGTGATAATCTAGAGTCTGCCAACAGGAGGCAGGCATGAAAAAGCGATTTACGGAAAAGCAGATAATCGACGTATTGAAAGAGGCGGAATCTGGCGTGAAGGTGTCGGAATTGTGCCGCAAGCATGGGATTAGCGAGGCGACGTTGTATAACTGGAAAGCCAAATTTGGTGGAATGACGGTTTCCGACGCGCAGCGGCTAAAGGCGCTGGAAGCGGAAAATGGCAAGTTGAAACGATTGCTGGCTGAATCTCTGCTCGACAACGCTGCCTTGAAGGACGTCGTAAGCCGAAAGTGGTAGGCCCACAGGAACGGCGTGCAGCGGTAACGCACGTGATGATGGCCCACGAACTGGGCATCACACGAGCCTGTGGGCTGATAGGCATATCCAGATCGCTATATCGGTACCAGGCAAAGCGATCTGGCGACGAAGAACTGAAGGCACGGTTGATCGAATTGGCGGAGCAAAAGCGCCGTTACGGCTATCGCCGCCTGCATGTGTTGTTGCGGCGAGAAGGCTGGGACATCAACAGAAAGCGTACCTACCGCGTGTACCACGCGGCAGGCCTGATGGTACGGCGGCGAAAGCGCAAGCGGATAGCCGGAATTGAGCGGTCGATCAAAGTGCCGGCAGTGGGACCGAATAAAAGCTGGTCGATGGATTTTGTTTCAGACGGGTTGATCGACGGCAGGCGGCTTCGTTGCCTGAATATTGTGGACGACTTCACAAAGGAATGCCTGGCAATCGAAGTCGACACTTCACTGCCTGGCTATCGGGTGGTCGAAGTCCTGGAGCGCTTGATGGAAATGCGAGGCTTACCGGAGTCAGTGACAGTCGACAATGGTCCGGAATTTGCAGGCAAGGTACTTGACGAATGGGCTTACAGAAAGCAATTGCGTTTGCAGTTCATTACACCTGGCAAGCCGCAGGAAAATGCGTACATTGAAAGCTTCAATGGCAAATTCCGCGACGAATGCCTGAACGAACATTGGTTCATATCGATGCGTCATGCCAGGCGAGAAATCGAGGCCTGGCGCCAAGAGTACAACGACATCCGGCCGCACAGTACGCTTGGCTATATGGCGCCACGGGAATTTGCAGAGAGATTTTTAACCACAGACTCTAATTCGGCTTCGGACTATATTGGGGAGCAGGTCACGATTACTGCAATCAAGAAGAACTGTCACTGTCGTCGTTTGATCGCTGGCGCCGACTGATTCGGGAAGCGGCGGCTGCGAAGGCCGCGCAGGCGACAAGTCAGATAGCAGCGCCAACAAAGCTGACCTTGGTAGAGGCACAGATCAGTGGCAATGCCGGCATTGGGAGATTGTCCTGCATAGCCCTGCCGGCTGGCAGGTGACATTGCCGACTACGCTCGACCAGGAAACCTTCGTGCAATTGCTCTCGCGCCTGCCATGAGTTGGCCGCTGTCGCCTTCCCAAGTGTTCCTCGCGGTGGAACCGGTCGACATTCGCAAAGGTGCCGACGGGTTGTCGCTCCTTGTGCAGGAAAGTTTGGGCAAGGCCCCTACAGATGGCAGCGCCTACGCGTTCCGCAACCGCGCCGGCAACCGCATCAAACTGCTGATATGGGACGGCACCGGCGTGTGGCTGTGCGTGCGCCGCCTGCATAAAGGCCGCTTCACCTGGCCGCAAAGCGACGACACCCTCTTTCCCATGAATCAGGCCGATTGGCAATGGCTCACGACAGGTGTGGATTGGCGCCGGCTCACCGCCGCAGCGCAAGCGACATGGCGTGTGTGACGCTACGAAAAAATTTTTATCCCATGCGGCAAATCCATGTGTGCAGACAAGAACTCAATGGTAAACTTGGCGTATGGATTTCGCCGCAGAACTCGCTCGCTCCAACCTCCATCCCACCGTCGTGGCACAACTGACGGCGCAACTGCAGCAAGCGCAACAAGGTGTCGAAAGAATTGCCCGCCAAGATGCCGAACTGCATGCCAAGGAACTGAAGATCCAGGCACTGATGCTGGAATTGGCCCATCGCAAACGCATCCAGTTTGGCGTCAAATCCGAAGCGTTCACCGCAGAACAGCGCGAACTGTTCGCCGACAACATGGACGAAGACGGCGCCGCCATCGTCACCGAACTCGAACATCAGCAGGAACCACCCGTACGCCGCGCCAAGCCCACCGGGCGCAAGGCGCTGCCGCCCGAGCTGCCGCGCATCGAACACTGGCACGAACCGGATAGCTGTACCTGCGGCCAGTGTGGCCGCGATCTGGTCAAGATCGGCGAAGACGTCAGCGAGCAGCTTGACGTCGAACCGGCCCGTTTCTTCGTGCATCGCCACATCCGGCCGCAATATGCCTGCCGTGGCTGCGAAACGATGGTGGCCGCGCCCATTCCGCCTGCGGTGATCGATGGTGGCCTGGCCGCACCGGGTTTGCATGCCTGGGTGCTGATCCAGAAATACCTCGACCATTTGCCGCTGTACCGTATTGAACAAATCAGTGCACGCCACGGCGTGCCGATCGCCCGCTCCACGCTTGCACAATGGGTGGGGCAGATCGGCGCCCATCTGCAGCCGCTGGCCGACCGGATGGCTGAACTCCTCAAACAAGGTCAGGTACTGCATGCCGACGAAACGCCGGTGCAGCAGCTGGATCCTGGCAAAGGCAAGACCAAACGTGCCTACCTGTGGGCCTATCGCAGCAACGACCTGGAGCATGGCCCGCCCATGGTCGTATTCGACTACCAAACCAGCCGCAGCGGCGAGCATGCGCGCCAATTCCTTCAAGATTGACGGGGCCATCTCATGGTGGATGACTATGGCGGCTACAAGGCATTGTTCCGCCAAGGCGTCATCGAGCTCAGCTGTCTGGCCCATGCGCGGCGCAAGTTCTTTGAACTGCAGGTCACAGGAGTGCATCCCGTGGCCGAAGAGGCATTACGCCGCATCGGTGAATTGTATGCCCTTGAAGCGCAGAGCAAGAATGACAACGTCGAGGTCCGGTCGATACGACGGGAGAAGGAGGCGCTGCCCAAGCTCTTTGCCTTGCACGATTGGATGATCGCCCAGCGCCGCAAAGCGGCGGACGGCAGCGGCTTGGCGCGCGCTCTCGATTACAGCCTCAAACGCTGGCCTGCGCTCGCGCGCTATGCCGCAGCGGGACATCTGCCAATCGACAACAATGCCGTGGAAAACGCGATCCGCCCGATTGCGCTGGGCCGGAAAAATTGGCTCTTCGCCGGATCCGAACGTGCCGGCGTACGCGCCGCAGCAATACAGAGCTTGCTCGCAACGGCGAAGCTCAATGGGCTTGAGCCGCTGGCTTGGTTGCGCGATACGCTGGAGAAACTGCCGACTTGGCCTAATAGTCGGATTGATGAATTGCTGCCTTTGCGAGCGCCTATTGCATCCTAGCTCTGCTGGATAGGTGGGGCCGTTGGACGCTTACGTCAGAACGGCTTGGCGTGGGAATTTATATTCGTGGGGGTGCAGCAACGCAGGGCGCGGATTTTTTCGTCAGTGGTATCAAATGGGAACTCAAAACTCTGGATTCCGCAACGAACGAGGCGGTTAAGAACAATATTAAGAAAGCATTGAAACAATGTAATCGAGTAATTATTGACGGTCGAGCCGTTGGACTTAGCAAGGAAGAAGCTCTGCGCGGCGTGGGTAGGGCGTTTGGGGTCGATAATGTACCTGATGAGCTTATGATCATTCTAAAAGATGGAGAAATACTGACATGGTAATGATTTCAGAGGCAATGGATAACATCGTATCTCAGCTGACCGCACTAAATGAACGCGAATTCGTCGAAATTTTAAATCGCGTTTTTGATGTTTTTGCTAAGAAATTTGATGGTGAAGGAATGAATCCTGATTTTGGGGATCGATACGCGTTGGTTCGAACAAGTTTCATAAAGGGGGAATCTGATGAACCATATGTTGAGATTTTGTGTCGACCAAGCAAAGCATATTTGTTAACCCCACATGATGAGGCCATTGAAACTGGCCGTTGCCCAACCTGCGGAGTTTTGGTGGCCTGCACAGACAAGCTTGCTACTTGTTCCGTTTGTGGTACTGAGCGTATCGAATGCACGTAAGTTGCTGCTGCCCGCTACCTGTTAATTTGCACCGAAAACGGACTCATTTTGGTCCCGTGAAGTTGGAATCGTGCACACTACCGTCAGTGGTATTGTGAGGATGCCGGTGGAATGCATGGTTTTGTCATCTGGCAGTGTGGTGCTGGACGATCGGGCGATGAAATGCATGATGAACTCCTATGTTGTTGAAGGTGGACCG
>DATBQE010000142.1:0-7371 GCA_036561005.1 Burkholderiaceae bacterium | reverse complement strand
TGATGCGGAGACCCTGGGTCTCGCCATCAGCGAAGTTTCGCATCTGCTTGCGCGGCCAAAGCCCTTGTTGCTGTATCGCAAACAATCGCTTTGTGGTCGCCACCACGATAAATGCTTCCCTAAGCACTGAGATGTGGAAACTGCTTTTTCAAAGCCCTCAAGCTGGTGTTCGAACCCGGTGATTGTGGACGCGTTGGTGGACGCGGAACGACCTACGACGATGTGGATGCCCCCGTTGGCCGGTCAAATTCCCCCACCTTTGGTCGATTCAAAATCCCCCACCCTGATGGCCGCGCAATGATGCGATAGAGCATTATTTCGCGTTTCAAAGGCGCCGCGACGCGGCGACAGGACGTTACCTTCTCCCTTCATTTATCGAAGGGGATTTGGAGTGAATGTCTTGAAACCACATATGCAAACAACGGTATTTACGCTGCTGGCGGCCGGCCAGAGCCAGCGCCAAATTGCGCGCATCACACAAATTGATCGCAAGACGATCCGCAGCCTCGCCAAGCGCTTCGAGGAACAGTCAAATTCCCCCGGGGCGACCACCGGCTCGATCAGTCAAATTCCCCCACCCCGACCACCGGGTCGACCGTCAGAATGTGAGCCGCACCGGGAGTTTATACAAGCCCAACTTCGTCTGCGGCGCAATTTCACGGCGATTTTCCAGGATCTCGTTGACAAGTTTGCCTTCGGCGCCAGCTACAACAGCGTCAAACGCTTCGCCGCTACGATGGTTGAGCATGATCCCAAACAGTTCGACCGGCTCGAATTTGCGCCCGGCGAAGAGGTGCAGGTCGATTACGGCGAAGGCGCACTCACCCTCGTTTCGGCCACCGGCCGCTACCGTCGGCCTAGGCTGTTCATTATGACGATGCGGTATTCGCGCCGTTGCTTTCGGCGCGTGGTGTGGAAATCAAGCAAGGAAGTTTGGGCTCAGCTGCACGAGCAGGCCTGGCGGTATTTCGGCGGTTGTGCTCAATATTGCGTTCTGGACAATCTGAAGGAAGGCGTCATCAAGCCCGACCTTTACGAACCGGAGCTGAATTCGGTCTATGCCGCTGTGCTGGCGCACTATGGCGTCGTGGCCGACCCGGCGCGCGTCCGCGACCCCGATCGCAAGGCGTAGGTTTCATATTGCACCTTGTTTGGCAAATTAAGCAGCGATAAAAGTGGGTGGAGTTGACGCATATCGTCCACCTTGCCCTTTGACCAGTATGACGTTGCCGACTGGTTCATAGAGGCAACGGTGTTTGTTGCCATACCAATGCTCCTTTAAAAAGCCCGCATGGCCCCAATGATAAATTGTTTCCTTACACACCCCCAATTGCGCAGCAAGTTCGTTCGCCGACAGCATGCCGCGCTCGCGTAAGCGTTCAAAGCGGCTCTTGAGATGATATGCCAGGCGGATCACAATGACCTTTTTATGCGTGAATGACTGACCTCGCCAATTCTTGTATCCAAGCTCGTTGAGTTGCTGTGCGACTTGACGATCGGAATAATTCTCAAGCAGTTCGTCGACGGCTTTTACTACCTCGTCCTTGGTTTTGCGAATCAATGCGATCGGCTTGGGTTTATCGATTTCCAGCGACGTCGTCCGTCCACCACGGAAACGCACATGAATCGCGATGCGTTCCGATTTGATCAAAGTTACATCCTCAATCAACAACGCCAGCATGCGCTTGCGCTCGATTGGCTCGACTCGCTCGTCGTGCCAAACGCGCGGAAAGTCCTCGGCCAGTTGACGAATCCGTGCACGCGCATCGTCTCCCAGCAACTTTTGGTCGGCTTGCTGGTGGCGTTCATGCTCCTGCTGCAAGGAATCGAGCAACCTCAGGCGTTCGTTCCAGTCTGATTCCAAGGAGTCGGCGACAAGTCGGTTGGCGGGATCAACGCTTAAGTAGCGCCGGCGTGCAAGTTCAGCGTCATAGCGTGCCCGGGTTAGTTGTGTGGTGCGCTGGGCGCTGGCCTGCTCAATGCGACCGGCAATCTCGCCCTCGACAGCCAATGCGACTTCGATGGCCGCCGGTGCAACACTCTCCAATAGCAATGCGCTTAAGCTCTCGTCAACTTCACGCCCGCGCACAGACTGACATAGCTTGTCGGCGCGCCGGACCGAGTTCTCGGCGCAAACGTAGTACGGCACAAGTTTGTCCGCCAATTGCTGATAGCGCACGCGCATGCGTGCACCGCAGATGCCGCACACGACACGCCCTTGTAGCAAACCGACGCCTTCACGAGGCATACGGCCGCGATTCCCGGGGCCGAAACCGTCTCGGTTGCGCTTGAGCGTGGCCTGGTTGCGTTCGAATTCATCCCAATCGATATAACCAGGGTGAGCATCACGAATCAGCACCAACCAATCCTCTTGCGCAACTTTGAGTTGCGAGTGCTTGTGCTCGCCTCTTGGCGAAGTTCGCGTACGTCCGTAGGCAAATGCACCCGCGTAACGCGGATTATGCAAGACTTGTACGGCGCGACAGTGCTCCAGTGGCCCCCACAGAACATCGCCCTTGCCAATCCCTTTGCGAATTCGCCGCGGGAGCAGCCATCCCTCGCGACGAAATCGTTTGACCGTTGCAGTCGCTGACTTGGTCTGGCGAAACGTATTGAACAGCAATTGCATGGCCGCTCGAATCGCTTGATCTGGATCGAGCACGACTGATCCGTCGAGATGATAGACCAAGCCGATAGGCAGCGGCACTTCCAGTTCACCGCGACGAGCCTTATTCCGCATTCCTCCTTGAAGGCGTGCCTTGAGCACATGCAGTTCTGCTTCGCTCATGGCGCCTTTCAAGCCAAGTAACAGGCGGTCGTTGAAATACGCCGGATCGTAGACGCCGTCCTCGTCGAGAATCAAAGTTTGTGTCAACGCTGATAGTTCAAGCAAACGATGCCAGTCGGCGTTGTTGCGTGCCAGGCGCGACACCTCCAGACCAAGCACGATGCCGGCATGACCATTGGCCACTTCGGATACCAGGCGCCGAAATCCGTCGCGGTCTTGGGCGCTGGCGCCGGACAACCCCAAGTCAGTGTCAATGACGTGAATGCGCTCGATCGGCCATCCCATCGACACGGCACGATCACGTAGCGCGTATTGTCGTTTGGTGCTTTCGGTATTCTCGAGGACCTGGCGCAACGACGATTGGCGGACATAGAGGAATGCATCGCGCCGAAGATGGTCGGCGGTAACTTTCTGGAAATGATCAGCAGACATGGGTGAGCTCCGAATGGGTATGTAACACCAGATTGGCAAGCAGGCGAACAAATTCGCTGTCGCAACGCAGCGATCGATCGACGGGAGCAGTGGCTTTCTGCGGCGGCTCTGCCGGTGCCTTGAGCAAGATCGCCAGCCCTTGCAGCATGCCGTGGAAGCGAAGGGCCGTCATTCCTTCGCGGCACGCTTGGCCGTGCAGCAGGTCCGCGCGTATGGTCTCGTAGAGCGTGGTTGCCGATGGCGGCAATTCCACTGCGGATGTTTCCTCTACGGTTTTTTTTTGCGTGCGATCGCACGTTCGATGCTGCGTGGGTGGATTGAAAGGCCCAACGCTGATTCGATTTCTTGCGCCAGGGCACGAGCATGAATAGTCCCATCGCCTTGCAATTGCTGCTCGATGAACGCCATCACCTCGTCGGTGAGCTTGTGCGCCCCTTTTGGGCCTCTTTGTTTGGGCAGCAAACCGGCAAGGCCATCGCGGGAGAAAGCTGCCTCGGCTTGATACAAGGTTGGGCGCGACACGCCGAACAAGGCAGCAGCGTCCGCTTTGGCGGCGCCATCGACACGAACGTGACGCAGCATTTCGTACTTCGTCTGGAGCAGATCGTTGGCATCGAAGAAATCGCCCGATTTGAACCATGGTGCCTGCACACGCTGTGGGTCGGGATTGAGCATGCCCTGACGGCGCAAGCGGTCGAGCTTCGGGTCTGGTTTCGTCATGTCGGTGATTCGTGCAAAATGGATGTAATATAAAATATGCCGCAGTATTGAAAATGTCAAGATAAATATCTGCATAACTTGGAGCTTCATATAAGGGATAATTTCTGAATATCCATCTAATAACTGCGTAATCGCATTTCAATGCTGCGGCATATTTATTATTACATTCGCGGCGTAATTTATTTAACATCTTGCCCTCCAGTCAACTCATCGATCAGCACACACAATTGGAGTAAATCGTCTGCTCGAAAGCAAGATCGGCCGGCGGACGCCTGAGCAAACAGATCCAGGCCAGGAACATCCGTCCATGACGCCAACACCGAGCACAATCGCCCTTTTGCGTCGTAATACATCACCCGATCTTCGCCCCAATTCAGGCGGCGCGTCATCAGTACGAAACGCATTCCACGCTTCGGATGGAATGGATGGGTAATTTCGAAAGTGGGGATTACGGATACAGAACCATCCGCATGACAAGCAGTTGATGACTTACGAGAAAGGCACAGTCGAGAACGCCATTCAGCATACGCAGAGCACCGCGCTCAAAGGCCGGCGCTTTGCGTCGATCGAAGAACAGAACGAATTCCTCGAACATTGGGAAACCAAGTGGGCAGCGCAACGCATCCACGGCAGCACGCGGCGTCAGGTTGAAGCCCTGTTTCAGGAGGAACGGCCGTTCCTGAAACCTCTGCCGCTGCAAGGCTTCCAATATTTCACCGAATCCAGTTACACGGTTGGCGACGACACCTGCGTACGTGTCGATTACTGTAGCTACGCCGCCCGCCCGGCAGCCATCGGCAGTCGAGTACTGGTACGTCTGTTCGACCATCATCTCGAAATTCGCGACCTTCTGACCAAGTCCTTGTTGCGCACCCACGCACGCTCAACCAAGCCAGGCAGTGTCGCCTTGCCGGACAACGAACGGCTCTTCAACCCGTCACGCGAAACACGCCGCATTCTGGCCCAGGCCACGGCCATCGGTCCGGCTACCGCGCAATTGTGTCAAAGCCTGTTCGATAGCGAAGGGCGTGTCGGCCAGCGCAAGATGTGGGGCATCGTCGGCCTCGCCAAACGCTATCCGCGCCAACTGATCGATCGTGCTTGCGCCATGGCGTTGCAAGACGGTGTACACAGCTACAAACAAGTGAAAGCGCTGAGCGAGCGCCTTCTCAATGAAGCCTTGGCCGACCTCGACGCGCCGGTTCAAGGCGAACTGGCATTGACGCAGGATGACCCTTTGATTCGGAGCGGCGACGACTATGCCGATCTGTTCAACCTCGGCGCGCAAAGCAGCGCCGCCTTACTACCTACCGTGAAGGATTCCGCACCATGAGTATGAGCATAATTGAAATTGAACGCGCGCTACATGAATTGCGCTTGTCCGGCATTCAAGCGACATTGAACACCCGAATTTTGCAGGCACAGTCGAATCAGGAGCCGTTTCTGGATACTTTCTCGATGATCTTGCAAGATGAGCTTGACCGGCGCCGTTCGCGACTGATGGAGCGCCGCTATCATCAGTCCGGTCTGGATGAACGTGTAACGTTGGCCGACTTCGACTGGCGTTTCAATCCGAAACTGCCACGCCAGGCTTGCTTTGAACTGCATACACTCAAATTCATCGCCGAAGGTCAAAATGGCTTGCTGGTCGGCAAAACCGGAACTGGCAAGAGTCATATCGCCAAGGCTGTCGCCTACCAGGCCACATTACAAGGCCACGACGTCCGGTATTTGGAGGCCGATAGTGTCTTCGTCCAATACGCACTATGCGACGGTACCGACCTCAAGCGTAAGCTTCGCCCGTTGATCGAGGCTGATCTTGTTGTGCTGGACGACTTGTTTCTGGCAAGGCGCATCAGCGAAAGCGCGGGCGAACTTTTGCAAACGATTGTCCACCAGCGATACAAGTTGCGGCGCAGCGTCCTCGTGACTTCAAATCGCGTCGTTCAGGACTGGGGCAAATACCTGGGAGATAATACGATGGCGACCACCATTCTCGATCGGCTGATGCATCGTTCGCATTTGCTCGAATTCGAAGGCAAGAGCTATCGACTCAAAGAGGCGGCTGCGCGACTTGCGCAGCCACAGCCAGACAAATGATCCGTTCGCGACGGTCTCATCGCCGTGCCATGTCGTTTGGCCGGTTGGCGGCCAAACCCCGCCGAAGGCGGGGCAAGCGACATCATGGCCCGGAACACGCCACCGAATTCCCGGCGCCTTATCAGGACGCCGGCGGCGGCTGCGCCGAGAATGCCGAATCATTCAAAAAGCGTCTACAGAAAATGATGATGACGCTGAAATGATGTAACGGTGCCCACGAAAGTTTCGCTACGAAGTAAAGGATGCAGCATTCCGCCAAGGAATTGGATTAAAGAATCGACCTATTCCGACCGATTGCATTACAATTTATAACGTCCTGGGTGGGGGAATTTGACCGACCAAAAGTGGGGGATTTTGAAGCGACCAACGGGGCTTTTCTGGCCAGGCCGGTTACCCCGGCCGCAATCGTATCCAGCTTCCTGAGCGTCTTGTTGACTTCTCTTAGCCGACCTTGCAGAAGGTCTCGCTCGGATAACAGGAATTTTGCCTGGATATATTCTGGCGTATCGTGCAAGCGCTCGATATTTTCCACCGTGTTGTTTGCCATGCACACTCTCCAGTTGAACTTGAGGAATGTTTGCCTACTATTTTCACTCTATTTCGAGCTCGAACGGCAGGATACTTGAGCGGGCATGAAATATCCGTGCGGTAATTAACACATCGGTTTTTGGCCGCATTCGTATCCGATCCAAGCCGGTAGATCCCGCAATCACTCCGCGTCGGGTTGCCGGGCGGGAGCGGAGTCGCCGAATGCCGGGAGCGCCATACAACTTTGATTGATCAGCATGACGGTCGGCATCGCGGACAAATCGCAATTGAGCCGCTGCGCATTCGCGACCTGCGGAATCAGGAAACAATCCGCCAGGCCCGGCGATTCGCCGCAACAAAATGTTCCGGTTCGTGGATCTTTTGCGAGAGTGGTCTCGATCGTCGCCAAGCCTTGCTCGCACCAATGGCGATACCATGCATCCTTGTCCTCGTCGCTGACTTTCAATTGACGCACCAGATACCGCAGTACGCGCAGGTTGTTGAGCGGATGAATTTCGCAGGCAACCGACAATGCAAGACCGCGCACATGCGCTCGATCCAGGGCAGCTGGCGGCAAAAGCGGCGGTGCCGGATGCGTTTCTTCCAGGTATTCGATGATTGCCAGCGATTGCGTCAGTACGGCGGTGCTGGCGGCTGCGTCGTCAACCAGGGCCGGCACCAGCGCATCGGGATTGAGCCGGCGATACTCCGCCGTCAGTTGCTGGCCGCCGTCGCGCAGCAGATGAACCGGCACGGTCTCATATGGCAAACCCTTGAGGGCCAGTGCGATACGCACCCGCCAG